>PBYF01000143.1 GCA_002729515.1 Deltaproteobacteria bacterium
GCCTGCGGTTGCTGATCGCGAGCTAGCGAGCGCGCCGCGCACTCAGTCGAGCTAGCCGAGCGCGCCGCGCACTCAGTCGAGCTAGCCGAGCGTGTCGGCAATCGCCTGCGGTTGCTGATCGCGAGCTAGCGAGCGCGCCGCGCACTCAGTCGAGCTAGCCGAGCGCGCCGCGCACTCAGTCGAGCTAGCCGAGCGCCGCGAACTCCGTTGCGCTCGTTGCTCTAGCGGTTCAGGGCGTGCTTCATGACCTTGCCGGTTTCGGTGCGCGGCAACTCGGGGACGGCGATGAAACGCTTCGGCAGCTTGAAGTCGGCGAGCCGCTCCGCTCCCCAGCGGCGCAGCGCGTCGCTGGGGAGGACGGCCCCGGCCTCCAGGACACAGAACGCATGGCCGACCTCGCCCCAGCGCTCGTCGGGCACACCGACTACCGCGACATCGCGCAGGCTGGGGTGCGCTTCGTACACGGCCTCGATTTCGGCCGGATAGACGTTCTCCCCGCCAGAGATGTACATATCGTGCGCTCGTCCCACGAGTGTGGCGAAGCCCTCCTCATCCAACGTGGCGAGATCGCCCGTGCGCAGCCACTGCCCCCGCATCACTTCGGCGGTGGCCTCGGGCCGTCCCCAGTAGCCCGTCATGAGAATGGGCCCGCGGACCACGATCTCGCCGGTCTCGCCCGGCGCCACGTTCCGCCAGGCTTCGGGCGGGCCGTCGATGTTCTCGCGCTGCACGACGCGCACTTCGGCGTGGCGCACTGGGAGTCCCACGCTTCCCGCCTTGCGCACTGCGTCTTTCGCGTCGAGGCAGTACAGGATCGAGGTCTCCGTCTGTCCGAACCCCTGTTTCATCACGAGACCTTGCGCCTCGAAGCAGCGGATCAACTCCACGGGTATCGCGGAGCCGGCCGTGAAGAGAAAACGCAGGCTCGAGAGATCCCGCTCCGGCCCGAGAGCCTCGAGCAGCTCGCGAAACATGGAGGGGACTCCCCCGAAGAAGCTGATCCCTTCGCGATCTACGGTGTTCCACGCCTCGTGCGCAACGAAACGCCGCTCGAGCACGATCCGGCCGCCGGCGTATAGCGTGGGCAGGGCGAGGATCTTCAGCCCGAAGGAATGAAATAGCGGGAGCGCGACGAGCACCCGGTCCCGCGCAGTCAGTCCGAAGAAGATCTCCGCGTTGCGCGCGTTGTAGAGGGTCTTCCTGTGGGGCAGGAGAGCGCCCTTGGGCCTGCCCGTCGTGCCCGACGTGTACATCAGGAGCATCGGGTCCTCGGGACGCACGGCTGCAATCGCGTCGACGGACCGCGCGACGCTCATGGCTGTCTCGTAGGTCCGGGTGTCGAGCAGCTCCCAGTCGCCGGAGATCCCTGTCTCTCGATCGTGCACGAGCAGGCGCGGCGAGCAGTCCGCCAGCAGCCCACCGATCTCGCGCGGCGTGAGCCGAGCATTGAGCGGCGTGGCGATCGCTCCCAGTCGAGCCGTGGCGAGGACGAGTTCCAGGTACGCGATACCGTTGCGGAGCACCAGCGCCACTCGGTCTCCCCGCCCGACGCCACGCGAGGCGAGGACCCCCGCGCAGCGCCGCACCCGCGCTTCGAGGCCGGCGTAGTCGAGCCGCCGCTCTCCGTCCACCAGGGCCAACTGACTGCCGCGCTCGTTCGCGTGGCGGAGGATCCAGCTGGCGACGTTCGCATCGACCTGGGGCGTCGACATCTCTAGTGCCGCGAGAGATGCAGCCGCCGCAGTGTGGCGAGGGCGGCTGCGGTGACGGCTTCCTCGCCGACGCATCGCGTGGCCCCCCGGTGCACGGACTCACTCACGTCACCAATGATAGACTCAGGGGAATCGAAAGGAAGGGAGCGCACGGTGAACCTCAAGGGCGAGCCGGCCCACGTGGGCCGGCACTGCGGAGCCAACGAGTACGAGATCACGCGCGAGGGGATCGAGTTCTACGCCGATGCTCTCGACGATCACGACCCGATCCACGAGCAGTGGGCACCACCGCTCCTCCACCACTCGGAGTGCTACAAGCACGCGGGCGAGTGGTACCTGAAGAATCTCTTCGGAAATCTCCACGCGCAGCAGGACTGGGAGATCTTTGCACCGCTGCCGCCAGGCTCTCGGGCCCGCACGCGTTCGACCATCGTGGACCGCTTCCAGAAGCGCGGCCGCGACTACGTGGTGAACGAGACCGACCTGATGGATGCGGCCGATGGCCGGCTCCTCGTCCGCGGCCGCACGTTCCAGTCCTTTTTGCCGCCGCAGGAGCCGAGCGCAATGGGGGAGAGTGGCTTCGTGGTGGACGAGTCCACCGTCCGCAGCAAGCAGAAGCGAGAGCGCCCCCCGTTTCCGACCGCCACCGGACCCGACGTGGGATCGTGCACCAAGACGATCGACGCCCGCCGCTGCTGGATGTTCTCGGGGCCGGGCCGCAACTACCACACGGATGCCGAGCAGGCTCAGAAACTCGGATTCCCGAATATCGTGGTACAGGGAATGATGTCGACCTGTTTTGTCTCTGAGCTCATGCAGCGCGCCTTCGGCATGGGGTGGCTCCAGGGCGGGCGGATGTCCGTGAAGCTCACCAACGTCCTGTGGGTGGACGAGACCGTGACCGCCCGGGCGAAGATCCGCGAACAGACGCCCGAGGGCGAGCGGCTTCGCGTCCACTGCGATGTGTGGATCGACAAGGCGGATGACACTCGGGTGTTGCTCGGAAGCGCCAGCGCGCTGCGGGTCTAGCGGCGCCCTCCGAGGCGCCGGCGGGTTGCCGCCGCTTGCCTATGCGGGCGTCGGGTCTCGGCCTTGGGTGCGGTCTGCTTCCGGGCAGCCATCAACTCCGCCCGGCGAAGCGGTGCTGGGCTTCGGGCCAGACATCCTCGAGCACCGCCAGCATCCGGTCCACGTCTTCCCGGCTGGCACATAGTGGCGGCGCCAGCGCCACGCTTTGGAACAGGGCACGCACGATGAGGCCCCGCTCGAAGCAGGCATTCGCGATCCAATGCGTGTCGGCGACATTCGGGAAGGGCTCTTTCGTTTCGCGATCGCGGACGATCTCGATCGCGGCCAGCATGCCGAGGCCGCGGATCTCGCCAGTGATCGGCGAGTCCGCGAAGGACTTCCGGAGCCGCTCGAGCAGGTGGTTGCCCACCCGGTGCGCGTTTTCGACCAGGCCCTCGGACTCCAGAATGTCGAGGTTCGCGAGCCCCGCGGCACAGCACGTCGGGTGGTTGTTGTAGGTGAAGCCGTGCATGAGCGGGAGTCCGGAGGGCAACTGGTCGCGCAGGGTCTCGTAGACCCGGTCGGAGATCACCGAGGCCGCGAGCGGCAGGTAGCCCGATGAGATGCCCTTGGCGAACGACACCAGGTCGGGCCGCACATCCCAATGCTCCATACCGAACCAGCGCCCGGTGCGCCCGAATCCCGTGATCACCTCGTCCAGGATGAGCAGGACGTCGTGGCGGCGGCAGATCTCTTGGATCTCGGCGAAGTAATCGGGCGGCGGGGGCACGATGCCGCCGGTTCCCATCACGGGCTCGACCAAGAAGGCAGCGACCGTGCCCGCATCCTCGCGTTGCAGGGTCTGCTCCAGGTCTCCGGCGCAGGGCATGCCGCAGCCGGGGGAGACCTTTCCAAACTCGCAGCGGTAGCAGTAGGGCGGTGCTACGTGAAGGTGATCGGGATCCAGATCCGCGAGCACGTGGTAGGCGGAGATGCCCGTGGCGCTTCCGGTGGCCCGGGACGAGCCGTGGTAGGCCCAGCGCCGGGACAGGATGCGCTTCTTCTCCGGGCGGCCTCGGGCAGCGTGGTAGAGACGCGCGAGCCGGAAGTTGGTCTCGTTCGCCTCGCTGCCGCTGGTCCCGAAGAGCACATGGCGGAGCCCGAGGTCAGCGGGCAACAACTCGACCAGGCGCCCCGCCAGGCGTGCGGCCGGCGCGTTGCCGAAGTCCCAGAACGACGGGTAATAGGCGAGTTCGCGCATCTGTTCGGCCACGGCCTCGGCAATCTCGGTTCGGCCGTGTCCGACGTTGATGTTGAATAGGCCGGAAAATCCGTCGAGCACGGTTCGCCCGTCTGCGAGCTCGAGCTCGACACCCCGGCCCGCCACGAAGATCTGTGCGCCGCACTGCTCCTGCTTGTGGAGTTCTGCGATCGGGTGGATGACGTGGGCCCGGTCGAGCGCCTGGATTTCGGCGTAGTCGATGTGGCTCATAGGGGGCAGCGTATACCATGGGCGCATGCTGCTCCGAAGCGTCGCCGAGGCCTTGTCCCGGCTGGACATCCGGGACAGCTCGCTCCTGGTAGCCATTTCCGGGGGGGTCGACTCGGTCGCGCTCTTCGCGGCCCTGGAGGAGCTGGCCGAACCCTTCGGCCTGGATTTGTCGATTGGGCACGTGAACCACGGACTGCGGGGCGCCGATTCGGATGCCGACCAGGCCTTCGTGGAAACGTTCGGGGCAGAGCGTGGGGTGGGGGTGAAGGCGATTTGCGCGGCCCCGGATCGCCCCCCCGGCCCCAGCCGCGAGCGGCTCACGCTTCAGGAGGCCGCGCGACAGAGCCGCTACGCGGCATTGGAGTGCGCTGCGCGCCAGGTTGGCGCCGAGCGGATCGCCACGGCGCACAATCTCGACGATCAGGCCGAGACGGTGCTGCTGAGGCTGCTGCGCGGGACGGGTCCGGACGGGCTCGGGGGCATCCCCGAGCACTCGGCAGACCTCTCTCCGAGCGCCCCGGTCGTGCGTCCGCTCCTGGGGGTATCCCGTGCCGCCATCGAACGTTTCGCCCGCGAGCGCGGTCTAAGCTGGCGGGAGGACGCGAGCAACGCCTCGCCCGCCTACACCCGCAATCGCGTGCGTGCGCGGCTGCCCGAGCTGGCCCAGGAGTTCAATCCGGGCCTGCTCAGGGCATTGGCGAAACTGGCCGATGCACAGCGACGGGATACCGAATGGATTGCTGCAAGGGTCGAACAGGAGGTCGCGGCTCGCTTCTCCTCAGACGGGGGTGCGCTGCTGATCGACGCCACGAACTGGGCAGAGCTGCCCGAGGCCCTGGCGCGCCGCGTCGCCCGGGCGGCGCTGGTGCGCTCCGGCGCCGGGCGACACGTGACCCGGGTTCACCTGGAGCGGATGTGCGGATTCTTCGCGAGCGCAGCCACCGGCAAGCGCCTCGAGCTGCCTGGGCGGCGGGTCCTCGAGCGGCGACGCGAGGGATTCAGGTTGCATCCGCCGTGCTAAGCTCTGTTTCCTGTACTGGTTTTTGCCGCTCGGGCCCACCGGTGGAGAATCCTTGAATCAGCACTTCTACAAGAACGTGGCCCTTTGGGTCGTGATCCTCGGAATGATCCTGCTGCTCGTAACCATGTTGCGGCAGAGCGAGCCCCCTGTTTCGGAGAAGCACTACACCGAATTCCTGACTCTCCTGGAGCAGGACGATGTCTCCTCCGTGCTGATCGAAGAGGGCAATATCGAGGTCACGACCACGGACGGCGGAGTCTTCAAGACCTTTGCGCCGGCCGTGACCCAGGACCTGATCGATTCCCTCGTGGCGAAGCAGGTCGACATCGAGGCGCAGCCAAAGCCCGAGAGCAGTTTCTGGCGCCAGATCCTCATCATGTGGTTCCCGCTGCTGCTCTTCATCGGATTGTGGATCTTCTTCATCCGCCAGATGCAGGCAGGCGGCGGCAAGGCCATGACCTTCGGCAAGAGCCGGGCGCGCTTGCTGACCGAGAATCAGCAGCAGATCACATTCGAGGACGTGGCGGGCGTCGAGGAATCGAAGTGCGAACTCGAGGAGATCATCGCCTTCCTCCGCGAGCCCAAGAAGTTCACGCGGCTGGGCGGTCGGATTCCCAAGGGTGTGCTGCTCGTGGGTCCCCCAGGCACGGGCAAGACGCTGCTCGCACGCGCGGTGGCGGGCGAGGCCGGTGTTCCCTTCTACTCGATTTCCGGGTCCGACTTCGTCGAGATGTTCGTCGGCGTCGGAGCCTCGCGAGTGCGCGACCTCTTTCTCCAGGGCAAGAAGAACGCGCCCTGCATCATCTTCATCGACGAAATCGACGCGGTGGGTCGCCACCGCGGCGCGGGGCTCGGCGGTGGACACGACGAGCGCGAGCAGACGCTGAACCAATTGCTGGTCGAGATGGATGGCTTCGAAGCCAACGAGGGCGTCATCATGATCGCGGCCACCAACCGGCCCGATGTGCTGGACCCGGCGCTGTTGCGCCCCGGACGCTTCGACCGTCGCGTCGTGGTGCCGCGACCCGACCTGCGCGGTCGCATCGAGATCCTGCGCGTACACACCCGCCTCGTGGCCCTGGCCGACGACGTGGTGCTCCACACGATCGCCCGCGGGACACCGGGCTTCGTCGGGGCCGATCTCCGGAACCTCGTGAACGAGGCGGCGCTGCTGGCCGCTCGACACGATGCAGAAGATGTCGGGATGCACGACTTCGAGGAGGCGAAGGACAAGGTCATCCTGGGCACGGCGCGGAAGAGCCTCCTCATGACAGACGAGGACAAGCGCCAGACGGCCTTCCACGAGGCCGGACATGCCATCGTCGCGATGCTGACGCCGGGTGCCGACCCCGTACACAAGGTTACGATCATTCCGCGCGGGTTGGCCCTGGGCGCCACGCTCACCATGCCCGAGGAAGACCGCTACACGCTCACGTGCGAGCAGCTTCTGGCGCACATCAAGCACGCCATGGGTGGGCGAGCCGCCGAAGAGCTGGTCTTCGGACACACCTCCACGGGCGCGATGAACGATCTCAAGCAGGCGACCGAAAGCGCGCACCGCATGGTGTGCCAGTACGGAATGAGCGACAGGATCGGTCCCGTCGCGCTGGGCGACGACGGGGGCGATGTCTTCCTCGGGCGCGACTTCGTGCAACGCAAGGAGTACAGCGAGCACAGGGCTCGAATGGTCGACGAGGAGATCTCGTCCATCCTCGGTCGGGCATACGATGAGGCAAAGCAGATGCTCGAAGAGAACCGGGATTTGCTCGAGCGGATTTGTACGGCACTTCTCGAACGCGAGACACTCGACGCCGAGGAACTCCTGGCGCTGGGACGCGGCGAGGTTCTGTCACCGCTGCCGTCTCCGGTCACTCCCCCGGATCCCAGGAACGACACACCGTCGGAGCGGGCACGGGATGCGAAGCCCTCCGGGATTCCCGGAGACGAGCTTCCCGAGCCCGTTCCGAGCTAGCTCCGAAGGGAAACGATGGAGACGATCTTCCCGAGAGACCGGGTCACGATCGTCGCAGTGCTGAACGCGACCCCGGACTCGTTCTCGGACGGCGGGCGATTTGTTACGCAGGGCGGACAGCTGCGGCTCGACGAGGCCATCGATGCAGCCGCCGGGCTGATCGATGCTGGTGCGCACGTGCTCGACGTGGGCGGGGAGTCGACTCGCCCGGGTGCCCGCGAGGTGCCCGCTCGAGTGGAGCGGGACCGGGTCGTACCCGTGGTGGAGGCACTCTCCAAGCGCTTCGCTGCGCCGGTGTGCGTGGACACGCGCAAACTGCCCGTGGCAGCGGCCGCGCTCGACGCGGGGGCCTCCATCGTCAACGACGTTTCCGGCCTCGCCCACGATCCCGGTCTGGCGGGGCTGGCGGCGCAACGCGGCGTGAGCCTGGTCCTGGGTCACCTGCGTGGAACCCCTGAAACCATGCAGGACGCCCCGACCTTTGCCGACGTGCTGGCCGAGGTGGCCGGCGAACTGGAGGAGAGCGCCGGGAAGGCGCGCGCGGCCGGGGTTCCAGATGCACAGATCTGCGTAGATCCCGGTATCGGTTTCGGCAAGAACCTCGAGCAGAACTTGAAGCTTTTGGCGGGTGCCGGAGAGCTCCGCCGCCGAATCGGCCTGCCCGTGCTGGTGGGCCCCTCGCGCAAGTCGTTCCTCGGCGCGTTGACTGGCGACCCGGTGCACGAGCGCGATGCAGCGACAGACGCCGCATGTGCCGTGGCGGCATTCGTGGGTGCGGACGCGGTGCGGGTCCACGCGGTGGCGGGCGCGCGCCGCGCGGTGGCGGTGGGACGCGCGCTGCGGGGAGCGACGTCGTGATCGAGTGGCTGTGGGAGCTGCTCCAGGAATTCTGGGTCTACCTGCAGGACACCTACGACCCGGTTCGAGACACGCTCGACATCGGGATCGTGGCTTTCGGCATCTACTGGCTGCTGCTCCTGATCCGCGGCACACGCGCCGTACAGATCCTGGTGGGCCTCGTCGTCCTGATCGGAGCGCTGGTTGCATCGCGGGTCTTCGAACTCGTCACGCTCCAGTTGATTCTCGATTCATTGCTTGCTCCTGGTGTCATCATCCTCGTGGTGCTCTTCCAGCACGATATCCGTCGCGCGCTGGCGCGGATGGGCCGCGGGCTCTTCCGCGGCGTCTCTCCGGAACAGGAATCGCAGATTGTCGAGGAAATCGTGCGCGCGGCACAGCTGCTTTCGAAGCGGCGAGTGGGCGGACTGATCGTGCTGGAACGCGACACGGGGCTCGACGACCAGCTCGAAGCCGGCACCCCGCTCGACGCTGCTGTGGCGAAGGGCCTGCTGGTATCGCTCTTCCTCCCCGCTTCGCCGCTCCACGACGGCGCGGTAGTCGTCCAACGGGGACGCATCGCCATGGCTGGGGCGATCCTGCCCCTCACCCTGCGCGACGATCTTCCCGAAGGTGTGGGCACGCGGCACCGGGCCGCGGTCGGGATCACGGAAGAGACCGACGCGGTCGTCGTCGTGGTTTCCGAGGAGACCGGATCGATCTCCCTGGTCATGGGAGGCGAGATCACCAGCGGCCTCGACACACCGGAGCTGCGCGGCTCCCTGGCAGAGGTCCTGGGCAGTGACCGGCGAGACCTGCCGGACGAGGCGGGCCATCCCGGTGGCGAGGAGCACGCGGTTCCCGAGGAGGGGGCCGAAGCGAGGTCCGCGAGCTGACCATGGCGCGCAAACGCCGGACCGGAAACTTTCGCTACGCAGTCCTCGCCATCGTGATCGCGATGGTGCTGTGGGGCTTGGCGCGGGGCGGATCCACGGTGGAGCGCGAATACGAGCTTCCGCTCGTCTTCGATGCACTGCCGGACGATCTGGTGATCACGGACCAGACGGTGACCAAGATCAACATCCGGGTGCGGGGCAGTCGCGCCACCTTCCGCAACCTGTCCGCGGCGGAACTCGAGTACGTGGAAAGCGTGGGGGGCGCAAAGCCAGGGCGGGCCCGCTACGAGGTGGACGACGACCGCCTCGACCTGCCGCGCGGGCTCCGGGTGGTGGGTCGTTCGCCCTCCCAGATCGACGTGCGGTTCGAGCGCAGGGGCCGAAAGAACGTGCGGATTCGTGCCGATGTACAGGGAGAACCGCCGGAGGGCTACAAACTCAATGGGGTGGAGATCGAGCCGGCACGGATCTGGCTCACGGGGGCGCGCAGCCGGGTACTGCGCCTCTCGGAGGTGGTCACCGAAACGATCGACGTGTCGCAGCTCGAGGCACCGGAAGAGCGCGAGGTGAAGCTCTCGATCGGCGCAGATCACGTATGGGTCGAGAACGACGAGGCGGTTACGGTGAAGATCGACATCGAGCCGCTCGAGCCGCCCGAGGGCGTCGCACCCGGCGGGAAGGGGCAGCAGACCGGATGAGGGATCGATTGTTCGGAACCGATGGCGTGCGCGGTCGGGCCAATGAACACCCCATGACGGCGGAGGTCGCACTGGCGCTCGGCCAGGCGATTGCCCACGTATTGCGGGTACCCGGTGCCGAGCGGCGCCGGATCATCATCGGCAAGGACACGCGGCTTTCGGGCTACGTATTCGAGGACGCACTCGCGGCTGGTATCTGCACCATGGGTGTCGACGTGATCCAGGTGGGTCCGATGCCTACCCCGGGGATGGCCTTCCTGACTCAGGACATGCGGTGTCACGCGGGTGTCATGATCTCGGCGAGTCATAACGCGTACGAGGACAACGGCATCAAGTTCTTCTCGAGCGATGGTTTCAAGCTGCCCGACGCGATCGAGACGCGCATCGAAAGCCTCATTGCAAGCGGCGAGTTGGCGACGCTGCGCGCCCCGGCCAACGAGATCGGCCAAGCCCGTCGCATCGACGATGCCGAGGGCCGCTACGTCGTCTTCCTGAAGAAGACCCTCCCGCCCGGATTTTCGCTGGAGGGGCTCCGGGTGGTGCTCGACTGCGCCAACGGCGCGGGGTACAAGGTGGGCCCCACTGTTCTAGCGGAACTCGGTGCAGAAGTATTCGCGCTGGGCGTCGAACCCAACGGCCGGAACATCAACAACGGCTGTGGTGCGCTCTTCCCCGAGCGCACGGTGGCGAAGGTCCGCGAAGTGCGGGCAGATGTCGGCATCGCGCTCGACGGCGACGCGGATCGCGCGGTACTGGTGGACGAGCAGGGCGAGATTCTCGATGGCGACGAACTCCTCGCGCTCTTTACGCGCGACCTGATCGAGCGGGGCGCGCTGCGCGGCGACCAGGTCGTGGGTACCGTGATGAGCAACCTGGGCCTCGAGCACGCGTTGACGGCCATGGGAACGCAACTGCTTCGCACGTCCGTGGGCGATCGCTACGTGGTGGAGGCCATGCGCAAGGAGGGCTGCAACCTGGGCGGTGAGCAGTCCGGACACCTGGTCTTTCTGGACCACAACACCACGGGTGACGCTCTGGTTACGGCACTCCAGGCGCTCGCGATCATGCGGCGCAAGGGCGGCCGGCTCTCCGAGCTGGCGGAGGCCTTCGAGCGTTTTCCGCAGACACTCGTCAGCGTTCCGATCGCCGCGAAGCGCCCAATCGAGGAACTGCCAAAGGTGATGGAGGCGCTCGAGAGAATCGAAGCCGAGTTCGAAGGCCGTGGACGCGTAGTGATCCGCTACAGCGGTACCGAGCCCAAGGCCCGCATCATGGTGGAGGGTGACGACGCATCGCGCGTCTCCGAGGTTGCGGCGGAACTCGCCGATGAGCTGCGCTACGCGTTGGCCGAGGGCTAGCGGTGCCGGGACTCACCCTCGCGCTTCATGGCCTCGCCAGCCTGCGGGACGCTGCGGGAGCCACCGAGGTGGATCTGCCGGCGGCCGCAATGCTGGCCGAATTGGCGGGTGTCGACGTGGTGCGCCTCGCAGTGAGCGAAGACCTGAAGCCGGTTCGCGAGGACGACATTCGGGACGTGCGCCGCGCCGCACGCCGGCTCGAGCTGCGTCTGCCGCCGAGCCAGGCTCTCGTCAAGGTCGCTCTCGAAGGGCGCCCCCACCGGGTGGTGCTGGCGGCGGAGGGCCGCGCGCCCGGGGCGCCGGCAGCGCCCCTCGACCTCTCCGGCCGCGGAGCACCGCTGGAGCCGGTGGTTCGGACACTGGCCGAGGCGGGCATCCCGAGCTGCGCGGTCGTGGCCCCCGACCTCGATGCGGTGAAGCGAGTCCACGCCGAGAGCATTCCCGCCCTCGAGTTCTACACCGGGTCGCTCGTAGACCTGCCGCCGTCGGAGCGTGGTCCGGAGTTGGAACGTCTCGGAGATGCGGTCCGGCTCGCGTCGAAGCTCCAGTTGGCCATTGGTCTGGGCGGAGGGCTCTCGTTTCGCAATCTCACAGAGGTGCTCACCACCTGTCCCGCCGCCGAGTGGGTGACGATCGGCCGCTCTGCGCTGGCCCGCGGCTTCCTGGTGGGCTTGGACCGGGCCCTGCGCGACTTGCGCGCCCGGATCGCATGACGCTGCACCGGATCTGGCCGCTCGTCGGTGCGGAGACCATGCGCGCCCTCGATCGCCACACGATCGAGACCCTCGGCGTGCCGGGCGAGGTGCTGATGGAGAGTGCCGGCCGCGCGGCCGCGCAGGTCGTTCTCGAAGAGCTGCGCGCTGCGGGCGAGGTGCTCGTGGTCTGTGGCATGGGCAACAACGGCGGCGATGGCTTCGTGGTCGCACGCCACCTGCATCTGCTCGGCGTGCCGGTGCGCCTGGCCCTGCTGGGAGAGTCGCGGCGGCTGCGCAAAGACGCGGCGGCCAACGCGCGCCGGGCGCGCACGGCAGGCCTCGAGATCGGCGGACCGCGCTGGCGCGCTCCGCGGCGCGGCGTGATCGTCGATGCGATCTTCGGGACCGGGCTTTCGCACCCGGTCGACAAGGCGCCGGCGGCCAGCGTGCGGCGAATTGCGGCGAGTCGCGGTTCCGACGTGCGCGTGGTGGCGCTCGACATGCCCTCCGGGATCTGCGCCGACACGGGTCAAGCGCTCGGTGATGCGGTGCGCGCCGATGTAACCGTCACCTTCGGCCTGCCGAAAATCGGGCTCGCACTCGAGCCGGGACGCGAGCACGCCGGTCGGGTGGTGGTGGCCCGTATCGGCATCGTCGACGAGACACCGACAGCGCGCCCGGACGCCGCGGTCTGGACCCGGGCTGCGGCCGGCGAGCGGATGCCGGCACGGCCCCCAGCCGGGCACAAGGGCCGCTTTGGTCACGCGCTGGTCGTGGCGGGTTCGGAGGGCAAGACCGGCGCCGCTGCCCTCGCCGCAGATGCGGCGGCACGGGTGGGCGCCGGGCTGGTCACCGTGGCGTGCCCGGCCGGAGTAAACGAGATCCTCGAGGTGAAGTGCACCGAGGCCATGACCGCGCCGCTTCCCGACACCGCCGGCCGCGCGCTTGCGGCCGGGGCCGAGGACGCCCTCGTCGAACTTGCGGCAGGGCGGAGCGCTGTCGGCATGGGTCCCGGGCTGGGAGGCAGCGCCGAAACGGCGAAGCTCGTGCGCGGTGTGGCGCTCCGAGTGCGGGCGCCGCTGGCACTCGATGCCGATGCACTGCACCCGTTTGCGGCTTCGCCCGAACTGCTGCGCGAGCGGGCCGGCGCAACATTGCTCACCCCGCATCCGGGCGAGGCGGCGGCGCTGCTGGGAGGATCCGCTCGCGAACTCAACCGCGACCGGCCGGGCGCCGCACGCTGCCTGGCCGAGCGCACGGGTGCCGTGGTGCTGTTGAAGGGCGCCGGCACGGTGATCGCCTCGCCGGACGGTGCGCTGCTCGTGAATCCGAATGGCGGTCCGGCGCTGGGCAGCGGGGGCACGGGCGACGTTCTGCTCGGCATGGCTGCGGGCCTCCTGGCCCAGGGGCTCAACTGCTTCGATGCCGCAGCGCTCGCCGCCTTCTGGCACGGCTTCGCCGCCGACCGGATCGCCGAGCGCACCGGGCCGTCGGGCTTGCTCGCGGGCGACCTGGCCGGCGAACTGCCCGAAGCGGGTCGGATTCTGCGCGCTGCGGCCGTCGCCCCGATCGCGGGAGAACGCCTTGCGCTGGCCTTCCCCGAGCCCTGACGCGACTCGGGCGGCGGGGCGCTGTCTGGCCGCCGTCGTGGGCGAGGGCTGCGTGATCGCGCTCTTCGGTCCGCTCGGCGCGGGGAAGACCGCCTTCGTCAAGGGATTGGCCGATGGCCTGGGTGTCGACCCGCTGCAGGTGGCGAGTCCCAGCTTCGTGATCGCAGCGGAGTATCCCGCGTCCCGGGGCCGTCGCCTGGCGCACGTAGACTGCTATCGACTCGACGGGGCGGCGGCGCTCGATCACGCGGGCTTTCAGGACTTGCTGGGCCCGGATTCCGTGGTCGCTGTCGAGTGGGCGGACCGGGCGCTCGGTGCACTGCCGGCCGATCGTCTCGAGATCCGTATCGACCGGTCCCGGGACGAGGCGGCGCAGACGCAGCGTGTGCTACACGCAAAGGGCTCGGGACCCGCCTCCCGGGAAATCCTGGCTCGCTGGAGCGACGCGTTGACAGGTGATCAATGGCCCTGATTGTCCAGAAATACGGCGGCACGAGCGTCGGTGATCTCGACTGCATCCGGAACGTCGCCCAGCGCGTCGTGTCCAGCGCTGCGGTCGGCAACCAGGTGGCGGTCGTCGTCTCCGCAATGGCCGGCGAGACGGATCAGCTGGTGAGCTGGGCCCGGGAGATCGGCGGCGAGCAGCCGGACCCGCGGGAAGTCGACATGCTGGTCTCAACCGGCGAGCAGAAGACGATTGCGCTGCTCGCCCTGGCGATCCGGCAACTGGGGCACTCGGCCCGCTCCTTCACCGGTGGCCAGATGGGGATCCGCACCGATACCGCCCACACGCGCGCGCGCATCGCGAGCGTCGATGCCGAGCGGCTTCAGGCGGTCCTGGATCGGGGAACCGTGGCGGTGCTCGCCGGCTTTCAGGGTATCGATGACGAGGGCAACATCACGACGCTCGGCCGAGGCGGCTCCGATACCTCGGCGGTTGCGGTCGCCGCGGCTCTGGGGGCCGACATCTGTGAGATCTACACGGACGTCGAAGGCGTCTACACGAGCGATCCGCGCGTGGTGCCGCGGGCCCGCAAACTCGACCGCATCTCTTACGATGAGATGATCGAGATGGCGAGCCTCGGTGCGAAAGTGCTCCAGATCCGCTCGGTGCGCTTCGCAATGCGCCACGGAGTGCCACTTCACGTGCGCTCCTCGTTCATACCCGATGAGGGCACTTGGGTGGTGCCGGAGGAGGGGGTCATGGAAGGCTTGTTCGTGTCGGGTGTCACCTACAACCGAGACGAGGCGAAGATTCGGTTGCGCGGCGTGAAGGATCACCCCGGTATCGCCGCGCGGATTTTCGCACCGCTCTCGGAGGCGGAAATCGTGGTGGACATGATCATCCAGAACCTGTCTCAGGACGGGACGACCGATATCACCTTCACCGTGGCGCGGGACGACTACCGCCGCGCGCTCGCGATTGTCGAGGCCGAGTGTGCAGCCATCGGTGCGGCCGGTGTCGATGGGGACCAGAGCATTGCGAAGGTGTCGATCGTCGGCCTGGGCATGAAGGACCACGCCGGTGTGGCGAGCCGCATGTTCCAGGTACTGGCGGAGCACGGGGTCAACATCCAGCTCATTTCCACCAGTGAGATCAAGGTTTCGGTGGTGATCGAGGAATCGCACACGGAATCGGCGGTGAGAGCCCTCCACGCGGCGTTTCTCGAGGCCGGCGCAGATGAGCCGCGTTCCGAGGCCTGAGCCGGTGGGGCAGGGGCCCGCGGCTGCCGCATTCGCGGTCGCAGCGGCGCTTTGGCTCGTTGCCCTCGCGCCCGCCGGCCCGACGCCGTCCGTTTCCGCCACTGCAGCGCCAGCATCCGGGCCCGCGCGTCTGCTCTTCGGCGCGGCCCTCGATCCCAACCGGGCCGGCGCCGCGACGCTCGAAGTCCTGCCCGGGATCGGCCCGGCGCGGGCTGCGGCCATCCTGGCCGCGCGCTGTGAGCACGCCTTCGCGAGCGTTTCCGACCTCGAGCGCGTGCCCGGCATCGGGTCCCATACGCTCGAACGGATCGCACCCATGTTGAGAGTGAGCGGCGCTTCCCCGACCTGCGTCCAGTAAACTCGCCCCGATGGTCACAATCAGTCAGCGCCTGATCGAGATCCGGTCCTACCTGAGCGAGCGCCTCTGGCGCCAGGAACTGGAACCGGGCACATGGGCTGGACGCGGTGCCCGGCTCCTGCAGTTCTCGATCATGGTGGGAGAGGGCTTTGTTCGCGACCACCTGCTGCTGAGAGCCAGCGCGCTGACCTACTTCACGGTGCTCGCGCTCGTCCCCCTTCTGGCCATCGTGAGTTCGGTCCTGTCGGCGGTGGGAGTGACCGAGAACCTCGTGGATCCCGCGATCGACAGATTCACCGCCGTCGCTCCCGAGGTTGGGATGAGGATGCACGAGTTCGTCAACAACGCGAACTTCGGCGCACTCGGGAGCCTCGGCGCCGCGACGCTCTTCCTCACCACGGTGCTCGGAATCAGCAACATCGAACGCTCGTTGAATCATATCTGGGGCGTGCAGCAGGAGCGACCCTGGGCCCGCCGTCTGCCCGACTACCTGGCGGTTCTCATCGTGGCGCCGCTGTTGCTCGGCGTCGGGCTCTCGCTGGCGACCACCGTCAAAAGCCAGTGGGTCGTCCAGAAGCTCCTGGAATACCCGATCTTCGAACTCGCCTACTCCCTGGGTCTGAAGCAGGTACCGACTCTGATGCTCGGCGGGGGATTGGCCTTTCTGTACTGGTTCCTGCCGAATACGACGGTCCGGCCGCTTGCGGCAATCCTGGCTGGAATTGTCGCGGCGGTGGGGGTGAGCGGTGCGCTGAGCGTCTACATGAATTTCAGCGTCGGGGCCCTCCGGGCCGATATCCTGTACGGCGGTTTTGCACAATTACCGCTCTTTTTCGTCTGGGTTTATCTCGTCTGGGCCATTGTGCTCTTTGGAGCCGAAATTGCCTTCGCCTACCAGAACCTCGCGCTCTACGTACGTGAGGTTCGCGGTGAGAGCGCAGGACCGGCGGAGCGCGAGGCGATCGGTCTGCGCATCGCGCTCGAAATCGCCCGTTCGTTTCGAGACACCCGCCAACCTTGGACCGAAGACGAACTCTCGGACGGCCTGCGCGTTCCCGTGCGCACCGTGCGTGACATCCTGGTTCCGCTCCACCGCGCGCGCATTCTCGCCAGCGTAGAAGCCCCGGAAGGCGGAGGTTCCGGGTGGCAGCTCGGGAAACCGGCCGAAAAGATCCAGGCTGTCGATGTTCTCACTGCGTTGCGCGGCTCGCGGGAGCCGATTGCGGGCGAAACCGAGGTAACGCGAGCCGTGGAGTCACTGCTGGCCGAGATCCACGGCGGGGAAGTAAAGGCGGCGCGAGGCCAGTCGCTCGCCCACTTGCTGGCTGGAATTCCGAAACTTTCCCCGAAGCCGCAGGCCTGAATTTGCGCGTCTACCTCGACCACAACGCAACCACTCCGCCGCGGGAGGAAGTGGTCGACGCGATGGAACGCGTACTGCGGGAGACCTGGGGCAACCCCTCGAGCACCCATGCGGAGGGAGCCGCTGCACGCGCAGCGGTGGATCGAGCGCGGGAGCAAGTCGCAAGCCTGGTCGGCTGTGCGCCGCGCGACCTGCTGTTTACCGCGGGCGCCACCGAGGCGAACAACACGGCCCTGCTCGGCGTACTGTCGGGCACGCCCGGGCACATCCTCTCCAGCGCCGTGGAGCACCCTTCGGTCGAGGCTGCGCTCGACGCACTCGAGTCACGCGGCTGGGAGGTCACCCGGGCGCCGGTAGATCCGGACGGACGGGTCGGTGCGGAGACGGCGATCGATGCCCTGCGCGAGGACACCGCACTCGTCTCGTTGATCTGGGCCAACAACGAAACCGGGGTGCTTCAGCCCGTGGACGAGATCGCCGAGGCCGCCCGGGAGCGAGGGATCCTCTTCCACACGGACGCGACTCAGCGCGTCGGAAAGCTGCCGATCGACCTCTCGCATACGCCCGCGGACCTGCTGTCGCTCTCAGCCCACAAACTGAACGGGCCAAAGGGCACCGGCGCATTGGTGGTGCGGCAAGGGCTCGCGTTCGAGCCCCTGCTCCGCGGGGGGCCCCAGGAAGGCGGCCGTCGCGGGGGCACCGAAAATGTTGCGGGCATCGTCGGGTTGGGAGAGGCGTGTGCCCTCGCGGCCCGCGAGCTGCCGGAGCGGGCCCGGCGCACCGGAGCCCTGCGCGACCGGCTCTGGGAGGGGATCTCGCAGAAGATCGCCGGAGTGCGCTGGAATGCCGCTTCCGACGCAGTTCTCCCCAATACCCTCAATGTTGGCTTCGAGGGGGTGGCGGGGGAAATGTTGCTCCAGGCCCTCGATCTCGAAGGTATCTCCGCGTCCGCGGGGGCCGCCTGTGCCTCGGGCTCGATCGAAGCTTCGCCGGTGCTCGTCGCCATGGGCCGGAGCCCCGCCGAGGCCCGGGGCACGTTGCGCTTCAGCGTCGGGCACGGCGTGGACGAATCCCAGATCGACCACGTTCTCGCACTGCTTCCCGATCTGGTCGAGCGCGCGCGCGTGGCGGGAGACGTCTGATGGCGTCCGAGCGGGTCGTGGTGGCCATGTCGGGCGGGGTCGATTCGTCCGTGGCGGCTGCCCGGGTCATCGCGGCAGGGCACGAGGCTGTGGGCATCACGCTCCACCTGGCGGGAAGCGACTCCCGCTGTTGTTCTCTCGCCGATGCGGACGATGCCCGGCGCGTCGCCGAGCGGCTCGGAATTCGTTTTTTCGTGGCCAACTATCGAGAGCGTTTCCGGCGTGAAGTCATGGAGAGCTTCGCCGATGCCTACTTGGCCGGTCGCACGCCGATCCCGTGCGTGACCTGCAACTCCCGTTTCAAGTTCGATTACCTGCTCGAGCGCGCACGCGTTCTGGGGGCTGAGGCGGTGGCGTCGGGTCATTACGCTCGCGTGGACACGGATCCCCGTACGGGTCGGTGCCGCTTGCGACGCGCCGCAGACCTCGAAAAAGACCAGACGTACTTCCTGTTCGAGCTGAAGCAGGAGCAGCTGGCTCGGATCCGATTTCCTCTCGGCGAACTCACCAAGGTGGCAGTGCGTGCCGAAGCGCGCGCCCTCGGACTCGCCACGGCGGAGAAGTCCGAGAGCCAGGAGATCTGCTTCGTTCCCGAGGGCAACTACGCCTCGGCGGTCGAGCGCATCCGTCCCGATCGGCTTCCGGGAGTGGGTGAAATCGTCGACGGAGACGAGCACGTTCTCGGGTATCACCGCGGCATTCACCATTTCACCGTCGGTCAGCGGCGGGGACTCGGCATAGCGGCGGATCGGCGCTTCTACGTCACGCGCATCGACGCCGCGCGCAATCGAGTTGTCGTCGGGGACGGGCAGGCACTGCGCGTCGGTACCGCAGAACTCGAACACGTGAGCTGGACCTCGGACGAGGCCCCCCGCGTTCCGGTCCCTTGCCGTGTACGTATCCGGAGCCGACATGCGGGTGCACCTGCGCTGGTCGAGGCCGGCAGCCACGGGACCGCACGCGTTCGGTTTGAAGCGCCGGTGAGCGCCGTTTCACCCGGTCAGGCGGCCGTCTTCGATCGTGGTGACGAGGTGCTCGGGGGCGGCTGGATTGCTGGCGCCCCGTCGTGAGCGACTGCGACGGTGAATTCACATCGGGTGTGCTCGAGACTCGGCTCGACTACCGGTTCCGCGATCGGTCGCTCCTCGAGACGGCGCTCGTCCACGCGTCGCTGGCCGGTGAAACGCATGGAGGCCGCGGCAACGAGCGGCTCGAGTTCTTGGGCGACGCAGTGATCGACCTGGTCGTCGCACGACTCCTGTACGAGGCGCACACCAGCTGGGACGAGGGTGCACTGACGCGGGCCCGCGCCGGGCTGGTCAACAGGACATCGCTCGCGGACTGCGCCCGGCAGCTCGAACTCGGGCGCTTCGTTCGGCTCGGACGAACCGAACGGCGTGAGGCAGGAACCGAGAAGGACAGGATCCTCGCCGACGTATTCGAGGCCGTGGTGGGTGCCATGTACCTCGATGGCGGCTTGGTCCCCGTGGAGGTTCTCGCGCGACGGGTCTTCGGAGAGGCACTCGAGTCCGGTCCGATCTCGGATCCGAAGACGCGTTTCCAGGAATGGGCGCATGCAGAGCTGCGCGAGACACCCCGCTACAGAACGGTGCGCGACAGCGGCGCAGAGGAGGACGATCAGCGGTTCCGCGTCGAGGTGAGCGTTGCGGCCGCGGTGAGAGGGGCGGGGGTGGGCCGCTCCAAGCAGGCCGCCGAGCGCGAGGCTGCGATTGACGCGCTGGCCCGGCTCGAGGGACGCGATGCCTGAGGAGAAGCACCGCTCGGGTCTGGTCGCGATCCTGGGTCGGCCGAATGCCGGCAAATCGACCCTCCTCAACCACCTGGTCGGCGGGAAGCTCGCGATCGTGACAGCCAAACCGCAGACGACGCGCAGCCGCATCCTGGGGATCTTGACGTTGGAGGGCGCCCAACTGCTGCTCCTCGACACGCCGGGTATGCACGCGGGCACGCGGGCGTTCAACGCGGCGCTCAACGATCAGGTGGACGAGGCGGCCGCCGACTGCGACGTGGCACTCCTGCTGGTGGACCCGCGCAACGGCTGGGGCGACGAGCATGCGGCAATGCTGGCGGGACTGCGCGAGCGCGGGACACCCGTCGTGGTGGCTGCCACCAAGGCGGACCTGCACGCCGGGCGAGACGCCGCGTGGCCTCCGGCCGGAGCCCAGTCAGCCGACGTCTGGCTGCGGGTTTCCGGGCAGACGGGCGTTGGCGTGCCGGAACTCCTAGAGGCGCTGAGGGCACGGCTGCCCGAGGGGCCCCGGCTGTATCCCGAGGATCAACTCAGCGATCGGCCGCTGCGCTTCCTGGTGGCGGAGCAGGTGCGCGAGGCGGCCTTCGAGGAACTCTCCCAGGAGCTTCCCTACTCGCTTGCCAGCGAGGTGATCGAGTTCGACGAGAGCGATCCGGCGCTGACCCGCATCCGCGCGAACCTCGTCGTCGAGCACGACAGCCAGAAGAAGATCGTCGTGGGGGCGGGCGGCGCGATGGTGAAGCGCATCGGGATCCGTGCGCGCAGTGAGATCGAGCAACTTCTCGGCGTGCGCGTGTACCTGGCGCTGTGGGTCAAGGTCGAGCCGAAGTGGCAGAAACGCCCGAAGCGCCTCGCGGCGCTCGGCTACTCTTGAGCCGTGAAACGGGGCACGGACGTCGAGGAGCGCCTGGGACGGATCCGGGCGGGCGGCGAGGCCCGCTACCACGAAAAGGCACGTGAGTCCGGGAAGCTGTTCTGCCGGGAGCGGCTCGCGCGGCTGCTCGATCCGGATTCCCTCGTGGAGGACGCGGCCTTCGCCAACAGCCTCGCCGCGAATCTCCCGGCCGATGCGGTCGTGACGGGAACGGGTCGCATCGCGGGCCGCCCGGTCTGCGTGATGGCAAATGATTCGACCGTCAAGGCGGGCTCGTGGGGCGCACGCACGGTGGAAAAGATCCTGCGCATCCAGGAACGCGCCGAGCGCCTGCAGGTCCCGCTTCTGTATCTGGTCGACTCGGCGGGAGCGCGCATCACGGACCAGATCCAGATGTTCCCGGGTCGCCGCGGGGCGGGGCGCATCTTTCACAACCAGTGCCGGCTGTCGGGAATGGTTCCCCAGGTCTGCCTGCTCTTCGGGCCCTCGGCGGCAGGCGGGGCCTACATCCCGGCCTTCTGCGACATCGTCATCATGGTGGAGGGCAATGCGAGCATGTACCTGGGCTCGCCGCGCATGACCGAGATGGTGATCGGCCAGAAGACGACGCTCGAGGAACTGGGCGGTGCACGCATGCACTGCTCCGTGTCTGGCTGCGGCGACGTGCTGGTCGAAAGCGAGCAGGAAGCCATCGAGGCGGCGCAGAGTTACCTGGCGTACTTCCCCTCCCGAACCGGGGACCCACCGCCCACCCGAGAGCCGGCGCCGCCGGCGCTAGACCCCTCGGATCTGGAGGCCCAGATCCCGGCGGAGGAGAACAAGCCCTTCGATGTGCACCGTGTGGTCGAACGCATCGTTGATGCGGGGTCCTTCTTCGAGATCAAGCGCCTGTTCGCCGGCGAACTCCTCACGGGGCTGGCACGGGTCGAGGGGCGGCCAGTCGGTGTGGTGGCAAACCAGCCCAAGGTGAAGGGCGGGGTGCTCTTCGTCGACTCAGCGGACAAGGCGGCGCGGTTCATCTGGCTCTGCGACGCCTTTGGCATTCCACTGCTCTTCCTGGCCGACGTGCCCGGCTTCATGGTCGGCAAGCAGGTGGAGCGCCAGGGAATCATCCGCGCCGGCGCCAAGATGATCATGGCCGTTTCCGAGGCCAGCGTGCCGCGGGTCTGTGTCGTATTGCGCAAGGCCTACGGAGCCGGCCTGTACGCGATGAGCGGCCCCGGCTTTGCGCCCGAAGCGACCCTGGCCCTGCCGAGCGCGATGATCGCGGTCATGGGACCCGAGGCGGCCGTGAACGCCGTCTATTTCAACAAACTCCAGGGACTCGACACGGCGCACCGCGCCGCCGAGCAGGAACGGCTGCGCGCGGAGTATGTGGAGGACGTGGATATCGAGCGGCTCGGCAGCGAACTCGTCGTGGATGCGATCGTGGCCCCAGGCGCGCTGCGCGGCGAAATCGCGGCGCGGCTGGCCGCTGCGGCGGGCCGGAGGGATCCCGCGCCGGCCAAGCGCCGCAGCATTACACCAGCTTGACCCCCCACGGGGGAATGCGGCGATTCGCCCCGTGCTAGCCTCGCCGGCGGCGATCGGAAGGGGGTGCGCTGGAGGGGATGCTGGGGCTGTTCTCTGCCTTCGAATGGGCGCTCCTGGGGCCGGTGCTCATCGGGTGCATCTATTCCCTGCTGTGCCTGGGCGCGGTGTTCTGGTACCTGCGCCGTGCGGTTCACCCGCCTGCGACTGGAGCGTGGCCTCCGGTCACGATTCTGAAGCCGATCCACGGACTCGAGAAGAACCTCGAGGAGAACCTCCGCAGCGCCTGTGAACTCGACTACCCCACCTACCAGGTGGTGCTCGCGGTGCAGCGACTCGAGGATCCGGCGCTGCCCCTCCTGCGCGAACTCGAGCGCGAGTACGGCTCTGCGCGGATCAGCGTGGTCGCCGTAGAGAACCAACCCGTCGTCAACGGCAAGGTTCAGAATCTCATCCATGCCCTTGCCGCGGCACGGCATGACATCGTGGTGATCAGCGACAGCGATATCGGGTTGAGGCCCGACTACTTGCGGCAGATCGTGGCGCCCCTCGCCGATCCGGAAGTGGGCTGCGTCTGCACGCTCTACCGCGCCGTCGACTCCGACGTGTGGCACGAGAAACTCGAACACCTTTCCTACAACTCGGAGTTCATCGTCAACGTGATCTTCGCCGAGGTATTCAGCGCGTACCCCTTCTGTCCGGGTTGCTCCGTGGCCATCCGGCGCAAGGCGCTCGATGAGATCGGTGGCTTCGAGCCGTTGCTCGACTTCCTCGTCGAGGATTTCGAACTCGGCCGCCGCATCAACGAGCGCGGCTACCGGACGGAGTTGATTCCCTACTTTGTCGACACGACGGTGGATATTGAGAGGGCGGACGACTGGTGGAGTCACCAGGTCTACTGGGACCAGAACACCCGCGCGGTGGCACCGGTGGGGTTCTTCTTCACCGTGCTGATCCAGCCGCTGCCCTTCGCACTCATCTTCGCTCTGACGCGGGGCTTCGATCCCTGGGGGTTGGGTGTTCTCGCCGGCACCCTGGCCGTACGCTGGTTCACGCGGGCCGCCATCTTCTGGCGCATCGGCGACCGCGCGGGGCTGCGCCTGTTGCACTGGCTGCCGGTTCGCGATCTGGCCGGCTTTGGATCCTGGTTCGTGGCGCTCTTCAAGCGCACATTCGAGTGGCGACATTTCCACTTCGAATTGACGCGAGACGGTCGCATCCTTCCACGCCGCTAGAGACTTCGACACGTGAATCCCAAGCGGCTCATCCTGACGGCTGACGACTTCGGAATGGCGGTTGCGGTGAACGAGGCCGTCGAGTGCGGGCACCGGGAAGGAGTGCTCACGACCGCAAGCCTCATGGTCGGCGCTCCTGCCGCGGCGGACGCCGTGGAACGCGCGCGTCGGCTTGCGCGGCTGCGGGTGGGGTTGCACGTGGTGCTCGTGGAAGGCCGCCCGGTGCTGCCGGCGGATCGGGTCCCGGACCTGGTGGACGGCGACGGCGCGTTCCGCACCGACCTGGTTCGCTCCGGCTTTGCCTTCTTCTTCCGACCCGGGGTACGGGCGCAACTCGCGGCAGAGATTCGGGCGCAATTCGAGGCCTTTCGGGCGACAGGCCTGCCCCTCGATCACGCGAACGCGCACAATCACATGCACCTCCACCCCACCGTCTCGAGGTTGATCCTGCAAGTCGGGCGTGAGTTTGGGCTGGCGGCGGTGCGCCTCCCCTTCGAACCCCCGGGGGCGTCGGCTCGAGCTGCCGGTTGCAGCGCTTGGAGCCGGCGACTCACCGCGACCGCGTTGGCACCGTGGACGGGACTGCTACGTTCCCGGCTCCGCCGAGCACGGGTCGCGCACAACGATTTCGTCTTCGGGCTAAATGACAGTGGCCGCATGGAGGAGTCGCTGGTGCTGCGCCAGCTAGCTTGCCTTCCACGGGGTGTGACTGAGATGTATTTCCACATAGCCACACGCCGCTGCCAGACCCTCGAACGGCACATGCCGGACTACCGGCATCAGGAAGAGCTCGCTGCACTGCTCAGCGACCGCGTGCGCAAGTCGCTGCGGAACAAGGGCATCGAACCGATCGCCTTCGGTGACCTTCCCGGGCTGACCGGCTAGCGCCGGACTCCCGGATATCCACACACCACGGAAGTAGAGGGATATGCCCGAACCCGAGAACATCCAGACGGTCCCGGCCGCCCGTATCGAGTTTCAGGCGGACGACAGGCAATGGATTGCCGACCGCATCCAGGAGGTGCTCGCCAGCGGACAGTTGACGCTCGGCCAGCACGGTAAGGCCTTCGAGGCGGGCTTCGCCGATCTCTGCGGCGTGAAGCACGCGATCGCCGTCAACAGCGGTACCGCTGCACTCGAGATCGCGCTGCGCGGAGTCGGCGTCGAGGGCAAGGACGTGCTCGTGCCGGCGAATACATTCTTCGCCACAGCGGCTGCAGTCGTCCACGCGGGTGGACGCCCGGTGCTGACGGACACCGACCCCGAGACTTTCGGAACCGCCCCTGAGGAGATCGAGTCTCGCCTTAGCGCCGATACGGCGGCGATCGTGGTGGTGCATATCGGCGGCCTGGTGTCGCCGCGCATGCAGGAGATCCGGGCTCTCGCCGACGCGCGGGGGATCGCGCTGGTCGAGGACGCAGCACACGCACACGGCTCCGCTCACGAGGGCGTGCGCGCCGGCGCCTTCGGCACGGCGGCAGCCTTCAGCTTCTACCCCACGAAGGTCATGACCGCGGGGGAAGGCGGGATGATCACCACGAACGACGACGTTCTGGCGGAAGAGGCCCGGATCTACCGCGACCAGGGCAAGGCCAGCTTCACTGTCAACGCGCACACGCGGCTCGGCTACAACTGGCGAATGTCCGAGCCCCACGCGATCATCGGGCGCCGTCACCTCGAACGCCTGCCCGACATGATCGCAGACCGCCAGCACATTGCCGGACTCTACGACGCGGCCCTCAAGGACTTCGCGGGACTCACACCCCTGCGTATTCCTCCGGGTGGAGAGTGCAACTACTACAAGTACATCGCCTTGCTCGCCCATCCAACGGACCGCAAGGCCCTGAAGGCGGAATTGCGCGAGAAGCATGGCGTCTCGTTGGCGGGCGAGGTATACGAAGACCCGATTCAACGGCAGCCTATCTTCGAGCGTTACGGGGACACTGGACTTCCGGTCTCGGAACAGGTCTGCGCAAATCACATCTGTCTGCCGGTCTTCTCGGGTATGACCGAGGCCCAGGCACACCAGGTGATCGACGCACTCGAGCAGATAATCGGCTAGCGGAAGGGGAAAGCAGTGAAGCACATGAATGTGGTGGTCACGGGCGGAAGCGGCTTCATCGGGTCACACGTGGTGGATGCGCTCGCCGATGCGGGTCACCGCATCACGGTCCTCGATCATCGGGTGAAGCCCCACCGGAGCGACGTGGAATTTGAGGACGTGGATCTGCTCGACCTGTCGTCCGTCATCGCTGCAACCGCCGAGTCGGAGCACATCTTTCACCTCGCTGCGGTCTCCAATGTGAACTATGCCTTCAAGTACCCGGCCTACAGCACGGCACTCAACGTCATGGGAACGACGAACGTGTTGGAGGCGGCACGCATCAACGGCGCGAAGCGCGTCTACCTGGCCTCGACGGTCTGGGTCTACAACGGCGCACCCGATGATGGCGTGGCCGACGAGACCGTGCCCTTCTATCTGAATGGGGCGGGGCATATCTACACATCGACGAAGATGGCCTGCGAGATGCTCTGCCACAACTACGGCGAACTCTACGGGCTCCCCGTCACGGTGCTGCGCTACGGGATCCCTTACGGTCCGCGAATGCGCGAGGAGTTGCTAATCCCGATCTTCCTCAAGAAAGCGCTGAACGGTGAGCCGCTCACGATCAGCGGCGACGGAAGTCAGTACCGCAAATTCGTTTATGTGGAGGACATCGCTCGGGCCCACCTGCTCGCCATGCAGGAGCACGCGGCCGGCGAAACCTACAATCTCGAGGGAGCCGAAAAAGTAACGGTCCTCGAGGTGGCGGAGCGAATCCGCGAACTGCTCGGTGAGGGAGTCAAGATCGAGCGGGTCCCCGCCCGTGCCGGTGATTTTGGGGGCAAGGACGTCTCGGCAGACAAGGCGCTGCGCGACCTCGGCTGGCACGCCGATGTGGACTTCGCTTCCGGACTCAAGACCACTACCGAGTGGTTCTGCCAGCGCTGGGGTAACCCCCGCCAGGGAGCGACGGACTCCTGACGCTACCCGCAGTGAGTCCATGAGCCGGCCGCGAGTCCTCGTGACGGGGGGAGCGGGCTTCATCGGCTCGTTCACAGCGGAACGCTTCGAGCGCGAGGGCTGGGAAGTCCGGATTCTCGACGACCTTTCCTCCGGAGATCGCCGCAACTGCGCCGAGGGCTGGGAACTCCGGGTTGCCGATATCGGCGACCGGGGTGCTGTGGCAGACGCGGTGTCGGATTGTGAGACGGTCGTGCACTTGGCGGCCTTCACATCCGTGCCCGAGAGCCTCGAGCGTCACGAGGAGTGCTACAGGATCAACGTGGGCGGCACGTTCCAGGTCTTGGAGGCGTGCGCGAGTGCGGGGACACGCAGGCTCGTCTTCGCCTCCTCTTCGGCGGTCTACGCGGAACTGCCCGACGCCCCGAAGCGGGAGACGGATTGTCCCGAGCCGATCAGCCCGTACGCCGTGTCGAAGCTCGAGGGTGAGCACCTGTGCGCGGCCTTTCGTGAGGCGCGGGGGCTCTCTTCGGTGGCTCTGCGTTTCTTCAATGTCTTCGGCCCACGGCAACCTGCCGATTCGGACTACGCCGCCGCTGTACCGATTTTCGCCGAGCGCGGCCTGCGGGGCGAACGCCTCACCGTTTACGGTGATGGCAAGCAGACCCGGGACTTCGTCTATGCCGAGGACGTGGCCGAGGCCATCTTTTCCGCGGCAGTGAGCGACGCGGAGGGGACCCTCAACGTGGGTACGGGCCGGCCAATCGACGTCTTGGCCCTGGCGGACAGCATCGTTCAATTGACCGGAGGCGTGGCACAGCATCGGTTCGAGCCGCCCCGTCCCGGCGACGTGCGATCTTCAACGGCCGATGTGGCCCAGATCGCCGAGGTTCTCGGCTGGAAGGCGCGCACTTCTCTCGAAGCGGGATTGTCGCCAACGCTCGCCTGGTGGCGGGAGCGGCTGGCCACCACCAAGCGCTAGGATTCTCACATGCGCAAGGTCCTGTTCCTGAACCCGCCCTCCTTCAAGGGCTTCGACGGAGGTGCCGGCGCCCGGTACCAAGCTCGGCGCGAGGTGCGATCGTTCTGGTTCCCCACCTGGCTCGCCCACCCTGCCGCGATGGTGCCTGGAAGCAGGCTGGTGGATGCGCCACCCGCGGACTTGGGCCTCGACGACATCCTACCGCTGGCGACGGAATTCGAAGTTGCCGTCCTTCACACCAGCACTCCCTCTTTCTTCTCCGATGCTCGCACTGCGGAAGCACTCAAGGAGGTCAACCCGAAGCTCGAGATCGGCCTCGTGGGCTCCCACACCGATGTCTTGCCGGGCGAGTCGCTGGAGAAGGCGAAATCGGTGGACTGGGTGACCCGCGGCGAGTTCGACCATACGGTCGTCGAGCTTGCCGAGGGCCGGCCGTTCGAGGAGATCGACGGGCTCTCCTGGCGTCACCATGGCGAAGTGGTGCACAACAAGCCGCGGCCCGTGCCCGAGGACCTGGACGCACTGCCCCATGTCGTGGACGTATATGCGCGCGATCTCGTGCTCGAAAACTATCAGGTGGGTGAGGCGCTTTTTCCGTACGTCTCGTTCTACACGGGCCGGGGATGTCGCTCCCGCTGCAGCTTCTGCCTCTGGCCCCAGACCATCGAGGGGCACCGCTTTCGTACCCGAAGCCCAGCTCACGTGGCGGCCGAAGTGCAGAAGGCCCTCGACTACTGGCCCCAGCTCCGGGAGATCTTTTTTGATGATGACACGCTCACCGACGACATCGCGCACGTGGAAGGCATTGCGCGACGCATCGGCCCGACCCTCGCCGAACGAAGGGTGACCTGGAGCTGCAACGCCAAGGGCAACGTGCCCTACGAGACACTCAAGATCTTGAAGGAGAACGGGCTCCGCGTCGTCACGGTTGGTTTCGAATCCGGGAACCAGCAGATCCTCAACAACATCCGGAAGGGGATGAAGGTCGCGCGCTACCGACAATTCGCCGAGGATTGCCATGCGCTGGGCATCAAGATGCACGGTTGCTTCATTGTGGGCCTGCCCGGGGAGACCAAGGAGACAATCGAGGAGACGCTTCAGTTTGCCAAGGATATCGACCCGTACACGATCCAATGTTCCGTCTCCGCCGCCTATCCAGGCACTCATCTCTACAAGCAGGCCCGGGAGCAGGGCTGGCTCATCGAGGATACGACCGGCAAGCTGGTAATGGACGAAGGCTTCCAGGTCACCTCGATCTCCTATCCGCACCTCTCCCACGAGGAGATCTTCGAGGCCGCTGCCAGTTTCTACCGGCGCTTCTTCTTTCGCCCGGGCCCCATTGCGAGGATCGTGAAGGAGATGCTGACGGATTGGAGCCAGATGAAGCTGCGCCTGAGCGAAGCCCGGGAGTTCTTCAGCTACTTGGCGACGCGGAAGAACCAGGCGTCGGGGGGGGCTGAAACTCCGTGACGTTTCGAATCGAGTAGGTCCCGCCGATGGCGAGGCCGCACGCGATCCAGAGCAGGTCGCGCGCCCGACGAATGGTGGCGAGCGCGAGTCCCGCCTCGGGAGAGCCGGTGAGTGCCGCACAGATCAACACCTGAGCCGCCTCCTGGGTACCGATGTCGCCGGGGACGAAGAAGAGCGTCGAACGCACCAAGACGACGAACGCTTCGATCACGATCGCGTCGGTGAACCCGATCGGGTAGCCGAGGGCGTTCATCGCGATCCAGGTTGCCACCGCGTTTCCGGACCACTCGGCCAGGGCACAGGTCACCGCCAAGGCCGCACGCGGGCGTTGCGAGGCGTAGAAGGTGATGAGTTGGTCCTCGACCTCGTGCACCGAGTCGAGGGCTTCGACGACCCGCTCGGGAAGGCGCTTGCCGAGCGGCCTGCGTTCGAGCCAGGCACGCAGCCGCGAGAAGCCGCGCCGGATTTGCACGAGGAGAAAGCCCAGGATGGCCAGAGCGAAAATACCGAACCCGGCGCCGGCGGCGGCGCGATAGGCGGGGGGCAGGACGTCGGCGCGAACAATCAGGATGAGTCCCACCGAGATGACGATCAACTGCGCGATGAGGTCCATCATCCGAGTCAGAACGAGGGAGGCCGCTCCGTCCGTGAACGGTATTCCGTAGTGGCGCTTGAGCAGGATCGCCTTCACCGGCTCCCCACCGAGGCCTGCGAAAGGCGTGATGGCCTCCAGGGCGGAACCCACCATCAGGACGCGCCAGATCCGCCAGATCCAGCGCGGCCTGAACGGGACTCCCCGCACGGTCAGCAGCCAGGACACGGCGAACAGCAGGTAACCCACGAAATACGCCGCCAGAATACCCAGGGCCGCCCATGGCCCGACTTCGCGCAGCCGCATTCCCACTTCCGACAGATTGGTCTGCCAGAGGACTACGGCCAGCAGTACCGTCCCGAGCACCAACATGCCGAGCACGAATTTTTTCACGAAGAATCCTGGCGATCGCTGGACGTGTGGGGGTGCGCTCAAGCGGCTCGGGGGGCCTGTTCGCTGGAGCTGGTCGCAGGCCCGGAGCCTTTCGAGGACGAGCTGAAACCGCGCTCCGGCAGCGAGCGGAGTACCAAGCGGGCGGCTCTCGCCAGCGCCGGGAAGAGAGTCGGAACGATGAGTCGCCGGTCGAAACTCGGCTCGCCGTGCGCCTCTTCATGAGGGAGATCCCTGGGCGCTAGCATGTGCCGGACGAGCCGCGGGTAGCGTTCTTCCTCGTCGGCCTGGAGATCGGGCGCATCGCCGATTAGAAGGTCGTTCTCGAGGCCGGCGACGGATCGAATCGGGGGGCCGGCATTGCTCTCGAACTGGAGGGCATGCGTCCCGAAGGGCAGGCTGCGCAGAAAAGAGGGCTCCTCCTCGCTCAGTTCCGGCCAGGGGAGATCGGCGGGCTCATGGTTCTTATGACCTTCGACAAGGGTTCGACAGAAGAGCCTCCCGTGCTCTTCGGATCCATTGCGCATCGCGCCCCACCTCCCAGCCGATCAAAGTCCCGCTACCGAGGACTCCCGCAGCGCGGGACGATGCTAGCCCGTGTCTCCCGAGCAGACCAACGATTCGGAGAGCACCTTGACTCCAGCGGCCGCTTCCTCGACTTTCCGGGCCTATGACGAATCTGGGCGATGGCGGGACCGGGACAACCTGCCCCGTCAACTCGCACAACGAGTGGGACCCGCTCGAGGAGGTGATCGTCGGCCGCCTGGAGGGAGCGGTGATTCCGCCAAACCACCCCGCAGTGACATTCAACGTCCCCCGAAAAGTCGCGCGCTTCTATCGTTTCGTAGGGGGGCACCGCTATCCCCGGCTGCTCACATCGCCGGCCCAACGCGAACTCGACGAGTTCATTCGCGTGCTCGAGGGCGAGGGGATCACCGTGCGCCGACCGGAATGGCTCGACTTCTCGAAGCGCGTGCGCACGCCGCACTGGAGTTCCACCGGTTTTGCCATCGCGTGTCCGCGCGACGGCTTCCTGGTGGTAGGCGACGAAATCATCGAAGCGCCGATGTGCTGGCGCGCGCGCTACTTCGAGCCACTCGCCTACCGGAAGCTCTTCCGGAGGTACTTCGAGGAGGGCGCGCGGTGGACGGCCGCACCCCGGCCCATGCTTTCAGACTCGCTCTACGATGCGGACTACCGCCCGCCGGACACCGGAGATCCCATCGGGTACGTGATTACCGAGGAAGAGGTCGTATTCGACGCCGCCGACTTCGTCCGCTGCGGCCGAGACCTTTTCGTCACCCGGAGCAACGTCACCAACGTGCTGGGTATCGAGTGGTTGCGGCGCCACCTGGGCGATGACTACCGAATTCACGAAGTCGAGAGCCGGTGCCGGCAGCCCATGCACATCGACTCGAGCTTCATGCCCCTGGCCCCCGGAAAGCTCCTGGTGAATCCCGAGTACATCGACGTCAATCGTCTGCCGCCCGTACTGAAGAACTGGGATGTGCTCATTGCGCCGCAACCCGACAAGGTGCGGAGCGCCGTGGCATCCATGTGCTCGGACTGGATCAGCCTGAACGTGTTGATGCTCGACGAAAAGCGTGTGATCTGCGAGAAGGCCCATCCGTCGATGCAGCGCGCCCTCAGTGACTGGGGCTTCGAGACGATTCCCGTCTCGTTCCTGCACTACGCGCCGTTCGGTGGTTCGTTTCACTGCGCGACACTCGATGTGCGCCGCCGCGGTGTGCTCGAGTCGTACTTCTGAGCGCTGCTACTCGTAGCTGAGCGACTCCACGATGTTCATGTCGGCGGCCTTTCGAGCGGGGTAGAGGCCAAAGAAGACACCGACCAGCATCGAGACTCCGAAGGCCACGACTACGCTCACACCGGAGACGGGAATCGGTACGTCGTTGATGAAGCCAATCCAGATCGGGAGCCCGACGCCGAGCCCGACACCGAATACACCGCCGGCCAGGCTGAGGATCGACGCCTCCAGCAGAAATTGGAGCAGGATGTCGCGGCGTCCCGCCCCGAGTGCCAGGCGAATGCCGATATCCCGGGTGCGCTCCGTCACCGTGACGAGCATGATGTTCATGACCCCGATGCCTGCCACGAGCAGGGATACGCCGGCGATCGCCATCAAGCCCAGGGTGATCGCGTCTGAGACCTGCTTCACCAGCACGAGATAGGTATCGAGGGATTCGATCGTGTAGCCGTCGATGTTCCGGTACTGAGAGATCAGCACGTCTTTGGTGTCGGCCACCACGGTGGGGACGGTCTCCGGACTCTCTGCCTGCATGTAGACCACATCGACCGTGCGGGTATTGCCGACGTGCTTGAGGGTCCAGAAGGGCACGATTGCGACCAGGCCCGCTGCCTCGCTCTTCTCGAGAGCGGCAGCACTTTCGACGCCTTCGCGGTAGACGCCGATGACACGAAAGCGCAGATCGAACAGCCGCAGGTAGGTGTCGTGGAGTTCTCGCCCGCCGTAGAGGTCGCGATGGAGTTCCTTGGAGATGACACAGACCTTCGCGAAGTTCCGGTCCTCCAGGTCGCTGAAGAAGCGTCCCTGGAGCATGCGGAGGTTGCGCACCTGGTAGTACGAGGCAGTTGAGCCGAGCACGGCCACCACTCGGGGCTCACCGTCGATGGGTACCGTGGCGGCGTCGTCCAGCACCGGTGCCAGCGCCGAAACGCCCCGCACCCGCTCCCGGAGCAGGTCCAGGTCCTCGAAACTCAACTCCGTCGGGTTGGGACCAATGCCGGTTCCATAGGCGAAGACGAGGTTCGAGCCCACGCCCTCGATCAATGACACCACGTAGTCGCGGCCCACCAGGCCGATCGAGACCACCACCACGACGCTGGCGGTGCCGATCCCCATGGCCAGCATCGTGAGCAGTGAGCGGCCACGCTGGCCCTGAAGGCCCTCCCACGCGAGTCGGAAGAGCAGGTTATGCCACGCCATCGAGGGTCTGTCCGTCGCGGAAATGGACCACGCGCTGCGCAGCCGCAGCCACCTCCCGGTCGTGGGTGATGAGCACAATCGTCGCTCCGTTCGCGTGGAGCTGCGCGAAAAGCTCGAGAATTTCGCGCATGGTCTTGCTGTCGAGTGCACCGGTGGGCTCATCCGCCAGCAGGAGCGGAGGCTCGTTGACGAGAGCACGGGCGATGGCAGCACGCTGGCGCTGACCGGACGACAATTCGTTGGGTCGGTGGCCGAGCCGGTGACCGAGATCCACCTCTTCTAGCCGCAGGCGCGCCCGCTCTTCGCACTCCGCGGGCGCGAGCGTCCGGCTGTAGAGCGCCGGGAGAGCGGCGTTCTCGAGGATCGAGAGTTGCGGCAGCAGGTGGAACTGCTGGAAGACGAAGCCGATGGATCGGTTGCGTAGCAGCGAGAGTTCTTCGCGAGATCGACCCGTCGTCAGCTCTCCGTCCAGGTGGTAGCTGCCCTCGTAATCGGCGTCGAGCAGGCCCACGATGTGGAGGAGCGTCGATTTTCCCGAGCCGGACGGACCCATCACGGCCGTGAACTCGCCGTGCTGTACCTCCATGTCTACGCCGCGCAGCGCCGGAACAGGCACGCCATCGCGCCCGTAGGACTTGCTCACCGCCGAGAGTTGGATCAGCGGCTCGCTGTCAGCGAGCGGCGACATCGGGGATCCGAATTTCGAGCCGGACACCGTCTTCGAGTCCACTCGAATAGCCGACGACGACCCTGGCCTCGGGCTCGACGCCTCCGAGAATTTCTACCGTCGAGATGCCCTGACGGCCGAGTTCGACCGGTGTGCGGCGGGCGTGGTCGCCGACGACTGTATAGACAAAGGGTGCTCCGTCACCGCGGTGCACGGCCATTGCCGGTACCTGGAGCGCGTCGGCAACATCCGCCACCAGAATGTCGACATCGACCGTCATGCCGGGAATCAGCCCCTCGCTCGGGGGCTGAACCAGGGCCAGGCTCTCCGAAACCGAACGGTTCTCCTTCACCACGACGTAGGGCACGATTTCCGACACAATGGCGGACCACTCGCGGTCGGGCCATGCGTTCGCCGTGATTCGCATCTGCTGGCCGACGCTCACACGGCCCAGGTCGACCTGGTCGACGTTGGCGCGAATGCGCAGCCGGCTGAGATCGGCGAGCCAGAGGACCGGTGCCCCCACTTCGCTGATTTCGTCCTGTTTGTAAGACGTTCTGTAGACGGTCCCGTCGAAGGGTGCGAGAACCTTGGTGGCCGCGAGCTGGGCCCGAAGCTCCGCGATCCGCAGGTCGAGGGACGCGACACGCAGGGGAACCTCGCTCTGCAGATTCTCGAACCGCTCGCGCGCTTCGGCCTGCTGAGCGCGGCTCTCGGCGTAGCGGTGCGGGTTGAGAGCTCCCTCCGCATGCAGCTCGGCGTCCGTCGCGGCCCGCTTCGACACGCGCGTGTGGGTGCGCTGGGCAGCGCGGAGCGACTCCTCCGCCGCGAGCTTCTCGCTCTCGGCGGAGGCGAGTTCGGCGGCGACAGGCCCTGGCTCGATCTCGAGGACCACGTCCCCGGTGACCACGCGCGTGCCCGGCTCGGGGATCTCTAGAATGCGACCCGCCACGCGCGCATGGACCCGGAGTTCCGCCTCGGGAACTGGTTCCACCGTACCGTTCGTATTGACCTCGACCCGGAGCGGGGCTCGGCGGGCGACCGCGACTTCGATGGATAGTGCGGGAGTGCGGGCGCAGAGGAGTCCTGCGAACAGGAGCAGCGCCCCCGCCCCCCCGGCCAGCAGCCAGGACCTGCGTACAGATGAGATAGCCGACATGGGATGTCAGGGGGTAGCAGACGCCGTCTCGCTATCCGGCGCCGAGGCCACCGGGGCGAGCACCTGGAAGGCGAGACGGCCGAGTTCGTGCTGCAGGTTCGCCCACAGCTCGACCTGCTCGTAGTCCGCGTCGACAGCATCGAGGGCCACGCGGGTGCGATCCTCGCGTGCATCGACGGCACCTCGGAGACCGCCGCGCTCGGCCTGCAGCTTCACGTTGGCCAAGCGCACTTGCTCCTCGGCCGCCTCGATCCGGTCGCGAACGAGTCCGAGCCGCTCGGCCCCGGCCTCGAGGCGCCGGATCAGTTCCCGCACCCGCGCACGTTTCTCCGCCAGAGTCTGTTGGTAACGGAGCCGGGCGATCTCTGCGTCGCGCTGTGCACCCCGAATGGCGTGGTTGGTTCGCAGGCCATCGAAGATCGGTACCTCCACGTCGACACCAACCCAGACCTCGTCCTCGTAGGCGTCGTAGCGCTTGGGTCCGTAATGGGAATACCCGCTGACGAACTTCATCGTGGGAAGGCGACCGGCCTTGGCTGCCTCGACCGAGGCAATCTCCATGCGGCGCCGCACGTCGAGGATGCGCATTTCGGGTGACTGGCCCACCTCTTCGATAATGCCGTAGTCGACCGTGCGCAGGTCGACATTTGGCAGGCTGCTGGGGTCGAGGGGAACGCGCAGCGGCTCGTCCTCGCCAATTGCGAGCCAGAGCTCGGCGCGGGCCGAAGCAATCTCCTGTTCCCAGTTGCGTTCGGCGAACTCCGCGTCGGTCGTGTGCAGGCGCACGAGGTTGCGGTCGCTCGATACGACGCGCCCCGCATCGAGGAGATGGGTTGCCTGCTCGTCGAGCCACACGGCCTGGTCGTACTGGATGGCCGCGATCTCCGCCTTGCGCTCGAGTGCCACCAGCCGGGCGTAGCGTTGAATCACGTCGAAGGCGATTTCTTCCCGGTCGCGCGCCTCGGTCAGGCCGGCCACTTCGGCGGCGAGTTCCTCGCGTTCGATCTCGCGGAACTGCTTGAGGTCGAGAAGGATCTGGCTCACGCAGAGCTGCAGCCAGGCGCGATCTTCCGAGAGCGTGGCCAGGCCGTACTTCTTGACCTGGCCCTGCCCGTCGACTGCGCTGATCGTGTCGTTGTAACGGTTGGACCAACCGAGATCGCTCGTAACCCCTACCTGGGGCATCACGGCAGCGCGAGCCTCCTTGGCGCCGTGGTCCGCGCGGTCGGTTTTCAGCCGAGCGATGCGCGCAGCGGTGCCTTCGGCGAGGGCCTTCGAGATCGCCTCGTCCAGTGTCAGTGTGTCGTAGGCCTCTTCGGCCTGGGCGATGCCAGGGACCACGAGGAGCGTGCAGACGAGGACACGCAGCACCGCCCATCGAATCCCGATCCTGGTGTGGGTCGCCCCATAGTGGCGCTCGTGCATCCGTTCAATCCCCGAGGAGCTGTGCACGCCGGCACAGTGGCACATCCTATCCGTCACTCCCGGGCGGTTCAACTTCCCCCGGGGTTGCAACGGTGGACGGCGTGGGGTCGGAAACAGGACCCGCCCACCAAGTCGCGAGCGTAGCGAAGACGGCAAATATCGCAGCCGCGAGGCCAATCCAACTCGATATCGAATCGAAGAAATGGAAGACCTCGACCAACCCCCAACCGGCAGCCGAGAGGCCCACGAGGGCCACGCCCACCGCCGGGGCGCGCGACCAGAGCAGCGCGAATACCACCAGGATCGCCGAGTAGTAGCCGGTGAGTTCGGTCGTCACCGGGATCAGGCCCACGCCGAGAATTGCCGCCACCCAGAGCGGCTGCCGCTGCACCGCCAGCGCGAGCAACGCGACGAAGCCCGCCGCCAGCGCAACGAATAGCGGCCGCCGCTCGGCGAAGGTCGCTCGGCGCGCCTGCTTCCACGGCTGGAAGGGATCGTCGAGCGACCGGTCCAGCAGGTCGCGTGTCGTGCGCTGCGGGTGCCACGCGAGGAAGCTGCGCAGTCCCGTGTGATTGCGCACCGGAGCATCGAGCAGCGCACGACTGTTCTCTGAGAAGTCCGACCAGGATCCGGCTCCGGTCGACGCCGCGGCGGCCGCCAGCAGCAACGCGGCGGCAATGAGCCCTCCACCGGCGAATCGGCGCACCTCGCGCCCCAGGCGGATCCGTCGCTCGCGAAGCCAGCGGCCCGCCACCTGGAGACCCGGACCGGCGAGGGCGACTCCTGGATAGATTCGAACCAGCGTGGCCAGGGCGAAGCAGGCGCCTCCGGTGCCCGGACGTCGGCGTGCCAGCAGGCAGACTCCAATGAGAACGGCCGAGAGTTCGAGCTGTCGCAGCACGCCTCCCCCGACCCAACCGAACTGCGAGGGGTAATTCGTTCCAAAGAAAAGCAATGCGACGCAGAGGGTCCGCCAGCCGAAGGTCCAGGTGACGGCGCCGAAGCCCAGCAACAGGAGCACAGGATCGAGGAGCCGGAGCGCCAGGATCTGGCCGTCCCGAGCCGGCGATGTCCCGGCGAGTGCTCCGCCGAAAAGCCCCCACACCGGCGTCGCGTTGTACCCGTGGTCGGTCTGCATCCGACGCCAGCTCTGCGGGGTTGGCTTGTCCCTGAACCAGGCCAGGTCCCGCTGGAACGCGACCCAGCGCTCGGGCGTGAAATGAGACGTGCACTCGCCCGGCCGGTCGAGCGCGCCGGCGCCATTCTCGAGCCGCTTCGTCTGGAGATTCCGAATCCGCCGCTTGCGCACCCGTTCGTCGCCATCGACTGCCGCATCCGCCAGCGCGACACAGCGGTAGAGACGGCTGTAGCCGAGTTCCGGGAAGTACTTCGCCCCCATGTAGTAGTGAAACGTCTCGGAGGGGTGCCCAAAGCCCGGAAAATTCAGCTGGCCCAGATTCGTCCAACACAGCGCCCCGAAAAGGCCCAGAGCGGCCAAGCCCGCGTCCCAGACCCGGCGAGAGCGGGGCGCAGCCCGAAGCCAGCCGCCCGTCACGAGCGGCGCCAGCAGCCAGACAAAGCCCGTCAGCGCGACGACGGCCTTGACCGTCTCCACCTCGCGCATCGAGAAGCTGGGGACCCCCGCCACGCCGGGGGATGCTACCGCGGCAGCCGGGGATCAAGTGTGCTAGCCAGTTAACGTGAGCTGGCAAACCCCGGAACCCGAAGATCTCTGCGGGATCTCCCAGGTGTGTTCGATCACCGGCCTCTCGGCGCGGACGGTCCGCTATTACGAGGAAGTGGGTCTACTGCCGGGGGTGCGGCGCCGAGCCGGAGGCCGTCGGATCTACGGCGCCGATGAAATCGAGCGCCTGCGCTTCATCGGCCGCCTCAAGGCCCTGGGGCTTTCTCTGGCCGAAGTCAAGGAGTTGAACGCCGTCTATGCCATCGGCGGTTCGACCCGCGCGATGCTCACGCGCCTGGACAGCGTGCTCGAGAAAAGACTCGGAGAGCTGGACGCGCGGATTGGGGACCTGTGCACGCTGCGGGACGAGATCGCTCGCTATCGCGACCGGGTGGCCAAGCGCACGCGGGGGGGGCGGCGGGGGAATGGAAAGGGCCCGGCATGAAGGTGCAAGAGCCGCCCGCCGCTATCCACACACCGCACCGGGTGCGAGTGGTGACGGCTGCGTCCCTATTCGATGGCCACGATGTCGCGATCAACATCGTGCGACGGGTGCTGCAACAGCAGGGGGCGGAGGTGGTGCACCTCGGTCACGATCGCTCGGTTGAGGAGATCGCCCAGGCGGCCCTCCAGGAGGACGCGGACGCGGTTGCCGTCTCGTCCTACCAAGGCGGGCACATGGAGTTCTTCGGCTACCTCGTCGCCCGACTCGAGGCGCTCGGAGCCGGCCGCGTACGGGTCTATGCCGGGGGGGGCGGCACCATCACGCCCGTTGAGGCGGAGGAGTTGCACCAGCGGGGTGTGGCACAGGTCTTCGGGCCCGCGGAGGGCCGGGCGCTGGGGCTCGAAGGGATGGTCCGGGTGCTCCTGGACGAGTGCGCAGCGGCCGGCCGGCCACCGCTCGACAATTGCCTGGAGCGACTCTCGCCCCAGGCGCCCGGCGCCGTGAGCCGGGCCATCTCGTGGTTCGAGCAGGGGGCGACCGAGGGCGAGGCCCAACGGCTCGCGGGACGGCAGCCGCTGCTTCGCCGAGCAGGCTCGGCGGCTCCGGTGATCGGTTTCACGGGTACCGGGGGCTCCGGCAAATCGACCCTCGTCGACGAGTTCGTGCGCCGGATCCGTCTCGAATTTCCGGAGCGCAGCATCGGTCTCCTGCTCGTGGACCCGACGCGGCGGCGGTCCGGGGGCGCATTGCTAGGCGACCGCATTCGCATGAATTCCATCCATGGTCCTGGAATTTTCGTCCGGTCCCTCGCCACCCGGCAGGCGCACCGCGCGCTCTCGGCAGCCGTCGACAATGCGCTCGCCGTGCTCCAGGCAGCGGGCTTCGACCTGCTCCTGCTGGAAACCGCCGGCATTGGTCAGAGCGACTCCGAGGTAACCGATCGGGTCGACCGGGCAGTCTACGTGATGACCCCGGAGTACGGCGCGCCTTCGCAGCTCGAGAAGATCGACATGCTGGACCTGGCGGACGTAGTCGTGCTCAACAAGTTCGACCGACCCGGGGCAATCGATGCATTGCGCGACGTCCGCAAGCAGTGGCGACGCAACCGGGGAGCCTTTTCGCTTCCGGACGAGCAGACCCCGGTATTTGCCACAGTGGCCGGCCGTTGGGACGATCCCGGCACGGACAGCCTTTGCGCAGAGCTCCGCGATTGGATGCTGGGGGCGTCGAGCGGCAGCCGGGTCGAGACCCGTTCGGCGAAGCCGGCGGGGCTGCTCCCGGCTTCACGGACACACTACCTGGCCGAAATCGCCGAGTCGCTGCGAAGCTGGCACGCCGAAACCGAGATCCAGGTCGCCCGGGCCTCCGACGTGGACGGCTTGAACCGCGCGGTCGCCGCGCTCGGTGACGACCCCGCGGCCGAATCGGTCCGCCGGCGGCGCGACGCGCTGCTCGCGGAACTCGAACCAAAACTTCGCGATCAGATCCTCGCCTGGCCCGAGACCCGAGCGGCCTACGCGGCGGCCGAGCAGTCCTACGCGGTGCGCGGCCAGGAGTTCCGGGTCGAGAACCACGCCGAGACATTGGCCGGAACCCGGATTCCCAAGGTGGCGCTGCCGGCGGGCGAAGGCTGGGGCGAACTCGCGCGCTATTTCCGCACCGAGAACCTGCCGGGACATTTCCCGTTCGCGGCGGGCACCTTCCCCTTCCAGCGCGAAAACGAGGCTCCAACCCGGATGTTCGCGGGGGAGGGCACCCCGGAGCGAACCAACCGGCGTTTCCACCTCATCACCCGCGGGCAATCAGCGGCTCGTCTTTCCACCGCCTTCGACTCGGTGACGCTCTATGGGGGGGACGCGGATGAGCGGCCCGATATCTACGGGAAGGTCGGAAATTCCGGTGTATCAGTCTGCACGGTCGATGACGCCAAGAAGCTCTACTCGGGCTTCGACCTGTGCTCGCCCTCGACGTCCGTCTCGATGACGATCAATGGACCGGCGCCCACCGTGCTGGCGTTCTTCGTGAACGCAGCGGTGGACCAGGCCGTGGAACGCCACCTGCGCGAGACGGGGCGGCTCGAGGCGGTGCGCCGCGAGTTCGGTGCCGACGCTCCGCGCTATGGCGGCGACCTTCCGGAGCACCACAACGGGCTCGGGCTCGGGCTCCTCGGCGTCCCCGGCGCCGAGGTGGTCGACGCCGAGACCTACGCACGGCTGCGCGCGAAGACACTCCGGCAGGTGCGCGGCACCGTGCAAGCCGACATCCTGAAGGAGGATCAGGCCCAGAATACCTGCATCTTCTCGGGCGACTTCTCGCTCCAGGTGATGGGCGACATTCAGGAATTCTTCGTATCCAATTCGGTGCGCAACTTCTACTCCGTCTCGATTTCCGGCTACCACATCGCCGAGGCCGGTGCGAACCCGATCACTCAGCTGGCCTTCACGCTCGCCAACGACTTCACCTACGTCGAGTACTACCGTGCCCGGGGCATGGATGTGGATGCCTTCGCACCGAACTTCTCCTTCTTCTTCAGCAACGGACTCGACGCGGAGTACAGCGTGATCGGCCGGGTGGCCCGGCGCATCTGGGCGGTCGCCATGCGCGATGTCTATGGCGCCTCGGAGCGCAGCCAGAAACTCAAGTACCACGTGCAGACGTCGGGCCGGTCGCTCCACGCGCAGGAGATGGCGTTCAACGACATTCGCACCACGCTTCAGGCCCTGACTGCGATCGAGGATGCCTGCAACAGCCTCCACACCAATGCCTACGACGAAGCGGTCACGACACCGACCGAGGACTCGGTGCGCCGGGCGCTCGCAGTGCAACTCATCATCCAGCGCGAATTGGGCCTGTCGAAGAACCAGAATTCGCTCCAGGGCTCCTACGCGATCGGCGAGTTGACGCGCCGGGTCGAGGAGGCCGTGCTGAGCGAGTTCGAACGCCTGTCCGAACGCGGGGGCGTGCTTGGCGCGATGGAGAGCCTCTACCAGCGCGGCAAGATCCAGGATGAGAGCCTGCACTACGAGTCGCTCAAACACTCGGGGGCACTTCCGGTCGTGGGCGTCAATACCTTCGAGAACCCGGTTCCACAGGAAGTGCCCGAACCTCGGGATCTCATGCGCTCGAGCGAAGCGGAGAAGCGACAGCAGGTGGACAACCTGCGGGCATTTCACGCCCGGCACGCCGAGGTGGCGCCGGCCGCGCTGCGGCACCTCCAGGATGCGGTGCGTCGGGGCGACAACGTCTTCGAGGAACTGCTCGAGACCGTGAAGGTTGCGAGTCTCGGTCAGATCAGCGACGCCCTCTTCGAAGTCGGTGGCCGCTACCGGCGCTCGATGTAGCTATTCTCCCGAGCGTCAAGGAGATCTCCGATGAGCATCGACCCCAAAGCCCCGGCCGACCTCGACCGCTGGAAGGAACTGGCGACCAAAGAACTGCGCGGTGGGGATCCGGCAGCCCTGACCTGGACCACTCCGGACGGACTGGCGGTCAAAGCCCTCTACACGGCGGCGGACCTCGAGGCCCTCGAGTGGCTCGACACCCTGCCGGGGGCGATGCCCTTCCTGCGCGGGCCGCGGGCCACGATGTACGCCAACCGGCCCTGGACCCTGCGCCAGTATGCGGGCTATTCGACCGCCGAGGAGTCGAACGCCTTCTTCCGGCGCAACCTCGAGGCGGGACAGCAGGGACTTTCCGTCGCCTTCGACCTCGCGACCCATCGCGGTTACGACTCGGACCACCCGCGCGTCTCGGGCGACGTGGGAAAGGCCGGCGTCGCGATCGACTCGGTCGAGGACATGAAGATCCTCTTCGACGACATTCCCCTCGATCAGGTGACCGTCTCCATGACCATGAACGGCGCAGTGCTCCCCGTGCTCGCCTGCTTCATCGTCGCTGGCGAGGAACAGGGTGTTCCAGCAGAAAAGCTCGCCGGAACGATCCAGAACGACATTCTCAAGGAGTTCATGGTCCGCAACACCTACATCTATCCGCCCGATCCGAGCATGCGGATCGTGGCCGACATCATCGAGTACACGGCAAAGCACATGCCGAAGTTCAACTCGATCTCGATCAGCGGCTACCACATGCAGGAGGCCGGCGCGACGCCCGTACTCGAACTGGCGTTCACTCTGGCCGACGGCCTCGACTACGTGCGAGCGGCGCTCTCGAAGAACCTGTCCATCGACGATTTCGCCCCCCGCTTGTCGTTCTTCTGGGCGATCGGCATGAATTTCTACCTCGAGATCGCCAAGATGCGCGCAGCGCGGCTGTTGTGGTGGGAGCTCATGGGTCAGTTCGACCCGAAGTCTCCGCGCTCCTCGATGCTGCGCACTCACTGCCAGACGTCGGGGGCGAGCCTCACCGAACAGGACCCCATGAACAACGTCGTCCGCACCACGATCGAGGCGATGGCAGCCGTTTTCGGCGGCACCCAGTCACTGCACACCAACGCCTATGACGAAGCGCTGGGACTCCCGACCGATGCGACCGCCCGGGTGGCGCGCAACACGCAGCTCATTCTCCAGGAGGAGACGGGCATTCCGCACGTGGTGGACCCCTGGGGCGGGTCTTATTTCATGGAGTCGCTCACGGCCAGCGTCGCCACCGAGGCGCGCAAGGTGATCGCCGAGGTCGAGGAGCTCGGCGGAATGACGCGGGCCATCGTGCAGGGCATGCCCAAGCTGCGCATCGAAGAATGCGCGGCGCGGCGCCAGGCGCGCGTCGACCGGGGCGATGACACGATCGTGGGCGTCAACAAGTACCGACTCTCCGATGAGGACGAACTCGACATCCTCAACATCGACAACGAGGCGGTCCGCCGCGCCCAGGTGCAGCGTCTGGAGGCAATCCGAAGCACGCGGGATGCGGCGCGGGTCGAGGCCGCGCTCGCCCGGTTGACCGAGCTGGCGCAAAGCGGTGCGGGGAACCTGCTCGAGGCCGGAGTCGAGGCCGCGCGGGCGCGGGCCACGGTGGGTGAGATCTCAGATGCCCTCGAGAAGGTGTACACGCGCTACCGCGCAGACGTTCAAACTGTCTCCGGGGTCTACCGAGGCGTCTACGAGGGCGATGACGAGTACGACTCCGTGGTGCGCGACGTCGAAGCCTTCGCGACAGAAGCCGGGCGCAGGCCGCGGCTGCTCGTGGTCAAGCTCGGCCAGGACGGACACGACCGCGGCATGAAGGTGATCGCAACGGCCTTCGCCGACCTGGGCTTCGACGTCGATGTGGGGCCGCTCTTCCAGCTGCCCGCCGAGGCCGCGCGCCAGGCGATCGAGAACGACGTGCACGTCGTAGGCGTCTCGAGCCAGGCGGCGGGGCACAGAACCCTGGTACCCGAGCTGGTGGCGGAGCTGCGCGGGCAGGGCAGCGAAAACGTCGCCGTGGTGGTGGGGGGCATCATTCCGCCGCGCGACCACGAAGCACTGCGCGCGGCCGGGATTGCGGCGATCTTCGGCCCCGGCACGCCCGTCACGAAGTCGGCGCGCGAGGTACTCCGGGTGCTGCGCGATCGCCTCGGATGAGCCCGCACGATCTTCCCGACGCATCCAGCGGGTCCGAGGCCTGGTGCGACGCGATTCGCAGCGGTGACCGCCGCGCCCTGGCCCGGACGATCACGCTGATCGAGAGCACCCGCACCGATCGGGCCGCCCTGGGCCAACGCGTGCTCGAGCAGCTCGTGCCGTACACAGGCGCGGCACAGCGCGTGGGGGTCACCGGGCCGCCGGGTGTCGGCAAGAGCAGTCTGATCGAGACACTCGGTCTCCACCTGATCGGACGGGGTCACCGGGTCGCCGTGCTGGCGGTCGACCCGAGCAGCCCGGTCAGCGGCGGGAGCATCCTGGGCGACAAGACGCGTATGGAGCGCCTCTCCCAGCACGAAGCCGCCTATATCCGTCCGTCGCCCTCGGGCGGTTCGCTGGGCGGCGTGGCCCAGCGCACGCGTGAGGCCCTGCTCGTTTGCGAGGCAGCGGGCTTCGACGTGGTGCTGATCGAGACAGTCGGCATCGGTCAGTCCGAAGTGAGCGTGGCTTCGATGGTCGATTTCTTCCTCGTGCTGATCCAGCCAGGTGCCGGCGACGAACTCCAGGGCATCAAAAAGGGCGTGCTCGAATTGGCCGACGCACTGGTGGTCAACAAGGCCGACGGCGACCAGGAGGCCGCCGCGGCGCGGTCCCGCGCCCAGCACGCGCAGGCTGTGGCCCTGCTGCGCCCGGGCTCCGAGCACTGGCAGCCCCGCGTGCTGACCGCAAGCGCCCACACGGGACGCGGCATCGCCGAACTCTGGGACACCGTCGAGGCGCAGCGCCAGGCGCTCGAGGCGAGCGGCGAGCGCCAGGGCCGCCGCCGCCAGCAGGCCCGAGCCTGGATGTGGAGCCTCGTGGAGGAGGGGCTACTCGGTGCATTCCGGTCCGATGCGGCCGTCGCAGCGGCCGTCGAGGCCGCAGAGGCCGACGTCCAGTCGCTGAAGACCACGCCGGCCGCCGCCGCTCGCGCCCTGCTGGACGCGTTCCGCTCCCACTGAACAGCCGGGCTCCCCGCGCTTCACATCACCGCGCTTCCTGCCGATGGAGGGAGGCGAAGTCGCGAGGTGCGCCGACGTGCAGATCCACATGGAAGAGCGCGAGATCACCGTGAAGGTGGTCTATTACGGTCCGGCCCTCTCGGGCAAGACCACCAATCTCCAGCAACTCCACGGCCTCATCGATCCGGGCGCGCGGGGCAAGATGGTGACCCTCGACACCAGCGATGACCGCACGCTCTACTTCGACTTCCTGCCCATCGAGTTCGGCACGCAAAACGGCTTTTCAGTGAAGCTCAAGCTCTTCACGGTACCGGGGCAGGTAATGCACAAGTCCACACGCAAAGTGGTGCTGGCCGGTGCCGATGCCGTTGCCTTCATCGCCGATTCGCAGCGCTCAGGCGCCGGCGCCAACGCCTACTCGTGGCGCGACATGGAGGCGAACCTCAAGTCGAACGGAATCGACTTCGAGGCGGTGCCGAAGGTCGTGCAGTTCAACAAGCGAGACCTTCCGAACGTGAAACCGCTCCAGGAAATCCGGAAAGCCTGGGGCGACGTCCCCACCTTTCCGGCTGTGGCCATTCGGGGCGAGGGTGTGATCGAGACCTTTCGAGAGCTGCTGCGCCTCGTGTATCGCAGCATCGATGAGCGCCACGCGTTCGCCCAGAACTTCGGCGTTTCGGAAGACGACTTCCTCAAGGGTGTCTTCCACAGCTTCGAATAGACCCCGCTGGCTCGTTTGACACCTCAGTCGAAGTAATACACCCTGGGGGACGCCAGTACCCGCCAGAACCCCGGCGTATCGGGGTCTGTACGGGAGGTCGGATCTCGTATGCCCCCCCCCAATAAACTGAAACTCCATTCGTCCCGCGAAGAACTGCACGCCGCCATCGCGTCGGCCGAGGCGGCGATCGAGGATATCCGCGCCGGAAAGATGGTGATCCTCGTGGATGACGAGGACCGCGAGAACGAGGGGGACCTGTGCATCGCAGCCGAAAAGATCACCCCCGAAGCCATCAACTTCATGGCGAAGTACGGGCGCGGGCTGATCTGCCTCTCCCTCACCGAGGAACGGCTCGAACAGCTGCACCTGTCGATGATGGTGCCCGACTACGAAAACACTTCGGGCTTCGGCACCGCCTTCACTGTTTCGATCGAGGCAAGGCACGGAGTCACCACGGGAATCTCCGCGGCCGACCGCGCGACCACCGTCCTGACCGCCATCGCGGAGGACGCCAAGCCCACCGACCTGGTGCGTCCCGGTCACATCTTTCCCCTCCGAGCTCGAGCGGGCGGCGTGCTGCGGCGCACCGGTCAGACCGAGGGCTCCGTAGACCTGGCCATGCTCGCGGGCTGCGCCCCAGCCGGCGTGATCTGCGAGATCATGAACGACGACGGGACGATGGCACGGCTCTCGGACCTGGTGGCATTCGGGCAGGAACACGGCATCAAGATCGTCACGGTGGCCGAGCTCATCCAGTACAGACTCCGCAAGGAGACCCTGGTTCAGCGCATCGCAACCGCCAAGATGCCGACGAGCGCCGGTGAGTTCCGGGCAGTGGTCTACGAGAACCAGATCGACCACATCGACCATCTGGCGCTGGTCAAGGGCGAGTGGACGCCGGAAGATCCCGTGCTCGTGCGCGTCCATAGCGAGTGCCTGACCGGGGATGCATTTGGCTCGCGCCGCTGCGATTGCGGCGAGCAGCTCGACGCCGCGCTCGAGATGATCGAGGGCGAGGGGCGCGGTGTCGTGCTCTACATGCGCCAGGAAGGGCGTGGCATCGGTCTAAAGAACAAGATCATGGCGTACGCACTCCAAGACGAGGAGGGCCTCGACACCGTTCAGGCCAACGAGCGGCTCGGCTTTCCCCCGGACCTGCGCGACTACGGTGTGGGCGCCCAGATCCTGCGCGATCTCGGCGTCATGAATCTGCGTCTCATCACCAACAACCCCGGGAAGCGCGCCGGGATCGAGGGCTACGAACTCACCATCGTGGAACGCGTGCCTCTCGAGATACAGCCCAACGAGAACAACCTCGAATATCTCCGGGCCAAGAAGGAAAAGCTCGGACACGTGCTGCACCTGATGAGCTGATCCGGTCGACGGATCGCAGCGTTGACCGGCGTTGCCTCGCGCGAGGGGAGCCTTATATGTTCGATTCCGTAGAGAAGGTGGAGCAAAGCCTCGCCGAGCAGGGCTACATCTGCGACGCGAAGATTGCCACGGTGGTCTTCCTGGCGAGCAAGCTCGAGAAGCCGGTGCTGGTCGAGGGTCCGGCAGGGGTGGGCAAGACCGAGCTGGCCAAGGTCGTCGCCGCCGCCACGGATCGAAACATGATCCGTCTGCAGTGCTACGAGGGCCTGGACGAGGCCAAGGCGCTCTACGAGTGGGAGTATTCGAAGCAGCTCCTCTACACCCAGATCCTAAAGGAGCACTTCACCCAGCTCATGGGGGGAGCCAAGACCGTCCGTGCGGCTGCCGAGGCCGTGGCCCAGGAGGACAGCGTGTTCTTCTCGGACAACTTCATCGTCCCCCGGCCCCTGCTCAACGCGATCCGGACGGAGGAGCCTACGCTGCTCCTGGTGGACGAGGTCGACAAGTCCAACCCCGAGTTCGAGGCCTTCCTGCTGGAGGTTCTCTCGGACTTCCAGGTCACGGTGCCCGAACTCGGCACCCTCGAGGCCGTGCAGCGGCCGCTCGTCTTTCTGACCTCGAATAACGCCCGGGAGATGAGCGACGCCCTCAAACGCCGCTGCTTACACCTCTACATCGACTACCCGTCCGCAGCACTCGAGACCCGAATCCTCGAGACGAAAGTGCCCGAGGCCGGCAAACAGCTGGTCGAGGATGTCGTCCAGATGATGCACAAGCTCCGGCAGCTCGACCTGAAGAAGACGCCCTCGATCAGCGAGACGCTCGACTGGGCGCGGGCCCTGCTGGCCCTCAACGCCAACGAGCTGGACGAAGAACTGGTAAATGCCACCTTCAACGTGATCCTGAAGTACGAGGGCGACGTGCGGAAGGCCCAATCCGAACTCAGCAAGCTCCTCGAAAAGAAGGCCGGCGAGGCCGCAGCTGCCGAACCCGTCCCGGCACCGGCGGCCGCGAAGCGGGGCGCGCTGCACTAGGAGCCGGCGTGCAGCAGAAGATCCTCGAGTTCACGAACATCCTGCGCAAGAGCGGGATCCGGGTGTCTACCGCCGAGGCGATCGACGCCTTCCAGGCTCTTGACGAGCTGCCGATCGACCAGCGCGCGGTCTTCAAGGACGCGCTGCGAGCGACCATGGTGAAGCGGGGCGAGGAGATCGGCGCCTTCGACGAGCTCTTCGACCTCTACTGGTCGGGCTTCTACGACAACCTTCGCGAAACCTTTGGGGAAGCTACCGGTGGCCTCGAATCGGGGGACCTCGACCTCGACGAGCTGATGCGCCGCATCGCGGAGGCACTGGGGAAGCTTCCGGGCGACCCCGGGGATCTGAGCGAACTCGCGAAGGCGCTGCTCACGGCGGACCTCAGCGCGATGGAGCAGCTCATCCGCGAGGCGGCCGAGGCCGCCGGGGTCGACCGGATCGAGAACTTCCTCCAGGTGGGCTTTTTCAGTCGCCGCACGCTCGACCAGATGGACCTCGACGGGGCAGGGGACCAGCTGCGCGACCTCGCCGCCCAGCTGGAAGAAGCCGGACTTTCGCCGCAAGAGATCCAAGCCCTTCGGGACCTGATCGAACGCCTGATGGAGGCTGCGCGCCGCGCCGTGCGCGCCTTCACCGAGCGGGAGCTGCAACAGCAGAACCACGACTACATGGAGAAGTTCCGGCGCGAGACGCTGCTGGAGAAGAGCTTCTACCACCTCACCGAGGACGAGATCCGAAAGATGCGGGAGGTGGTGGAGCGGCTGGCCCAGAAGATCAAGAACATCCTCTCGATCCGGCGGCGGCGCCTCAACAAGGGCAAGCTCGACCTCCACCAGACACTGCGGCGCAACATGTCCCACGGGGGCATGCCCTTCGACCTGGTCTTCAAGCAACGCAAGAAGGACCGGCCGAAGCTGGTGATCCTCTGCGACGTTTCGTCCTCCGTGGCGAACGTCTCGCGCTTCATGCTCCAGTTCGTCTACAGCCTCCAGGAAGCCTTCACGAAGATCCGCGCCTTTGTCTTCGTGGCGGAGTTGGGCGAGGTGACGCAGCTCTTCGCCGAAGACGACATCAACGACGCGATCGAGAAGGCACTGGACGGCGGCGACGTGATCAACGTCTACACCCGCTCCAACTTCGGACACGCCTTTCACTACTTCTGGCAGAACTTCCTCTCGGCGATCGACAACAAGACGACCGTCCTCATCCTGGGCGACGCCCGCAACAACTACAACGACCCCCGGGCCTGGTGCCTGCGGGACCTGCACAACAAGGCCAAGAACGTCGTCTGGCTCAACCCCGAAAGCCCCAGCGCCTGGGGCTTCGGCGACTCGGTCATGGACAAGTACCGGCCCTACACCGACCTCGCCGAGGAGTGCCGCAACCTCAGGCAACTCTCGAACGTGATCGACCGACTGGTGCTCTGAGCCCCGCCCGGAGCGAAAGCAGTCCGGCGAGCGCAGCGTGTCCGTCCGCTCGCAATCTCAAGCCCGGCGAATGCGAAACGCCGGGGAGCGGCTGGCGCCCGAAGCGAATTGTCCTGGCCCGCACCCAGAGAAAACGCCCCGCCGAGTTCCCGGCGGGGCGTTAGAAGAGCGGAGGGCGGTGGACACATGATGGGGGGTGAGAGGTTGGACATTTCGGTGAGAAATGCCACATCCACCGCCGCTCCGAGTTGTAGTATGCGCCGGGAAGGCCTGAGAGTCAAACAGGATTTTGGATCGACCCGGGTGGTCCCCACCTCGAATGCTACTTGCAGCAACTCCATAAAACTCTTTGAATCCAATACCTTTCAAAGAGCATTGCAACTGTTTTCGACCGCTCCAATCGCGCCTTTTGCTTGGCGTATACGAGGTGCTCCAGTAGCTTCCAGCGTCGCCGTGTGCCCCCCCCCACGGCCGGAGGAGTTCCAATCCATGCCCCGGGTCCTGGTCCGCACCACCGGGTGCCAGATGAACGTCCACGATTCCGAAAAGATCGAGAACCTGCTTCTCCACCGGGGCTGGTCGCGGGCGAGTGCTCTCGAGCAGGCCGACCTGCTCGTGATCAACACCTGCTCGATCCGAGAAAAGGCAGAGCACCACCTCTACAGCGAGCTCGGCCTGCTGCGCGAGTGGAAAGCCGCCGGTGCGGGCCGTGTGCTCGCGGTGGGAGGTTGCGTCGCCCAGCAGGAGGGCGACGCGTTGCTGCGCCGTTTCCCGCATCTCGACTTCGTCTTCGGCACCCATAGCCTGCGCTGGGTTCCCGCCATGGCCGACGCTGCCCGCGGGGGATCCCGGGCTGCACGGGTCGAGCAAACGCGTTCGCTCGATCGGTTCGACTGGCCCGAGCGTCATCCCGATTTCCCCGACGCCACCCCGGGGCGTGCCTCACTCACGGTGATGGAGGGCTGCGACATGTTCTGCAGCTTCTGCATCGTGCCGCGCACGCGGGGCCGCGAAATCAGCCGTCCCGCCGACGGGATTCTCGCCGAGGCGCGCGCGCTCGTCGCCGGCGGGGCATGCGAGTTGACCCTGCTGGGCCAGACGGTCAACGCCTACGGTCGCCACGACCGGCGCCGCCGGGAGAGTGGACGTACAGGCGGCGGCGACCCGGGTGCGGCCATGACGATTGGCTTCGCGGACCTGCTGCACGACCTGGCTCGGATTCCGGGATTGCGGCGCATTCGCTACACGAGCCCGCACCCGAGTTTCTTCGACACCGCGCTCGTGCGGGCCCACGCCGAAATCGAGGCGCTCTGCCCTCACGTACACCTTCCGGTCCAGAGCGGTTCCGACGCGGTGCTAGCGCACATGCGCCGCCGCTACACGAGACGGGACTTCCTCGCCAGCGTCGAGGCGCTGCGCGCTGCGCGGCCGGAACTCGTGCTGACGACCGACCTGATTGTGGGCTTCCCCGGAGAGACCGATCGCGACTTCTGCGAGACATTGTCCCTGGTGCGGGAAGTGGGTTTCGTGGACAGTTTCTCGTTCAAGTACTCGCCGCGGCCCGGTACCCCCGCCGCCGAGCTTTCCGATTCTCCGGCACCCGAACTGGCCCAGGAGCGGCTAGAGGAGCTCCAGGCCCTGCAGCGCGAGCAGACGCTGACCTACCACCGCAGCCGGATCGGGCAGCGCACCGAGGTGCTCGTGAGCGGCCCCAGCCGGCGCGGAGGCCTCCAGCTTTCGGGCCGCGACCCGGCCCACCGAGTGGTCAACTTCGAAGCGCCGAACGGGGTAGTCGTGGCGCCGGGCTCACTCCAGGCCGTGGACGTGGTCGAAGCCAGCCCCCACTCGCTGATCGGCAGCCTCGCCGGCCCCCATCGGTTGCCAACCACCCAGATCGTCGGCGGTCGGGTGCGAACCGGGAGGTCGCTGCCGTAGGCGAGCGCCGTTGGCCGGGCTAGCTTCGCCGTTCGTCGGGGGATGGGGGGCAGACAGTGAAAGCGCTAATCCTCGCGGTCGACGACCAGCGCTACTTCCGCGAGCTGATTGCCGGGACGCTCTCCGAAGAGGGCTTCGATGTGCGGACGGCATCGAGCGGCGAGGAGGCCCTCCGGATCCTGGACCGGGCCGACTTCGACCTCGTGCTGGCAGACCTGGTGATGCCCGGCATGAACGGGACCGAACTCGTCCAGCGCATCAAGCAGCGGAACCCGGAGCAGGACGTACTCGTCGTCACCGGCATCGTCGACGTCGCGACCGCCGTAGACACGATGAAACTCGGCGCTACGGACTACCTGCTCAAACCCTTCGACCGGCACACTCTGACCAACAGGGTGGCTGCGATTCTGCAAAACCGGCGGCTCGAGACTGAACACGCCCAGCTGCTGGCGGAAAACATCGAGTACATCGGCGAGCGTTCGCTCTACGCGCACGGCCTGGCGCTCGTCTCCACGCTGGAAATCGAGCCACTGGCGCGGCGCATCGCCGACAGCCTGTGCCGCGAGACCCGGGCCCAGGGCGCGGTCGTCTGGCTAGCGAGGGAGGACGCGGGGGTTCTCGAGCTGTCGGCGGCCCGCGGGGCGTCGGCCGTCGACGACGCCCCCGAGCGGCTCGAAACCGCCGCGCTGCCCACGCCGCTCCGCGAGGGCAAGTGCAGCGTGCTCCTCGCCGGGGGAGAGCCGGACGCGCCCAATTTGCTGTGGGGGGTGCTTCGCTGTGACGGTGCCCTCCTGGGGGTTGTCCGACTCAGCCATAAGCTCGAGGACGACGCCTTCGACGCCCTGGATCAGAGCGGCGTGGAGCGCTTCCTCCGCTTTGCGGAGGTGGCGGTCGCGAACGCCCGGCACGTCCGAGCGCTCCAACGGCAGGGACTGCGCGAACCCGTCACCGGCGCCCACAGCTTCGATTACTTCCGCGATGTGGCCGGAAACGAGATCGAGAAAGCGAGCCACTTCGGTCGCCGCGTGGCGCTGCTGTTGCTCGAACTGGGGCCCCGCTCCGCACTGGCTCGCATCGGCGGGGACGCGGTGCTTCACCCGTGGCTTGCGGGAATTACCGACCAGCTGCGACGTCTGCTCCGGAGTATCGATGTGCTCGCGGTCGATTCGAATGGGCGCTTCGCCATGCTGCTCCCGGAGGCCGACGCGGTAAGCGCAGCGCTGCTCAAGCGCAGGGCGCTGGCGGGGCTGGAGGAGAGCGGACTGTTCAGGGGCCTCGCGGACGACGTACGGCCGTCCCCCGCCGCGGGCATTGCCGTCTATCCGAGCGACGGGACCGAACTCGACGCGCTGCTCGCCGTGCTGGAGACGCGGATTGCCGAGAGTCGCGCGAGCCCGGTGAAAACACTGGGACTCGGGCGCATCTCCCTGGCGTCGAGCCTCCGGGCGTTGCTGCAGCGGGGCGCGTCTCAGCGCGATCCGGCCGCGCCGCAGCTGGCCCGCTTGATCCTCGCCGAGCTGGGACGCCGCCCGCGAGACCGGGGCATCCTCTACATCGTTCCTGGAAACACGCTGGCGTCGGCCGTGCGCGACGGGCTCGAGAGCCTGCGCGGGGCGGTGCTACACACGGAACTCGCCATCATCAGCGACGGGCTCGAGAGCCTGCGCGGGGCGGTGCTACACACGGAACTCGCCATCATCAGCGACGGGCTCGAGACCCTGCACGGGTCGGTGCCGGACACGGAACTCGCCATCATCAACGACGGCGAGCGCCTCGAAAGCGATGCCCCGGCGGTGAACTGGGTGTCGCCGCCAAGCAGCGGCGAGCTGCCACCCTGCCTGCTTCAATACGGCGACGCTCCGGCCTACGCATTGGTCTGCGAGGAGAGCGGGAACGGGAAGCCGGCGCTGCTCTACCACAGCAACGACCGCGACCTGGTCGAGCACCTGGCCTTCCGGCTTCGGGAAGAGCTGGCGCTGCCGGATGTGTCCGGCTTCGAACTGGGCGGCGCGTGAGCGCGCGGGTACTGGTTGCCGATGGCAACACCCAGCGCGCCGCTGCAATCGTACGGGCGTGCTCGAAGCGGGGGTTCGAGACCCGGGTCGTCCATCAGGGCGCCGCTGCACTCGAGGCAGCGCTCTCGGAAGTACCGGACGCGATCGTCTGCCAGCTCGGCCTGCCCCTCATCGAGGGCTCGCGCCTCGAGGGAATTCTCCGGGCCAATCCGCACACGCAAGCGGTGACGCTCGTCTACCTGGCGGACCAGACCGCTGACGCGGAGCGGCTCGCTGTGGGCGGCCGGATCCTCGCGCCTCCGATCGAGCCCGATCAGGTGGCAGCCCGTCTGGAAGCCGCACTGGGGACACTGGAAGCCGCACTGGGGGCACCGCCCGAGCCGGTCCGAGACCGGCAGCCCTTCGCTGCGGAGCACGCCGCACGGCTGCGCGAATGGCTCGAATTGGACCAACCGGGCGCACGGCCCCGCCGCGACGCGAAAGTCGTCGTCCTGTCGACGCGTTCCGGGGTCCTGCGCGACTTCACCGCACTCCTCGCACGGCTCCCGGGCGCTGCTTTCGACACCGGCCTGGAAGTGGGGCCCGCGGACCTCGTGTCCCTGGGGCGCGTGAGTGTCGATGCGCAGATCGGAATCGAATTCCTGCATGTCCCGGTTGGCCCGGCCTTCAAACCCGCCTGGCCGGTCGCGGGCCACGGCGCTCTCGCCACGCTCGTGCTGCTGGCCGCCCCCCTGGGCCCGGCCGTGGCGGATGTGCGGGCGGCCCGCGAGGGGCTGACGGCGGATCCGTGTGCACGCAGCTACCACCTCGTGCTGCTCGGCAAGGGCGAGAGCGTGGCGGCCGAAGACGTCCGGGAGAACCTGGCCATCGCCGACGAAGGATCGCTCTTCCCGATTCCGCTGGACAGCGCCGACGAGGCCGATCGGCTGCTGCGGGATCTTCTCGAGCGAATGCTGCCCTGAATTCGAGCGACCGCGAGTGCCGGAACTCTCCGACTGGCCCACGCAGGAATACGCTGTCGTTGACCAGGTCGTCACCGATGACTAAACTTCGGAGCCATTCAACGCCGGGTGGCCCCATGAGCGACAGTCGAATCCGTGAGGGACTGACGTTCGACGATGTCCTGCTCGAGCCCGGCGAAAGTGCGGTTCTCCCGGACGCCGTTTCCACTCGCACCCAGCTGACTCCCGGGATCGAGCTTCACATCCCGCTGGTCACGGCGGCGATGGACACCGTCACCGAGCACGAAACCGCGATCGGCATCGCGCAAAACGGCGGCATCGGGATCATCCACAAGAATCTCCCGCCTGCTGCCCAGGCCTCCGAAGTCGACAAGGTCAAACGCTCTGAGGCAGGCATGATCGTCGACCCGATCACGCTCAATCCCGAGCAGCGAATCTTCGAGGCGCTCGAGGTGATGGCCCGATACAAGATCTCGGGCGTACCGATTACCCGCGATGGTAAGGCCGTCGGCATCCTCACCAATCGCGACCTGCGTTTCGTGCGCGACACACACCAGGAAATCTCGGCCGTGATGACCCACGAGAACCTGGTGACGGTGCCGCCCGGCACGACGATGGAGCGCGCCAAGGAACTGCTCCACGCCCACCGCATCGAGAAGCTCCTGGTCGTGGACGCCCAGGGAACCCTGTGCGGGCTGATCACGATCAAGGACATCGAGAAGACCGAGCGCTTTCCGAACGCGTCGAAGGATGCTCTGGGGCGTTTGCTGTGCGGTGCCGCCGTGGGAACGGAAAGAGACCAGCTCGAGCGTGTCCAGGCCTTGGTGGACGCAGGGGTGGACACCATCGTGGTCGACACCGCCCATGGCCACTCGCGCGGGGTGCTCGAAACGGTGGAGGCACTGCACCGGACCTTCCCGGACGTGCCCCTCATCGGCGGAAACGTGGCCTCGGCCGAAGGCACCGAGGCGCTGATCAAGCGCGGCGTCTCGGCCGTGAAGGTCGGCGTCGGCCCTGGGTCGATCTGTACCACGCGGGTCGTGGCGGGTGTCGGCGTGCCACAATTTACCGCCGTTACCGATACCGCAAAGGTGGCGGAACGCTCCGGTATTCCGATCATCGCGGACGGCGGGATCAAGTACTCGGGCGACATGGTGAAGGCACTGGCCGGCGGCGCGTCGGCCGTCATGATCGGCGCGCTATTCGCAGGGACGGATGAGGCTCCCGGCGAGGTCGTGCTCTACAAGGGTCGCTCCTACAAGGTGTACCGCGGCATGGGATCGATCGGCGCGATGACCGACGGCAGCGCCGACCGCTACTTCCAGACCGAGGTGCGCGACCTGAACAAGCTGGTGCCGGAAGGCATCGAGGGGCGCATCCCTTACCGCGGCAGCCTGACGAGCAACGTTCACCAGCTCATCGGGGGCCTGCGCTCGGGCATGGGTTACGTCGGTGCGGCCGACCTGGGCGAGCTGCGTCAGAAGGCCCGCTTCGTGCGCATCACATCGGCGGGTCTCCACGAGAGCCACGTGCACGACGTGGTGATTACCAAGGAGGCTCCGAACTACCGGATCGAGTAAACTCATCGCACCCCCCCCTCCGCACATCGAGCGCCGGTCCCTTCAGACCGGCCCAGTAGAATCGAGACGCCCCCATGGCTCCCGCTGCGCAGTCTCCGACCTCGGAACGCGATCGCATCCTCATCCTCGACTTTGGCTCTCAATACACGCAGCTCATCGCACGAAGGATCCGGGAGAAGAATGTCTACTGCGAGATCCACCCCGGCACACTCCCCCTCGACACCATCCGCGACTGGGACTCCCGGGGCATCGTGCTCTCGGGCGGGCCCTCGAGCGTCCTCGATCCCAATGCGCCGAGCGTCGACCCCGGCATCGTCGATCTGGGTGTTCCCGTGCTCGGCATCTGCTACGGACTCCAACTCCTTGCCCACCAGCTCGGCGGTCTGGTGGAGCGGGCCGACGATCGCGAGTACGGGCGCGCGTTGCTCAAGCTCGAATGCGACGACCCGCTTTTCCGCGAACTCGAGGGCGGCTCCGAACGCGTCGTGTGGATGAGTCACGGCGATCGGGTGTTGCGTCTGCCCGAGAACTTCGCGGTGCTGGGCACCAGCGAAAGTTCACCGTTCGCCGCGGTCCGCCACGCTGCCCGGCCGATCTGGGGCGTGCAATTCCACCCGGAGGTGATGCACACCGAAGGCGGCGCGCAGATGCTCTCGAACTTCGTCCACAACATCTGCCGATGCACCGGCTCCTGGACGATGGAGACGTTCATCGAGGAAGAGGTGGCGCGCATCCGCGCTCGGATCGGAGCCCGCCGTGTCATCTGTGGCCTGTCCGGAGGAGTCGACTCGTCCGTGGCCGCCGCCCTGGTGCACCGGGCAGTCGGCGACCAGTTGACCTGCATCTTCGTCGACAACGGTCTGCTCCGGCAGGATGAACGCGCGGACGTCGAGGCCCTCTTCGGCGAGAGCCTGGGCATGAGCCTCGTAACGGTAGACGCATCGCAGCGCTTCATCGCAGCCCTCGCCGGCACGATCGACCCGGAGCAAAAGCGCCGCATCATCGGGCGCCTGTTCATCGAGGTATTCGAAGAAGAGGCTCGGCGCATCGGCGATGTCGACCACCTGGTCCAGGGAACCCTCTACCCCGACGTCATCGAGAGCGTCTCCGTGAAGGGTCCCTCGGCCACGATCAAGACCCACCACAATGTCGGCGGCCTGCCGGAGCGCATGCGCCTATCCCTGGTGGAGCCGCTCCGCGAACTCTTCAAGGACGAGGTCCGCGAGGTGGGGCGCCGCCTCCGGCTTCCGGAGCGCGCCATCGGCCGGCACCCCTTCCCGGGGCCGGGCCTCGCGGTGCGGATCCTGGGCGAGGTGACCGAGGAGCGACTCGCGGTGCTGCGACGGGCGGACGCCGCGGTCCGCGACGAAATCGACAAGGCGGGTCTTCACGACGAACTCTGGCAGGCCTTCGCCGTGCTGCTTCCAGTCCAGACGGTGGGCGTCATGGGCGACGAGCGCACCTACGAGAACGCCGTCGCGGTGCGCTGCGTCACCTCCGTGGACGCCATGACCGCCGATTGGGCTCGCATCCCCGGCGACGTGCTCGCGGCAATCTCGAGCCGGATCATCAACGAGGTCAAGGGCGTCAATCGGGTGGTCTACGACATCTCCTCGAAACCACCCGCCACGATCGAGTGGGAGTAGCCGGGTGACTCAGCCGTTCGTTCACCTGCACCTCCACAGCCAGTACTCTCTGCTGGATGGGGCGATCAAGATCGATCCGCTCTTCGAACGCGCAAAGGCCCTCGACATGCCCGCCGTGGCACTCACGGACCACGGAAACCTCTTCGGAGCCATCGAGTTCTACGAGGCAGCGCAGCGTCACGGAGTAAAACCGATCCTGGGCTGCGAGGTCTACCTCGCCTCGGGCTCGCGCTTCGAGAAGGACGCGCGCGCGAGAGACACCCGGGGCTTTGACGCCATCAACCACCTGCTGCTGCTCGCGATGGACGAAGTCGGCTACCGGAACCTGATCCACCTGGTGTCGAGGGCCTACCTCGAGGGCTTCTACTACAAGCCCCGCATCGACCTCGACCTGCTGCGCGAACGCAGTGCGGGGCTCATCGCAACCTCGGGCTGCCTTTCTTCGATGGTGAGTCGGGCGATCAGCGCCGGGCAGCTCGACACGGCTTGGCAGCGCGTCGATGACTTCTCCTCGATCTTCGGCGACCGCTTCTATCTGGAGCTCCAGCGCCATGGCATTGGCGACCAGGACCGGGTGAACGCCGAACTGGTCAAGATGGCGTCGGATCTGCGGCTCCCACTGCTGGCGACGAACGACGCCCACTACCTCGAGTCGGAGGACCACGAGCACCACGACGCGCTGCTGTGCATCGGAACGGCCTCCAACCTGGACGATCCGAACCGCTTCAAATTCGACGGCCACGGCTTCTACGTGCGCTCTGGCGACGAGATGTTGGAGATCTTCCACGACCACCCCTCGGCCGTGACCAACGCCCTGGAGATCGCCGAGCGCTGCAACCTGGAACTCGACGTCGATCCGTCGAATTACCACCTGCCGGAGTTCCAGGTCCCGGCGGGCACGACCCGCGAGCAGGCGCTGGAGGAGGGCTCCTGGGCGGGGCTCCGCACGCGTCTGGGCCTGGCCCCCGACGAACCGATTCCGCCGCGCCACGGCGACTACGTCAAGCGTCTCGAACACGAACTCGGCGTGATCAACGGGATGGGGTTCGCCGGCTACTTCCTGATCGTGGCGGACTTCATCGCCCACGCGCGGGAGCTGGGCGTGCCGGTGGGGCCGGGACGGGGCTCCGCGGCGGGGAGCCTGGCCGCGTACACGCTTGGGATTACCGGCGTAGACCCCATCGAGTACGACATCATCTTCGAGCGCTTCTTGAACCCCGAGCGCGTCACGATGCCAGACATCGACGTGGACTTCTGCATGAAGGGCCGCGACGCCGTCATCCGCTACGTCTCGGAGAAATACGACGGCGAGGGAATCGACGGCAAGCGCGTCGCCCAGATCATCACCTTCGGGAAACTCCAGGCCCGAGCCGTGATCCGCGACGTCGGCCGGGTCATGGCCATGCCGTATGGCGACGTGGACCGGATCGCAAAGCTCGTCCCCGACAGCCTGGGAATCACGCTCGCCGAGGCGCTGGAACAATCGGCCGAACTGCGCTCACGGGTCGAAGCGGACGGACAGGTGCGCAAGCTCATCGAAACGGCCCGCAAGCTCGAGGGCCTGACCCGCCACGCCTCGACCCACGCCGCCGGAGTGGTGATCGGAACGAGGCCCCTCATCGAGACGGTCCCGCTCTACCGCGACGCCAAGTCGGGTGACGTGATGACCCAGTTCGACATGCGCTGCGTCGAGAAGGTCGGACTGATCAAGTTCGACTTCCTGGGGCTGCGAACGCTCACCACCATCGCCGACACCGAGCGGCGTATCCGCGAGAAGGGCGAGCCGGGCTTTTCCATCGAAGCCGTGCCGCTCGACGATCCCGCCACCTACGCGCTGCTTTCGGCGGGAAACACCGAGGGCGTGTTCCAGGTCGAATCGAGCGGCATGACCGACCTCGTGACGAAGCTCCGCCCGCAGAACTTCAAGGAACTGATCCCGATCGTCGCACTCTACCGGCCCGGGCCACTCGGCTCGGGGATGGTCGAGGACTTCATCAACCGCCGCCACGGACTCACCACGATCGAGTATCTGCTTCCCGAACTCGAGGAGATCACGGCCGAGACGCTCGGCGTGATCGTCTACCAGGACCAGGTGCTCCAGATCGCCAACCGCCTGGCGGGCTATTCCCTCGGCGAGGCGGACGTGTTGCGCCGTGCGATGGGCAAGAAGAAGCCCGAGGAGATGGGCCGGCAGCGCGATCGATTCGTGTCCGGCGCCGTCGACCGAGGCGTCGAGGAGCGCAAGGCCCACGCGGTTTTCGACCTGATGGCTGAGTTCGCGGGCTACGGCTTCGCCAAGTCGCACTCGACGGCCTACGCCCTCATCACCTTCCAGACGGCCTATCTGAAGGCAAACCACCCGGAGGAATACCTGGCGGCACTGATGACGACGGAATCGGGCAACCACGACAAGCTCGCCCGCTACATCGCCCACGCCACGCAGAGCGACATCGAGGTGCTCAGTCCGTGCCTGAACCAATCGGCCCGGGATTTCACAGTCGTGGACCGGGGCATCCGCTTCGGGCTCGCCGGTGTGAAGAATGTGGGTGAGGGCGCGATCGAAGTCGTGCTCGAAGCGCGTGCTGAGGGCGGACCCTTCCGCAGCCTCTACGATTTCGCGGAGCGAGTGGACGCGCGCCGTGTGAACCGACGCGTGGTGGAAAGCCTCGTCAAATGCGGTGCCTTCGATGCGCTCCATGAGAACCGGGCGGCGGTGTGGCAGACGCTGGATGGGGCGCTCGAGGCAGGCGCATCCGCGCAGCGCGACCGCGCGATCGGCCAGGAGAGCTTGTTCGACAACCTCGGCGGCACTTCGGTGAACGACCCCGAGTTGCCGGAGGCGCCGCCGTGGACCGATCGTCAGCGTCTCGAGCACGAGAAGGAGGTGCTGGGGTTCTACGTCACCGGGCATCCACTCGCGGCGTTCGAGCAGCGGCTGGCGCGTTTCGCGGATGTGCGCGCCGGCTCGACCGAAGACAAAGAGGGATGCGATGTGCGCGCCGGCGGCATCCTGACGGCGCTGCGGGAAACGCGCACCCGAAGGGGCTCGCTCATGGCCTTCGGGACACTCGAGGACCTGGAGGGGTCATTCGACCTGGTGATCTTCGCCGAGTCCTACGCCCAGTACGGGGGCCTGCTCAAACAGGCGATCGCGGCGGGCAAGGAGGAAGGCCCGGTACCGCTCCTGGTATCGGGAGCACTCGAAACGGGAGACCCGCCCAAGATCCTGGTGAGCGAGGTGCTCGAGCTCGAGCGGGCAGACGAGCGACTCGCGCGGACGCTATCGCTTCGCATCGGCGCTGCGGACGCCACTCGCGACCGGCTCAGTGCCCTCCGCTCCATCCTTTCCCAGCATCCCGGCGATTGCCCGGTTTCGCTCCACCTGGTGATTCCCGAAGAAAGCGAGACCGTGATCGCGTTGCCCGGGCTCGGGGTGCGGCCGGGTACCGCGCTGGTCGACGCGCTCACGGGGATCTTCGGGCGGGACGTCACGGAGCTCTCGTTTTGAGGCGGACGCTCTCGGTTCTGGTGCTTGCGCTGTGTTTCGCAGTGCCCGCCGGCGCAGCGGACGTGCGCCGGGTCGATGCGTTGGGGGCCGCCCCCATGGCGGGCGAGGGCCGGTCGCGGGGATCCCCACGCGACGAGGCATTGCGCCGCGCGCTCCAGGAGGCGGTCTGGCGCATCGCGATCGAGCAGCTCGCCTCCGCCGGAGCGATGCCGGAGGACGCAGTGGTTTCCGGTGCGCTGGGCAACGACCCTCTGGTGTATGCGACCCGCTTCCAAATCGTCGAGGATCGGGGCGAGCGACCGGCGCTCTTCAGCGACGACCCGGAAATCGGGAGTGAATACGTGGTGCTCGCGGAGGTGTACGTGGACGTCGATCGCGTGCGGCGGCAGCTCTCGGGCGCCGGGTTGATGGGCGCGCCCTCCGGAGATGCGGGCGGGCGTTTCCAGACCCGGGTGACGCTCGTCGACGTGCAGCGCTGGGCGGAGATCCAGGCCGTGCGGACGCTGCTTGGAGAGATCGGTGCAGAATCGGCCGTGCCGATCGAGCTGGTGCGCGGACGCGCGGTGCTCGCCGTCGAAAGCCGCCACTCTGCAGCGGAATTGATGGTCGCGCTCCGGGCCGTGGCGCCGCCCGAGCTTCGCCTCGAACTGCTGGGGGCCGGTCCCGATGGGCTCGAACTGCGCGCCCGCTTTCTGGAAAATTCCGGCTCCAGCTCACCCGCCCGATCGTCCCGATTTGACACCACCGGGGCGAAAGGGTATTGATTTCGCGTCTTTAGGACGCCCAGGCACGTAGCTCAGTGGCTAGAGCGCCGCCTTGACACGGCGGAGGTCGGCGGTTCAATCCCGCCCGTGCCTACCAACGAGCTGCGATAGAGCACGTATCTACATGAACCTCCCCCGAACATGATCACGCCCCTCGTCTTCTCGCCCAACGGCGGGACGCGGTCCGCGTGCGCGGGGAGTGCCACCCGGGTGCAACCCGGGTGGGCGTGCGTGCGATGCGGCCGGGTCGGGCGCCCCCCGGACGCGACAACTCGTCGAAAGAACCCGACCAGGAGGAATCACGCCTGAGGGACTTCAGAAGGGCCCCGAAGAAGGACACGACCCGTCTCAACGAACAGATCCGAGTACCGATGATTCGCGTGATCGGAAGCGACGGCGAGCAACTCGGGGTGCTCGCTACCGAGGATGCGCTCACGCGGGCACAGGACGAGGGGTTTGACCTCGTCGAGGTCGCTCCCGGATCCGACCCCCCGGTGTGTCGGATCATGGACTACGGGCGCTACCGCTACGAGCAGCAGAAGAAGAAGAAGGCGGGCCGAAGCAAGGGGCACGCCGCAGCGCTGAAGGAAGTAAAGCTACGGCCTCGCACCGATGACCACGACCTCGAGACGAAGCTCAAGAATGCGCGGCGCTTCCTGCTGGACGGCGACAAGGTGAAAGTGACGGTGATGTATCGAGGACGCGAAATGGTGCACCGCCAGCTCGGGCGCAAGCAGCTCGACCGCGTGGTCGAAATGCTCGGAATACTCGCGACGGTCGAGAACCCACCGCGCATGGAGGGGCGCTTCCTCTCGATGATCCTCGTGCCAAACCGCGAGGGCGTAGCCGAGGCGAGAAAGTTCATCGATGCGCAGGAAAAGGAGGCGGTGGCCGACTGAGCCACCGCGGAGGACGATCGATGCCGAAGATGAAAAGCCACCGGGGAGCTGCCAAGCGCTTCAAGCGCACCGGTACGGGCAAGATCGTGCGATCGAAACCCAACAAGCAGCACATTCTCACCAAGAAGTCGCCCAAGCGGAAGCGGCACCTGCGCAAGAGCGCCATCGTGGCCGCGGTGGATGCCAAGCGGCTCGAACAGATGCTCCAGAAATAGCCGGCCCGCAGGGCCCGCCGCTCGCCGGAGGCGAGCGGATTCGACCAGACGAGGAGAGACCCCATGTCCCGCGTGAAGCGCGGCGTCGCCGCACGGCGACGCAAGAACCGGATCCTCAAGAACGCAAGCGGCTATTCCGGCGCGCGCAGCCGACTTCTGAAGACCGCACGCGAGGCAGTGGAGAAGGGCTGGAAGTACGCCTACCGCGACCGCCGACAGCGCAAGCGACGCTTCCGGGCGCTCTGGATCGCGCGCATCAACGCGGCAGCGCGCGAGCACGACCTCTCGTACAGCCGCTTCATGCACGGTCTCAAGCAGGCCGGCGTGGAGATGGATCGCAAGGTGCTGGCGGAGATGGCCGTCTCGGACCCGAAGGCCTTCAGCGCGCTCGCCGAACTGGTCCGTTCGCAGGCGGCGTAGTTGCCGGGCGAGCCGTCGGGCCTCGAGGAGATCCTCGCGCGGGCCCGGGGCGAAATCGGCGAGGCCGCCACGCCCCAGGCGCTGACGGAAGTCCGCGCGCGCTACCTCGGGCGCAAGGGTTCGATCTCGTCCGAGCTGCGCGCACTGGGCAAGCTCGATCCCGCGCAGCGCAAGGTCCGCGGTCAGGCCGTGAACGCCGCCAAGCAGCGAGTCGAGGAACTGGTTGCAGCGCGGCGTTCCGAACTCGAGGGAGGCGAACGGGCACGCGAGCTCGCGGACAATCAGGTCGACATCACGCTGCCCGGAGCCACGCCGCCGGCCGGCCATCTCCATCCGCTGACCCACGTCACTCGCGACATGGTGAACTTCTTCGCCTCCATGGGGTTCTCGGTAGAGGACGGCCCGGAGGTCGAGACGGACTGGCACAACTTCGAAGCCCTGAACATTCCGCCGGAACATCCCGCACGAGATGAGCAGGACACTTTCTATCTCGAGGGCGGCAACCTGCTGCGCACCCAGACCTCGAACGTGCAGATCCGCGCGATGACGGGGCGCACTCCACCGCTGCGCTTCATCGCACCGGGCCGGGTCTACCGGCACGACACTTCGCTGAAACACAGTCCGATGTTTCACCAGATCGAGGGCTTCCTCGTCGATGAAAGGGTGACGTTCGGCGACCTGAAGGGCGTTCTCTTCGCGTTCGCGCGGCACCTCTTCGGTGCCGACAGCGCCCTTCGCTTCCGAGCCAACCACTTTCCGTTTACCGAGCCGTCGGCCGAGATGGACGTGCGCTGGCGCGGAGAATGGCTCGAGTGGGGCGGCTGCGGAATGATCCATCCGCACGTGCTCGAGCGCTGCGGCATCGATCCCGAGGCATGGCAGGGGTTCGCCTTCGGCATGGGCATCGACCGCACGGCGCTGCTGCGCTGGGGCTTCCCCGCCCTGCGTCCACTATTCGAGGGCGACGTTCGCGTCCTGGAGCAGGTCTGATGCGCCTCGCACTCGCCTGGCTCAGCGAGTGGATCGACCTGCCCGCCGCTGCGGAACTGGTGGAACGGCTCGACATGGGCGGCTTCGAAGACACCGCGGTCGAGGACACAGGGCCAGACCTCTCGGCCATGCGTGTGGGCCATGTCGTCGAGCGCACAGCGCACCCGAATGCCGACCGGCTCTCGCTCTGCCGCGTCGACCTGGGAGAGGGCGATCCGGTCGAGATCGTGTGTGGGGCACCCAACGTGGCGCCGGGCCAGAAAGTGGCGGTCGCATCCCCCGGTGTCACGCTGCCCGGCGGAACGCGGCTGAAGAAGACGAAGATCCGGGGCGTCGTGTCCCGTGGCATGATCTGCTCGGCCCGCGAACTCGGGCTGGGCGACGAGCACGAGGGGATCCTCGTGCTCGATCCCGGCGCCCCCATCGGCGCGCCGCTTCCCGACGTGTTGGCGGCTGGATCTCGCGTTCTGGAAGTGGGGATTACGCCCAACCGCGGCGACACGGCCTCGCTTCTCGGGGTGGCCCGGGAGGTGCGAGCGCTGTTCGGCGCTGAAATCCGGGAGCCCGAGACCGCACCGCCCGAGACGGGCGCCGCAGCAGCCGGGGCGGCTCGAGTCTCGATCGAGGCCCGGAGCGCCTGCCACGACTACGTGGCGCGCATCGTGCGCGGCGTGCGCGTCCAGCCGTCGTCGCAGTCGGTGATCGAACGGCTCGAGGCTTCGGGCATCCGCGCCATCAACAACGTCGTCGACGTCACGAACCTGGTGCTGCTCGAGTTCGGCCAACCGATTCACGCCTTCGACCTCGCCGCGCTGGCCGGGCCGGAGATCCGCGTTCGCAGGGCAGCCGCGGGTGAAAAGCTCGTGACGCTAGACGGAGAGACCCGGGAGCTGGACCCCGAGGATCTGGTGATTGCGGACGCCGAACGGGCCATCGCCCTGGCGGGCGTGATGGGCGGCGCCGACACCGAGGTCGGCGACGCGACCGTTGACGTACTGATCGAGAGCGCGCACTTCCACCCGACGTCGGTGCGTCTTGCGGCCCGGCGCCACGGGCTCCACACCGAGGCGAGCTATCGGTTCGAGCGCGGCGTCGACCGGCAGGGAATCCAGCGCGCGGCCGACCGCTGCGCTCGGCTCATGGCCGAGCTTTGCGGGGGAAGCGTGGCCCCGGGCGTGGTGGAGGCGCGGGGCGATGCGCCCGAGGTGACCGAAGAGGTGCGGCTCGAGTGCCGGCGCACGAACGGGCTGCTCGGCACGGCCCTGTCGCAGGACGAGATGCGGGCACTGCTCGAGCGCGCCGGTATCACATCGAGCGTGGCCGAGCCCGGGGTACTCGTCGGCCGTGTGCCCAGTCACCGCAACGACATCCACCTGCACCAGGACCTAACAGAGGAGATCGCGCGAATCTACGGCTACGACCAGATCCCCAGCACCGAGCCCGTCGGCGTGCTTCGACCGGTCGAGCCAGCACCCGCGCGGGTCCTGGCCGAGTGCGCGAAGGATGCCCTGGCAGGGGCGGGCCTGGTCGAGACCGTCTCGTTCCCCTTCATCGCCCAGGCGGAACTCGACGCACTGGGGTTTCCCGCGTCCGATCCGCGCCGGACGACTCTGTGCCTCGCAAACCCCATCAACGACGAGGAGCCCCGCCTGCGGCCCATGCTGCTGCCGACACTACTGCGGCTCGTGCGCCAGAACCTGGCTCGCCAACTCGACCGGGTGGCGATCTTCGAGGTCAGCCGCGTCTTCCTGCCCGGGAATCCGGGTGAGCTGCCCCGGGAGCCCCTCCAAGCAGCGGCAGTGCTGACGGGCGACAACGCACCAGACCTCTGGGGGGGCAGCGCGCCGCCGCTCTTCTTCTCGGCCCGAGGCATCGTGGAAAGGCTATTGAATCTGCTAGGTTATCCAGTGTCCCTGCGGCGGGAGGGAAGCCCGGGCTACCTGCACCCCGGCGCAGCAGCGACGATCTGGTCGGGAGGTGCGATGCTGGGAGCGGTCGGCGAGGTGCATCCCGAAGTCCGAGCACACCTGGGAATCGACGTGCCCTGCGCTGCGCTCGAGGTAGACCTCGAGACACTTCTCACGCTCGAGCCGGCCGAGGCGCAATTCGCCGAAGTATCGCGCTTCCCGATGATCCGGCGCGACCTGGCCGTCATCGTCGACCGCGACATAGCGGCCGGCGAGATCCTCGAGGCGCTGCGCGGCTGCGCGGGCAAGAACTGCGCAGCGGTCGAACTCTTCGACCGCTACGAGGGGCGCGGGGTTCCGGAGGGCCGCGTGAGCCTGGCCTTCCGACTCGTGTTCCAGCGGGACGACCGAACCCTCACCGATGCCGAGGTCGGGCCCGCAATCGACAAAGTGGTGCGAATGCTCTCCCATCGCTTCGGCGGAGAACTCCGCCAGGGCGGCAAAGAGAGACCGTCAGGGGGATCAGTGGAATGACGAAAGCGGAGATCGTCGAGCAGATCTACGAGCAGGTGGGCTTCTCGAAGAAGGAGTCGGCCGAGCTGGTGGAAAAGGTATTCCAGACCATCAAGGAGACGCTGGCGCGGGGCGAGAAGGTCAAGATCTCGGGCTTCGGCAATTTCGTTGTGCGGCCCAAGAACGCCCGCAAGGGGCGCAACCCGCAGACGGGGCAGGAAATCGTTCTCGAGGCACGGCGCGTGCTGACGTTCAAGCCGAGCCTGGTGCTGAAGAACATCCTGAACGACGGGCCGGTCGTCGAAGAGGAGCAGCGCCGCACACCGGACTTCTAGACACGCGGGCCGTGACGACAGGGGGGGGAGACCATGGCGAGTGGGAAAACCGAAGAGACCGGGGGCGACAAGCGCTACTACCGGATCGGCGAGGTGGCGAAGATCACGGATGTAAAGCCGTACGTCCTGCGCTACTGGGAATCCGAGTTCCGCTGGATGGCACCACAGAAGTCGAAGTCGAAGCAGCGCCTCTACCGGCGCCGCGACATCGACATGATCCTGCTGATCAAGAAGCTCCTCTACGAGCAGCGCTACACCATCGCCGGCGCGCGCAAGAAGCTGCGCGATCTCGGCACGGGACGCGCCCTCGATGAGGGCGCGCTCTCGGTCGAGCCCGATCACCGCGCCCGCTTCCAGAAGATCCGCGAGGAACTCGAGCAGATCCGCGCAATGCTCTAGGCGGGGGGCCGGCGCGGGCAAGCCCTTCGGAACCCGAGACCTGGGTCACGCCTCGCCTTCGCGGGGCACCTCGAATGTCGAACCGCACGCCAGCCCGAGCCAGACCGGGCCGAGGCGGAAAAAGCGCAGCGGCTCGGCCAGACCCCCCGCGTGCACGACGACCTCGACGCTCACGACCTCGACTCGGTCGTCGAGTTCGCCGATGCCCCGCACGTTCGGGATCGGTGCCATGCCCTTGCGGATGTAGAAGCCGACGATGTCGGCGGCGTCGAGCGCGGGCGTGGTCGGATCGTTTAGCTCCGGGTATTCGACGTTTGTCGCGTCGGCTCCTGCGAGCACATACCGATCGTCGGCACCGCGGCGGAAGGAGGCCCCCTCGGCGTGCTGGAGCCGGAACTCACGGCCTGCGCGGCCGCGGATCCCGAGAAAGATGGGATCGTCCGTCGCCGACATCCGCCCCTCGCCGATGCGGATATCGACCTCGATGCGCTCCACCGGGTTGCGAATCGTCGGCTCAGCCACGCCGGGGCGAGGGTAGGTCGCGCCGGCGAGACGGGTCAAGCCGTGCCGGGGTTCGCACGCATCCCCCAGTGGGGTAGAGTCGCACCGAATCGGGCCGTGGCGCAGTCTGGTTAGCGCGCCTGACTGGGGGTCAGGAGGTCGGGAGTTCGAATCTCCCCGGCCCGACCAAGAAAATCACCCGGGCCCGAGAGAAGTTCGAAACCTCGGGCTGCGTTTCCAGCAGCGTCCGAGCCATTGACCTTCTGTCGATCGGGGACTGGGAAGCGGGGCCTGCAGCGGGCCATGCGTCTCTTCCGCGCCTGAGCCGCGGAAACGCCAAGGGAAGCAGGGCGAGGACTCCGACGGCTCGTGTAGCGAGCCGGTACCGGTTGAGTGGCCGTGCGCGCAGCGAGCTGGCCTCGACCGTTCTTCGCCGAAGAGCACCGAAGCGGCGCCGTGCAGAGCCGGCATCAGAACAGGGCTTCTCACCCAATTCGCGAGGTGCAACCCGTCGCAGTCGCAGTTCGGCGGGTAACCGGACGGCACCTGAGAGGCATAGAGTTCCCAATCAGAGACCACATCGCCGCGACCCGTGCAAAACGATCCCACTGTCTATATTCCGCTGACTCTTCTGGCCGCCCTGGGCTTTGCCGCGGCGGCCGTCCTCCAGCAGACCCAAGCCGCTCGTCAGGATCCGGGCGCCGCGGGGGGGGATTCCTTCGTCCTCCAGTTGCTCCGCCGTCCGCTCTGGCTGCTCGGCCTCTTGGCCTACGTCGCCGCCTATGGGCTCCAGGCATGGGCCGTGAGCCTCGGACCCGTGGTGGTGATCCAGCCGCTGATCGCGGCCCAACTCGTATTTGCACTCGTGCTCGACAGCCTTTTCACCGGCCGGAAGGCCGGCACGCGGGAATGGCTCGGCGCCATCGCGGTGACACTGGGACTCGCGGGGTTCATCGTCGGCACCGATCCCTCGGCCGGCGACCCCGACTCCACCCCAACCCGCTGGCTCGTCGCGACGGGCGCGACCGTGCTCTGTGTGCTCCTCGCGCTCGGTGCAGCATTGCGCACGCGGGACGACGCCCGGTCTGCCCTCTACGGAACAGCAGCCGGCCTGTGCTGGGGCTTCATGATCGTTTTGATGAAGGTGGTGACCCACCGCCTGGGGGAAGCCGAGGGCTGGACGGCGCTCACCTCGATGCTGGCCCAACCGTTCGTCTACGGACTCGTCGGCACCGCAATCGGGGGCTTTCTTTTACTGCAGCGGGCCTTCCAGGCGGGCTCGCTCACCCACGCCCTCGTGAGCTACACGCTGGTCGAGATTGTCCTGGCCGTCTTGCTCGGGATCGTGCTCTTCGGTGAAAGGCCCCACACCGGCGTTATATCGCTCGCCATCACCGCAGCCGCCGCGACCCTGATGGTCGTGGGAATCGTCTTCCTGGCGGGTGCGGGGGCCCGGGACACTGCGCAGCCACCTGTCTACGCGCGGTCCGCCCCCGAGCCGGATTGAAACGCGCCCGCGGGCGCTCTTTCGGACTCCGGCGACCGCGTGAACTTCACGTCGCCGTGCCCCATGCGCTCCTGGACTTCCCGGGTGGGGTCCCGGCTTCTAGGAGGAGCCCAGGGGGCCTGGGTCGCCGGTCCCTGGGAATGGCTCTATGACCTGGTAGCCGCCCGGGTTCACGTCGCACCCGCCGGGACTCTCACAGCCATTGCGGGACGGTCCGCCGGGCGGAAGGGGAAGCGGAGCCGCGGCGCGCTGCGGGGGAGCGGCAACGGGGGGCGTCGGTGCGATGTGTGCGATCGGAGCGATCACCGGCCCCGGGTCACAGGATCCGGCCAGCGCCGCAAGCTTGCGGCCTTCGACGCCGTCCGGCACCAGGCGGAGGGCACCCGAGTCGACCGCAGCGCAGCGTCCCGGTTCCAGGCGGGTTCCGTTCACACTCAGCAGGCCGCTATGAGAACAGATCTCCCCGGCACCGCTGGCGATCCGCGCCTCGGCATCGTTGCGCCGGATATCTGCCTTCGCGCCCAGCGCCGCCAGCCGGCCGGCGGCACCCTCCGGCCGGGCGTCGATCATGCGCACCGTGCCCTCCTGGAGTTCCACGTCCGGCGTCCCGGCCGGGGTCATGGCGAGTTTCGCGCGGGTGTTCTCACCGATCTGCGTCAAGATGCCGCCGTTCAGGATTCCGACGCTGCCGCCGGCTCCCGTGGCGACGAGGTCTCCGACGCAAAGTTCGTCCCCGCAGGCGAGAGTGCGCTGCGCTGACCGGGTGGCGACCACGTCGCTGGTGATCGAGACGACGCGGCCAGCAGGCGTGCAGTCCGCAAATCGCGTGGGGTCGGCCTGGACCACGCTCGGCATGGCCAGCGCTACGGCGCTGAGTACCAGAAACGCGGCGCGATTGAATGACAGCTTCGACACGGGATGCCTCCGTTCTGCTCCGCGGGGAATCATCAGTCGCCAAATGCGACGGTGATGTATGCGCCCACGACATGACGCTGGTAGTTAAAGACGTCAGTATTCGAATCGTTGTTCCAATAGGTCCAGATGACCGACGCGATCACATCCTTCACGATCGGCCGCTCGATCACGGCCCGTATCCGGAACAGGTTGTCGCGCCGCTTCTTCGAACTCTCCCCGGGCAAGAGAAACGACGATCGGTGCTCGTAGCGGTCGTGCTCGAAGAAGAACTCCAACTCCCCAGCAAACTTTGCCGGCAGATGCTGGGTCACCCCGATCCAGCCGCCGAAACCCCGGAGATCCCATTCCTTGCCCTCGGCGTCGTAGTAACGGCCGAGCGGCCCGCCCTCGAGCAGGGTGCTGGAGGTCACCTCATAGCTGTGGTCGTATCCGAACCACACGTCGTTGCCGTCGCGGTTGCGAAATGACTTCTCCTCCGGCGGCGGTGCGATCGGGTAGAGATAGTCGTTGTAGGCGTAGCGCAGCCAGAAATTCCCCGTCCCCGCGCTGCCCCAGGGGTGGAGGTAGTCGGCGCGAAAGCCGTAGAAGCGCAGGTAGTCCTCTTCGTCGTAGTAGATCGTGCCGAACATGGGCTGGAACCTGATGAAGGAGTCCGAGCCCAGGCGCCGCTCCAGCCAGAAGCTCGCGTTTACGTAGGTCTCGTCGAACTCGTACTCCCGGAAGTAGGCGCTCCCGAAATAATTGGCGAGCACGCCGGCACTCCACTGCCCGTCCCTGAAGAGTTCCAGCCCCCCCTCCAGGGCCCATTCGCCGCGGCCGTCGGATTTGCCCGAGATGACATCGGGACTGGTGACGTCAGTGCCAACGAGAGCGACGTTGCTGTCGTAGGCGAGACCGCCCTGCGCGACGAACCAACGGCGCGTCCCGTAGGTCTGCGGCGCCACCTGGGCGGCGGCAAGTGCCGCCTCGGCCTGGCGATCCCACTCGCTCCCCGGCGCGAGCGCGCTCACCCGGCGCAGCGCGGCCTCGGCCTCCGCAGCGCGCCCCAGACTTTGGTGAGCGAGTCCCGCGTAGTAGGAAGCCATCGGCTCCATGTTCGCGGTGTCGATACGAGAGGCGTGATCGAAGCGGTCGGCGGCCTCCTCCTCGCGAGCCAGATCGAGGAGTGCGAGTCCGCGATACAGCGCAGCCTGCGCGTTGTCCGGCTCCAGTTGCTCGGCGCGCGCGAGGGATGCCTCGGCAGCCGAGGAATCTCCCACGTGATACTCCGCCATCCCCAGATGGAGCGCCGCATCCGCCGAATCGGGGGCGAGGCGCACCGCGTCCCGGAGCGGCTCGAGCGCGTCCTGGTAGCGCTTGGCATGAAGCAGGCACTGCCCCTGGAGCAGAGCCGCCGGCGCGTCTTCGGGCGAGCGCTTGCGCGCCTCTTCGAGAAGCGGCAGGGCTGCATCGCAGCGTCCGGCGGTAGCCAACTGCGCGGCCTGCGCGCGCAGCACGAGACCTTCGTCAGCGGCCCCTGCGGAGCTGGCGACGACCAGCAGCAGAAGAATTTGAACTGCCTGTCTGATCGGCAGCAAAAAAACTTGAACTGCCTGTCTGATCGGCAGCAAAAAAACTTGAACTGCCTGTCTGATCGGCAGCAAAAAAACTTGAACTGCCTGTCTGATCGGCAGCAGAAGAATTTGAACTAGCTGGCGTTTCACCGATGATGTCGCCTGAACGCTCCCAGCAGCAGAAGCCCCGCGGCAAAGAGCATAGCGGTCGTCGGCTCGGGAATGGGCGTGAAGCCACGGCTGACCATTAGTTGCGGCAGGTTGTAGTAACTGGACGGGGCCTCGATCAGAGGCTCCTGGACGATGTACTTGACGTCGAAGGCATCGGAAAAGTCGTTGGGGCCATCGAGGTTCTTCAACTCGATCATCGGGTAGTAGTACATGTTTTGCCCGCCATCAACCGCGAGAATCGACCAGGCGAGACCTGCATCGATTTCCAATCCCACCTTGTCGGGATCATACACGATCGGAACGCCTGGTTCTGCGTAAGCCCCGATGTGGGTGAAGACCAGATAGCTCGTTCCATTGAAGCTCTCGGTGGAAATATTCTTCACCTTCCAGGACGACGTCGCCCGGTTGTCCGAAATTGTCGGCGGATCAGGACTCCAACTTCGGAGGTCCTGATCGAAACCGTAATACGACTCGGCGGTGCCGAAGACCACCGGGGCGATGAATGGGATGCCTTGGCTATTCGCAGCCAGAGCGGAGTTTTCGCTCATCCCATAACCCGACGGCCCATTGAAGAATACATTTACCGGAGTCGCCGCGGCGGGACCTGCCCACGCAATCAGCAACGCGAAACCGAAAAGTCCAGCAAAAGTCCGGCGAGACACGTGCTACTCCGTTCTGCGAGTCCCCCCCCCAGAAGGCGAGGCACTCCAATTGCCTGCGTAACATTCGAGCTACGGGATATGGGTGGTCGGGAACGCCCCGAAATGTCACCGGCGGGGAATCGAGGGCTCCCTGGCAGCGGACCCCCGGGAGCCCAGCACGGCATTTCGCGCGCAAGGCGCCGCGCCCGATATTGCGCGGGAGCAACGGACGCACTGGGACCGGTGACCCATACTCCGGTGGAAACCCGACGCCCCCGGGGGACGCCGTATCTCCAGGGCCGTGCGGTCCCTACACGCGCTGCGCTCCGCCGGGCGTCGCGGCCCAGCCGGGTCGCCCGGCGGACGCGGTCGCCGCCGAGGCCGGCCCGGACGACGCGGCACACGAGGCGAGGGCGCCCGAAGCTTCGCGGAGCATCGGTTTTGCAGCGCCTCGAATAGCTGGGTGATAGTACCGGGCAAGGCCGTGGACCGGCTGGAGGACCGCGATGAGGTTTGGAAAGGGCGCCTGGGCGCTCGTGACTGCGCTCGACCTCTGGCTCCTATCGGGCAGTCCGTGCGGGGCAGAAGCCATGCGGCCCATGCCCATCCGGGCACTGATGGATGTACTGGCCGAGGACCGCGATGCCAAACATTTCGACACCTGCGGTGCGGCTCCGAAGCTGCAACTCAACGAAGTGTGCAGTGTGGGCACGGAGTGCGATTCCGATGTCCGGATTGCGGACTTCGTCGAGGTCTACAACCCGACAGGTCAGGCCGCTCCGCTGGCCTGCTATGTGATCGCCAACGACGAAGACCTGCCCTTCGTACCCCGAGGGCAACTCGAGCCGGGTTCGCTCGATGCCTGGGGGGAGAGCCAACTGCAGTTTCGGATCGCGAAGAAGCGCGACCAGGTCACGCTCTACCGGATGCACGCCATCGATGGAAAGCCAGGACTCGAGGTGCTCGATCAGGTGGAGGTCGCCGCAACGCAGGCCCTGGCCTATCGATCACCGGATGGGGGCGGTTGGGTGCTGGTTCCAGCGCTCGACGCGGAATGGGAAGGCCCCGCCAGCTTCAAGCGGCCGAATCCCTGACGCGAGCGGCGGCGGGAGCCTCGGAAGGCCCCGCGCGCCGGGTCGCTTCTCCGCACCCGGCTTCCGCGAAGCCGCACCCGGCTTCTGCGAGGCCGCACCCGAGAACCCTCGAGTGGTTTCGAGAGATGCGCCGGACTCCCGAAGCACCTCGAATCCCGACCGGCGCTCGCTAGGCGTCGGGGGCGCGCCCCAGGGCCCGCTCAGTGGCGCTGGTCAGCAACTCGAGCCGGACATCGAGGGCGCGGCGCAGAGCCTCCAGGCGCTCGCCCTTCGCGTCGGGCGGCACCTGGATCGGGTCTCCGTAACGGCACAGCACGCGGGCGAAGGGCAGGGGCAGGAGCATTCGGTCCCAGCTGCCGATGCGCACACAGGGGCGCGCCGACAATGCCACGGGCACGATCGGCACCTGGGCCAGACGCGCCACCTGGACGATGCCGCGCTTCGAAACGCGGGCGGGACCGAGGGGGCCGTCCGTCAGGACGGCCACGACCCGTCCCTCGCGCACCAGGCGAACCATCCTGCGCAGCACCGACACCGCTCCGCTCCGGCTCGACCCCCGCGGCGGTTCCCCCAGGCCCAGCCGCTCGATGACCGCGACGATGAGATCGCCGTCCGCGCTGCGGCTCACGGGGACGCAGACACCGCTGTCCCGGTAGACGCCGACAGCGACCAGGACGCTCCCGTGCCACAGCGCCCCCAGTCTCCCGTGCGGCGGGCCGGGCGCGAGCGGGTCCTCGCCCTCCACACGCACGCGCCACGTCGCAGCAAGGATGCGCATGACGCCTGCAACGAGCGGCACCAACAACAGTGCACCCGCGCGCACGCGCCGGCGCGCCGCCTTCAGCGGGCGCCGCTTCCGACTCGTCTTGGACACCGCCGCGACTCTACACCGGAGCGCGGGAAGTGACCCCGCACATGGTCCGAGCCCGGGGGCGAATACACCGGGCAGCTGCTCGGGCAGATCTTCGTCCGGCCTCGCTATGATGAGAACGCGATGAATATTCTCGGTATTTCGGCCTTCTATCACGACAGTGCAGCCTGCTTGGTGCGCGATGGCGAGATCGTCGCAGCGGCCCAGGAAGAGCGCTTCACGCGCAAGAAGCACGATTACCGCTTTCCGCAAAACGCCGTGGATTTCTGCTTGGCCGAGGCCGGCTTGCGCGCGGAGGATCTCGATCTCGTCACCTTCTACGACAAGCCGCTGCTCAAGTTCGACCGACTGCTCGAGACCTACATCGCTTACGCCCCGGCCGGCTTTCGCCTGTTCCTGATGGGGCTCCCGCTCTGGATCAAGCAGAAACTCTTCACTCCTCGAGAACTCGACCAAGGCCTCCGCAACGCCTACCGGGGCCGCTACGTCTTCCTCGAGCACCACGAGTCCCACGCCGCAAGCGCCTTTTTCCCGTCCCCCTTCGACGAGGCGGCCATCCTGACCCTCGATGGCGTCGGCGAGTGGGCGACGGGGAGCATCGCGGTAGGGCGGGGCAACGAGATCGAATTGCTGAAGGAACTGCGGTTCCCGCATTCCCTCGGGCTCCTCTACTCCGCCTTCACCTACTTCACGGGCTTCAGGGTGAACAGCGGAGAGTACAAGCTGATGGGGCTCGCCCCGTACGGCGAGCCGGTCTATCGCGACGTCATGCTTGAAAAGCTGGTCGACCTGAAGGAAGACGGCTCGTTCGTGATGGACATGTCCTACTTCGCGTACTGCCACAAGGACGTGATGACCTCCAGGAGGATGGACGCTCTTTTCGATGGCCCGCCGCGGAGGGCGGAAACCCCGATCACCCAGCGCGAAATGGACATCGCCGCCTCGATCCAGGCGGTCACGGAAGAGGTCATGCTGCGCATCGCGCGCTACGCGCACGAAATCACGGGCGTGAAGCAGCTCACCATGGCGGGGGGAGTCGCGCTCAACTGCGTCGGCAACGGGCGCATCCTTCGCGAGTCGCCCTTCGACAAAGTCTGGATCCAACCCGCCGCGGGCGATGCCGGGGGCGCGCTGGGTGCGGCGCTCTTCGTGTGGCACCAGTTGCTGAAAGAACCCCGCGACAACGGCGGTATCGACAGTCAGCGCGGCTCGCTCCTCGGGCCTCACTACGAGCCAGAGGAGGTGAAGGTCTTCCTCGACGGGGTCGGCGCCGTGTACCGCCAGATCGAGGACGAGGAGAGGCTGGCGGAGCAAATCGCCGACCTGATCGCGACCGAGCACGTGGTGGGCCACATGGCGGGGCCGATGGAGTTTGGCCCCCGGGCGCTCGGCAGCCGCTCAATCCTGGGCGATGCGCGCTCGCCGAAGATGCAGTCCGTCATGAACCTGAAGATCAAGTTCCGGGAGTCCTTCCGGCCCTTCGCCCCGGCGATCCTGCGCGAAGACGTCGACGAGTACTTCGAGATGCGGCCCGAAGAGGACAGCCCCTACATGCTGCTCGTAGCGCCCGTGCGTCCGGACAAGCGCACCGGGGGCAGCGGGAGCGACGCCAAGGGTCTCGACAAGCTCAAGGAGGTGCGGTCGGTGGTGCCGGCCATCACCCACGTCGACTACTCCGCGCGGGTCCAGACCGTCGACTCGGAGCGCAACCCGCGCTTCTATGCGATCCTGAAGAACTTCAAGCGGAAGACCGGTTCACCGGTCGTAATCAATACGAGCTTCAACGTGCGGGGCGAGCCCATCGTATGCACGCCGGCCGACGCCTACCGCTGCTTCATGGCCACCAACATGGACGCCCTCGTGATCGAGAATTGCGTCCTGCTCAAGACGGACCAACCGGAAGCGCGCGAGATCGACCGCGACGCATACCTGGCCGAGTTCGAACTGGACTAGAGAGATCCGCCCGATGAGCATGATCGAACTCGATTTCCATCCGGACGAGAAAACGCTGCGCCAGTTCGGGTGGATCGCGCTGGGGGGCTTCGGCCTGCTCGCCGCGCTCAGCTGGTTCGAACTGCTGGTGTTCTCGTTCGGCCTCGGCGGCGCCCGGCTGCCGGTGACGGCGGGGTTCGCGGGCCTCGGCTGTCTGGCGGCGATCTTCTCTCTGGTAGCCCCCAAGGCGAACCGGCCGATCTACGTGACCCTCGCGGTGATTGCCCTGCCGATCGGCTTCGTGCTCTCCTACGTGATCCTGGGGACGATCTTCTACCTGCTGATCACGCCGGTGGGTCTGGCATTCAGGCTGGCCCGCCGCGATTCACTTCACCGCGCGTTCCCCACCGAAGCCGAGTCTTGCTGGGTCGATGCCCCGCATGCAAAGCCTCGGGAACGCTATTTCAGACAGTTCTGAACCAGGCGAGCGCGGCTCGCCGCGGCGGGAGGCCGAGATGAGCGATCGAGACAAGCCGGACGACGACGACACCTTTGACGTGAAGGCAGCCGGGCAACGAACCGGGCTGGCAAGCGAGTTCGTCGCTTTCCTCAAGGACAACAAGAAGTGGTGGCTCGCACCCATCATCATCTCGATCCTGGGTCTCGGCGTGCTGGTGATGCTGGGAGGCTCCGCTGCAGCCCCGTTCATCTACACGCTGTTCTGAGTTCCAGCGGGTGCCGCTCCCTCTACACGCTGTTCTGAGTTCCAGCGGGTGCCGCTCCCTCTACACGCTGTTCTGAGTTCCA
>PBYF01000144.1 GCA_002729515.1 Deltaproteobacteria bacterium
CGGCGCGTCGCTCACCCCCCGGGCCGGCGCGTCGCTCACCCCCCGGGCCGGCGCGTCGCTCACCCCCCGGGCCGGCGCGTCGCTCACCCCCCGGCCGTGTGACGGCGCACAGCCGCACCCACGAAATCGATGAAGAGCGGGTGCGGACGGAACGGCGTCGACGAAAACTCGGGGTGGAACTGGGAGGCGACGAACCAGGGATGTTCCTCCACCTCCACGACCTCGACCAAGCGTCCGTCGGGCGAGGTGCCGGCCATCACCAGCCCGGCACGTGCGAGCGTCTCCGTGTACTCGGGGTTGACTTCGAAGCGGTGCCGGTGGCGCTCAGCGATCCGCTCCTGACCATAGGCGCGAAAGGCACTGCTGCCAGGTTCGAGCACGCAGGGCCAGTCTCCGAGGCGCATGGTCGCACCCTTTTCCTCGACGTCGCGCTGCTCGGGCAACAAGTCGATCACCGGGTGGGGCGTTTCGGCGTCCACCTCGGTCGAGTTCGCACCCTCGAGGCCCGCCACCGAGCGAGCGAATTCGATCACCGCAAAGTGCATGCCGAAACAGATCCCGAGGAACGGAACCCGGTTTTCCCGCGCGTAGCGCACCGCGCGTATCTTGCCCTCCGCGCCTCGGGGACCGAAACCGTGTGGAACCAGCACACCGTCCATTCCCGCGAGCACGCCGGTGTCCTCGAGCTTCTCCGAGTCGAAGTACTCGATGTGCACACGAGCCTTGTTGGCAAAGCCCCCGTGGTAGAGCGCCTCGTTGATGCTCTTGTAGCTCTCGGTCAGGTCGACGTATTTTCCGACCATTGCGATGTTGAGCTCGACCTTCGGGTTTCGCGCCCGGTGCACGATCTGCTCCCAGAGACGCAGGTCTGGACTCCCCGTCCAGATGTTCAGCACGTGGGCGATCTTCTCGTCGATCCCCTCCTTGTTGAGAATCAGCGGCACCTCGTAGATCGTCTCGACGTCCTTCGCCGTGGCTACCGCGTCTTCGTCAACGTCGCAGAAAAGCGCGATCTTGCGCTTGACGGCCTTCGGCAGGAAGCGGTCGGTACGACACAGGATGATGTCCGGCGCGAGGCCCACCGTCCTCAGTTCCTTCACGGAGTGCTGGACGGGCTTCGTCTTGAGTTCACCCGCCGCCGCCATGTAGGGCACCAGGGCGATGTGGATGAAGCAGCAGTTCTCGCGGCCCTCCCCGGCCCGCATCTGCCGAATCGCTTCGAGGAAGGGCAGCGACTCGATGTCGCCGACGGTTCCGCCGACCTCGGTAATGAGCACGTCCACACCCTCGGCCGCGAGGCGGATGCGCGCCTTGATCTCGTCCGTGACGTGAGGAATCACCTGAACCGTACCGCCCAGGTACTCGCCGCGGCGCTCCTTGGACAGCACCGAGTCGTAGATGCGACCCGCGGTGACGTTGTTCTTCTGCCCCATCCGCGCCCGCGTGAAGCGCTCGTAGTGCCCCAGATCGAGATCCGTCTCGGCCCCATCCGCAGTGACGTAGACCTCGCCGTGCTGGAACGGATTCATCGTTCCGGGATCGACGTTCAGATACGGATCCAGCTTGAGAAATGTGATGTTGAGACCGCGGGCCTCCAGGAGCGCCCCAATTGACGCCGACGCGAGCCCTTTGCCCAGGGAGGAGAGCACTCCTCCGGTCACGAAGATGTGTTTGGTCCGGCGCTCCTCGCCCATACCCTCTCCCAACCGGCTGCTGCAGCTCGGTGTGATCCGTCGCGAAGGCTGTCGTCGAACCAGCGCCGCCGTCAGCCACGGCGTGGTTTTGATGTTTGTATCGCGGTCCCCTGGGAGCGTCAACTTTCACCGGGGGAACGCCGTTTTGCAGCGAAGCGCAGCTTCAGGGAAGTGCGGCAGGCTCGAGCAGCGAGGCTTGCTCCGGCCACCCCATCATGAGATTTGCGCATTGGATGGCCTGTCCGCTGGCGCCCTTGACGAGATTGTCCAGGGCCGAGAGCAGTACCAGTGTCCCGTTGCGCTCGTCGCCGAACACGGCCACGTCACAGAAATTGCTCCCCAGCACCGCCTGGAGACTCGGGGTCTCGCCGGGCGGCAGGACCCGCACGAAGGGTTCGTCGCACCACGCCTCAGCGAGCACGGCGTGCGCATCGGCGGTCGATACGCCTCCGGGTGCACGGCAGAAGATCGAAGTCGCGATGCCGCGGGTGGTGGGAATGAGCTGGGGCACGAACGTGACGCGCACGTCCCCACCCGCAGCTAGCGCGGCTTCCTGCTCGATCTCAGGCCCGTGCCGGTGAGCACCCACGTTGTACGCGCGGGCGTTCGCGTCGATCTCCCCGAACAGGAGCGAGGCCTCGGGCTTGCGCCCCGCACCCGAGACACCCGACTTGGCGTCGATCGCGACCCCCCCGCGTTCGACGAGGCCTGCACGCAGGAAAGGCACGAGGGGCAGCAGCGCACCGGTCGGGTAGCAGCCCGGGCACGCGACGAGTTCGGCTCCGCGCAGCGCCTCCCGGTGGAGTTCCGGCAGACCGTAAACCGCCTTGCCCACCAGCTCGGGTGCAGCGTGATCCCCATACCACTCCTGGTAAACGCCGAGTTCCCGGAGCCGGAAGTCAGCGGACAGATCGGCCACGGGCACTCCCGCTGCGCGCAGGAGCGCCACGGTGGCGGCGGAAGCCGCGTGGGGAAGCGCCGTGAAGGCGAAGTCGACCCGCTCGGCGATCCGCTCGGGCACAGAGGCCTCGAATGCCAGCTCGAGCCTGCCCCGCAGGGCCGGGAAGGCCTCTCCCACCCGCTGCCCGGCCCGCTGTTCGGACGTGACGGCAACGATCTCGAACTCGGGATGGCGCAGCAGGATGCGGAGCAGCTCCAGACCGGTGTATCCGCTGGCGCCGAAGACGGCTACGCGCACGATGCTCCTCCGGGTGGTCTACAAATGAAGAACGGGAGGCCCTGCGGCCTCCCGTTCACAAAATGGCGGCTCGAGACGCCGGACTAACGCTTCGAGAACTGGTAGCGCGCTCGGGCCCCCTTCTGCCCGTACTTCTTCCGCTCCTTCTTGCGCGAGTCGCGCGTCAGGAACCCTTTCTTCTTGAGCACGGCGCGCAGCGCTCCGTCGCTCTTCTCGAGCGCCCGCGAGATCCCGTGGCGCAGCGCGTCGGCCTGGCCCGAAACCCCACCGCCCGCGATCTTCGCCACGACGTCCCAACGACCCTCGGCGCCCGCTACTTCGAAGGGATCCTGGATGCGCATATGGAGCACCTCGCGAGGGAAGTACTCGGTCATGGGCCGCCCGTTGACGAGCACCTGCCCCGTGCCGGGCTTCATGCGCACTCGCGCAACGGCGCTCTTGCGCTTTCCCGTGGCGACAACGACAGACGGCTCAGGCAAGTGAGAGTTCCTCCGGCTGCTGGGCGGCGTGCGGATGCCCGGAGCCCGCGTAGACTTTGAGTTTCCGGAACATCTGCCGGCCCAGCGAGTTCTTGGGCAGCATGCCCCGCACGGCGCTGCGAACCACCCGATCCGCGTGTGGTCCGCCGAGCAGCTGATCCGCCGTGACCTGCTTCAGGTGCCCGGTGTAGCCCGTGTGGCGGTAGTAGGTCTTCTGCTCACGTTTGCGACCGGTGAGCCGAACCTTCTCAGCGTTGATCACGATCACGAAGTCACCGGTATCGACGTGGGGCGTGTACTGCGCCTTGTGCTTGCCCCGCAACACCGAGGCCACCCGGGTCGACAGGCGGCCAAGCACCTGGTCCTCGGCGTCGATCAGGTACCACTTCCGCTCCACCTCCTGGGGCTTCGCACTTCGGGTCGACCTTTCGACACGGATCGCCATTCGGATGTACTCCACCAGCCTGGACACGCATACGCCGCCCGCCGGGCGAACAGAGGTACCGGAGCCGCCGCGCCGCGTCAAGGAGACTCCCCAGGGGATCAACTCCCGGCTGCCGTTCCCGCCCCTGCGTCGAAGTCCACGCGCACCAGGGTGAGCGCCCGAGCCGGAGCTGTGGTGCCGGACAGCCCGCGGTTTCGGCCCGCAAGCGCGTCCGTCAGGCTCGCCGGCTGGCGCCGGCCGAGGCCGACCTCGACCAGGCTCCCCGCCACGATGCGCACCATGTGGCGCAGGAATCCCGGACCTTCCAACTCGATCGCCACATCGGCGCCCGGAGTGCCGAGAACGTCCGCGCGCCGGAGCGTTCGCACGCTCGTCGCAACGTCGGAGCCCGAGTTCTGGAAGGCAGCGAAGTCGTGCGTCCCCACCAGCAGGGACGCCGCCGCCTGCATCGACGCGAGGTCGAGAAGGGGGCGCACCCAGTGGCAGCGTGCCGCCCGCAGCGGCGATGGCACCGGACCGTTCCAGATCGTGTAGCGGTAGAGCTTGCCCGTGGCGCCGAAGCGCGCGTGGAAGCCTTCGGGCACGCGCTCACACACCGACACCGCCACGTCGCCGGGCAACACGCCGTTGAGCGCCGCGCACAGCCGCTCGGGATCAGAGTCCGTCGCCAATACCACGTGGGCCACCTGGGCCGCCGCGTGCACCCCCGCGTCCGTCCGGCCGGCACCCACGCAGCGCACGCACTCGCGAGTCACCCGGAACAAGGCCGCCTCGAGCACACCCTGCACCGTGCGCCGTCCCTCGGCTTGAACCTGCCAACCCTCAAAATCGCTGCCGTCGTACTCGAGCGTGAGGCGGTAGGTAGACACCGCTAGCTGGCCGAGGCGTTCCGGGAACCAAGCCTGCGCGAGCGAGCGACCCGATGCATCGCGCTAGTGAAGCCGGCCGAATCGCGCCGCCGCGAGTGCGACGGCATTGGCCGCGGCCAGGCGCAGCGGGTCGCAGGCGAGCCAGAGCAAGAGGCCGGCCTCGGCGCTGGGATCGCGCCGAACCCGACCCGCCAGCACCACATCGCGGCCGGCTGCGGCCCGCAGCGTGATCCCGTCCGGCGCATCGTCCCACCGCTCGAGCCCCGCGGCCTTGCCGAGCACGCCCTCGGCGAGTGCCGGATCCAGCACCCGCTCGGTCTCGAGGGCGACACTCGCGCCGAAGCCCACGAAGGTGGGAATCTGCAGGTGCGTGAGCCCGACGCGCAGGTCCTCGCCGAGCAGCCGGATGAGCCCATCGGCCGTAGCGCACTCGCGCGCGCTGGCGCCGGCAGCGTCGACCTCGCCCAACGCCGGCAGGCAGTCGAACGCAACCGGCCGGCCAAATACCTCGGGTTCCTCGGGCTCTTCCTGGTTGAAGAGCGCGATCGACTCTTTGTAGAGCGTTTCGATGCCTCCGCGCCCGCCCACCGAGGCCGCATCGAGACAGGTCGCCACGACGCGTCGCAGCCCGGCAGCCTCCTGGATCGGGCGCAGTGTCAGGCCGAGCGCCAGTACCGGACCGGAGGGCGCCACGAGCAGAGGCTCCGGCTCCCCGGCGGTGCCGAAGGCCGCGACCCGCAGCGCAACGTCCGGCGACCCCGCCAGGGCGCCCGCCGCGTCCACGCACAGCACCTCGGCGCGCAATGCCTCGCGGGCATATTCGCGCGACACCTCTGCCGGTGCACATAGAAAGACGCAATCGAGCCCGCGCAGCGCCGGCGGTTCCGAAAGCACCGGATAGACCTTGCCCTGGAACTCGATGTCGTGGCCAAAAGAACGCTCGGTGGCCACCGCCACGATTTCACCAATGGCAAGCGAAGACTCGGACAGCACCTCCAGCACCTCGCTCCCGAGCCCGCCTGTCGCGCCGACCACCCCGATGCGCAGCGGCCCGGTCACGCGGCCGCCAGCTTCGCGAGCACGCGATCACCCATTTCACAGCAGCCGATGCTGGATTCGCCTGCCGCGGCCAGGTCCGCGGTCCGGGCGCCGGTGTCGAGCACGCCGGCAACCGCGGTGCGCACCGCATTTGCCGCCTCCGGCGCATCGAGGGAGTGCTCGAGCAGCATGGCGGCCGAGAGAATCGCCGCCAGAGGGTTCGCCGCGTCGCGACCCGCGATGTCGGGTGCCGAGCCGTGCACGGGCTCGTAGAGCCCGATTCCGCCCTCGCCCAGGCTCGCCGACGGAAGCATGCCGAGCGAGCCGGTGATCATGGCCGCCTCGTCGGAGAGGATGTCGCCGAAGAGATTCCCTGTGACCACGACATCGTAGCGCCGGGGCTCCTTGAGCAGGAGCATCGCCATCGAATCCACGAGTTGGTGCTCGAGCCGCACGTCGTCGTACTCCTTTGCGACCTCCTCGACCACCGTCGTCCAGAGCTGCGACACCTCGAGCACGTTCGCCTTGTGCACGCTGGTCACGAGTTGACGGCGGCGGCGCGCCGCCTCGAAGGCAACGCGCGCGATCCGGGCAATCTCGACCTCGTCGTAGACCATCGTATTGCGCGCCTCGCGGCGCCCATCGACCAACGCCTCGCCCCGCGGCTCGCCGAAATAGATGCCGCCCGTGAGCTCGCGAACCACGAGCAGGTCGATCCCTTCGACGACCTCGCGCCGGAGCGTCGAGGCCCCCACCAGCGCCGGAAAGACCGCTGCCGGGCGCAGATTGGCGAAGAGTCCCAGCTCCTTGCGAAGCCGCAGCAGGCCCTTCTCCGGCCGAACGTCCACCGGCATGGCATCCCACTTCGGCCCGCCCACCGCGCCGAGCAGAACGCCGCGACTGCCCCGAGCGCGCTCGAGCGCCTCGTCGGCGAGCGGGGTCCCGCGCGCGTCGATCGAAGACCCACCGATCAGATCCTCTTCGAAGCTCAGCTCCAGGCCGTGACGGGACGCGACAGCCTCGAGCACGCGACGGGCCTGCGTCGTCACCTCGGGACCGATGCCGTCGCCCGGCAGCACCAGGAGATTGGCCATCAGATGCCCTTCGGCTCGCTCAGGCCGTGCGAACTCTTGTGCCAGGAAAGCTTGTTCAGAGCATGCACGTACGCTTTGGCACTGGCGACGATGATGTCCGGGTGCGCGCCGTGTCCGATCACCCGCCGGCCGTCTTCACAGACCGTCACAGAGACCTCGCCAAGGGCGTCCATCCCCCCGGTGATTGCGTTCACCTGGAAGCGCAGGAGGTCGCTCTTGGTTTCCGTGAGCTCGGCGATGGCCTTGAAAACAGCGTCCACCGGACCGATGCCGAGCGCCGTCGCTTTCTGCATCTCGCCGTCGACCACGAGCGCGACGGTGGCGGTGGGCTTGGCAAAGGTCCCGGCAAGGATCGTGACCTCCCCGAGTTCGAAGCGGTCGTCCAACTGGATCACGCTGTCGGCGACGATCGCCTCGATGTCCTCGTTGTAGACGGTCTTCTTCTTGTCGGCGAGATCCTTGAAGCGGCGGAAGGACTTTTCGAATTCCTCACCCTCGATCCCCAGGCCCAGCTCCTGCAATCGCTCGCGGAAGGCGTGACGCCCGGAATGTTTACCGAGCACCAACTCGTTCGAGGACCGCCCGATCGACTGCGGCGTCATGATCTCGTAGGTGATCGCCGCCTTGAGCACGCCGTCCTGATGAATGCCCGCCTCGTGGGCAAACGCGTTGTCGCCCACGATCGCCTTGTTGGGCTGCACCGGGACCCCGATGGTCGAGGACAGCAGCCGGCTGGCCGGGTAGATCTCGGTCGTCTGGATGTTGGTGTCGACATCGCCGAAGATGTCTCGCCGCGTCTTGATCGCCATCACCACCTCCTCCATGGAGGTGTTTCCGGCACGCTCACCGATCCCGTTGACGGTGCACTCCACCTGGCGAGCACCGGCTTGCACCGCGGCCAGGCTATTGGCCACCGCGAGTCCCAGGTCGTCGTGGCAGTGCACGGCGAAGACCACGTCGCTGCCGGGATCGATCTGCTCGCGCAGCGCTCCGATCAGTCGCGCATACTCGCCCGGCTGGGTGTAGCCGACCGTGTCGGGAACATTGAGTGTCGTGGCCCCGGCGCCAAGAGCCACCTGGAAGACCTGCACCAGGAACCCCAGGTCCGAACGCGTCGCGTCCTCGGCAGAGAATTCCACGTCGTCGCAGTACCCGCGCGCGCGGCGCACCGCGCGGTCCACCTCCGCGAGCACCTGGTCCCGGCTCATCCGAAGCTTGTGCTCCAGGTGGATGTCACTGGTCGCAATGAAGGTGTGAATCCGGGGCGAGGCCGCCCGCTCGAGAGCCGCCCCGCAGCGGTCGATATCGTCGGCGCCGGTGCGGGCCAGGCCGCAGACGCGTGTCCCCCGCACCTCATCGGCGATAGCGCGCACGGCCTCGAAGTCGCCATCGCTGGCGATCGGGAAGCCGGCCTCGATCACATCGACCCCGAGCCGCTCGAGTTGGCGCGCGAGCGCGAGCTTCTCCGCCAGGTGCATGCTGCAACCGGGGGACTGCTCCCCATCGCGAAGGGTGGTGTCGAAGATGCGGATCGTGTCGGTCATGGCCTCATCCCTGGCTGGACTCCCCGGGAGCGGGCTCCGGCATCCGCTCGAGTGGGCGGTGAGTGGCGCGCCGGAAGAGCCACTCGACCGGACCCGAGAACGCGTAGAAGACCGCGATGGTAAAGAGCGTAACGGAAGGCTCCACGATCACGAGAACCAGCGCAATCACCACCAGCACCAGCGTGCCGAAGCTGTGGCGCAGGTCGAGTTCCTTGCTGCTGCGATACGGGATGCCGCTGACCATCAAGAGCCCCAAGGCCGCCATGCCGCCAGCCACTACCCACTCGGGCACAGCGAAGCTGACGCCGGTATCCCTCAGGTAGGTCACGAACCACATGGTCGTTGCGACGACCCCGGCCGCAGCCGGGCTCGGCATGCCCTCGAAGCGGCCCTTGTACCGGCCGGGCGAAACGTTGAAGCGTGCCAACCGCAGAGCTCCGCACGCCGTGAAGACGAACGCCATCACCCAACCGGGCCGGCCGAGAACCTGGAGGTTGCCGGCGCTGAAGGCCAGCATGGCCGGCGCCACCCCGAACGAAACGGTATCGGCGATCGAGTCGTATTCGACCCCAAAGCGGCTGGTCGAGCGCGTGAGCCGCGCCACCCGGCCGTCCAGGGCGTCGAAGAACCCGGCCAGGATGATCCCCTGCGCCGCCTTCTCCGGATCGCCCACGAACGCGTGGACGATCGCGTAGAAACCGAAGAAGAGGTTCCCGGTGGTCAGCAGGTGCGGAAGCAAGTAGAGCCCGCGCGGGGGTTCGCCGGGCTGGCGGCGGCGGCGGCGTCTCTTCCGCCCGCGCTGTTGCGGCAACGTCGATTCGACCGAGTGCGGATCCATCACTCCGACCTCGGAAGCTGTGCGATCACATCGCGACCGCCGCGCACGCTCTCACCCTTCGCCACGCGAAGCTCGGCGGTGGCCGGCAACACCACGTCGGTGCGCGAACCGAAACGGATCAGCCCGTAGCGGGCCCCACGCGCCACCCACTCGCCGACCACCGGGTGGCAGACGATGCGCCGGGCGATGAGCCCCGCGATCTGGCTCACCGCTACGCGCTCGCCCCGGGCCGTCTCGAGGACCATGTCACAGCGAGCGTTCTCGGCCTCCGCCCGCCGGTCGAAGGCCGCGCGGAAGCCGCTGCCGCCGCGATCGATCGAAACCACGCGTCCGGGCACCGGAGCGCGGTTCACGTGAACGTTGAAGACCGACAGAAAGATCGCCACCCGGACTGCCTTCCCTCCGTCGGGCAGATCGATCTCACCCGCTTCGAGCACGCGGCCGTCCGCCGGTGCCACCACCGTGCGGTCGTCGCCCGGCAGCAGGCGCATCGGATTGCGGAAAAAGCAACCCACGAAGACTGTGAAGCCCAGACAGACGATGCCGGCCGCCTCCCAGCCCAGGATCCCGAAGAACCCGGCGAGCGCCAGCGGTGCGGCTCCGAGCACGAACGCATCGCGCACGACGAATTCCGTCGGGCGCTCGGCAAAGAACGGCTTCTGGGCGGCGGACTCGGACACGGGCTCAGTTCTTGGTGCGGTCGACCAAGCGCTTTTCCCTCAGCCAGGGCATGAGGTCCCGCAACCTGGCGCCCACCTCCTCCATCGGGTGCGCGGCACCCTGCCGGCGCAAAGCCTCGAACGAAACGCACCCGCTCTGGTTTTCCACGATGAACTCGCGGGCGAAGCGACCGCTCTGGATCTCGCCGAGAATCTCCTTCATGCGCTCCTTCACCGAAGCGTCGATCACCCGCGGCCCCCGGGTCAAGTCGCCGTACTCCGCGGTATTCGAGACCGAGTAGCGCATGTTGGCGACCCCGCCCTCGTAGATCAGGTCGACGATCAGCTTCACCTCGTGAATGGTTTCGAAGTAAGCCATCTCCGGCGAGTAGCCCGCCTCGACGAGGGTCTCGTAACCCGCCTGCATCAGTGCGGTCAGGCCTCCGCACAGGACCGTCTGTTCTCCGAATAGATCCGTCTCGGTCTCCTCGCGAAAATTCGTCTCGATGATCCCGGCGCGGCCGGCGCCGATCCCCTTCGCGTAGGCGAGCGCGATCTGGAGCGTGTCGCCCGAGGGATCCTGAGCCACTGCCACGAGCGACGGAACCCCGCGGCCCTCTTCGTAATGCTGCCGCACCGTATGTCCCGGACCCTTGGGCGCCACCATGAAGACGTTGACGTGCTCGGGTGGGCGGATCGCACCGAAGTGAATATTGAAACCGTGCGCAACGGCGAGGTAGTTCCCCGCCTGGAGTCCGGGCTCGACGTGTTCGCGGTAGATGGCCGCGGCGGATTCGTCCGGCAGCGTCAGCATCACGATGTCCGCCTCGAGCGCAGCCTCGGCCACCGAGACCACGCGCAGCCCCGCACCCTCCGCCTTGGCGCAGCTCGCCGATTCCTTGCGCAGCCCCACGACGACGCGAAGGCCCGAGGCCTGAAGGTTCTGGGCGTGGGCGTGGCCCTGGCTGCCGTAACCGATCACGGCCACCGTGCGCCCGTCGAGTCGGCCGAGGTCGGCGTCCTTGTCGTAGTAGATGCTGAGCGCCATCGCTGAAGGGCTCCTTCTCAGGTGATTTATGAGTATGACGAATTCCCGGGGGGGGCGCCTCGCTACTCGAAGCGCTCCCCGGTGCGATCCACCTCGGCCTGCGCCCGCCGCAGGTAGCGGGGGGCGAGCGCGGCGGCGGAAACGGCCTCTCCGCGCGCCAACAGCAGCTGGCCCAGGCGCCCCACGTCCACGGCTCTCGCGGCGCGGGGTTCACCCAGCACGATCTGTGGGCCGCCGAGTTCGCGCAGGCGCTCGCCGCACACGGCGAGCCCTTCCCCGACGAGCCGGCAGCGCTCCGGAAGCCGCGGCGCGAGTTCCTCGGGCGTGTAGACGCCCATCACCGGGTCGCCTGCCTCGGGCAGGGTGTCGGGACCCGCGGCGCGGTAGAGGGCCGCGTAGACCTCACCGCGCTGGGCATCGAGCATCGCGACCATGGGCTCGTCCGTCGTCGCCGCACCGGCGCACACGGCGGCGAGGGTCGGCACCTCTGCAACCGGACGCCCGCTGCCAAAGCACAGCCCCTTCACCGTCGCCACCCCGACCCGCAACCCGGTGAACGAGCCGGGACCGATCGAGACGGCAAACCCCTCGATGTCCCGAAGCGTTGCGGACGCGCGCCGAAGCACGCTGTCCACCCCGGGCAACAGGCTCTCGGCGCCGGTGCGCCCTTCCGGCGCATCCACCTCCGCGAGCACCTCCCGTCCCCGAAGCAACGCGACCGAAGGTCGCCTGCAGGCCGTCTCGAGCGCCAGGATCAACTCGGGCGCACCGTGCTCCAGCGTCAAAATCCCTGGGGCAGCCAGTCCGAAGCCTTGGCCCAGAGGCGTTCCAGGTCGTTCCAGAACGCGAGTCCCATCAACAGGATCACCACTGTGAGCCCCACCTGCTGCACCGCGAGCTTGGTGCGCAGCGAGAGCGGCTTGCGGTTCAGGGCCTCCACGACGAACAGACTCGCCTGGCCACCGTCGAGGATGGGAATCGGGAGCAGATTCAAGATGCCCAGATTGATGCTGATCAACACCATGAGCCGCAGGTAGTCGGCCCAACTCTGGCGCAGCGCGTCACCCGCCATCTGGGCAATGCCGATCGGGCCGGCGAGATGCTTGCGCGAGACATCACCGGTCACGAGCTTGGAGAGCCCGATCATGAAGACACGCGTGATGTCGACCGTCATCTCCACTGCGCGGGGGAACGCCACCAAGGGGTTGCGTTCCCGGTCGGTTTCGACCTCGCCGCGAAGCAGAGTGTTGCCGCCGGCGATTCCGAGCCGGTAGCGCGGTCCCGCCACGTCGCTCTCGATCTCGGATGGCTCTGCGGCAATGCGGACCTCGTGCACCTCGCCATCGCGCAGAAAACGCACCGACTTGCTGGCACCGCCGCTCGATGCAACCGCCCGGGCGAGCGACTCGAACGTGCTCACGGAACGCCCGTCATACCCGATCACCACGTCACCCGCCGCGAGGCCGGCCGCCGCCGCGGGTGAATCCTCGGAAACACGAACAACCGGCGCACCCGCATAGACCAGGCCCAGGGACTCGAGACTTCCGAGTGCCGGCACTTCGAGTTCGAGCGAATCACCGCCCTCACCGCGCGTGATCCCCAGCACCACCGGCGCGGAAGCCGCCGCATAGCCAGCTTCGAGGGCGTACCAGTCGTCGACTGCGTGTCCGTCCACGCTCGTCACCAGGTCACCGGACTCGATTCCCGCGGCGCGTGCGGGCACGTCGACACCGAATAACGCCACGAGCGCTGCCGGACGCGGGTGGGAAAGACCCGCCCAACCACTGGCTTCCATCTCACCGAAGAGATCGAATTGCGAGCGGGAAACGACCGGGAGACTCACAGACTGCTTGGATCCGTCTCGCTCCACCTCGAGCGCGAGTTCGTCGCCCGGCGCTTCGGCGACCGCATCCGAGACCTCACTCCACCAGCGAACGGGCACTCCATCCACGGCCAGGATCCGGTCTCCTGGCTCCAGTCCGGCGCTGGCCGCGGGCGATTCGGCTTCCACCAGACCGATCACGGCGTCCGCCCGCGGCAGGCCCGCCCACTGGAGGCCGACGAATACGAACACCGGCAGCACCAGGTTCATGACGGGACCCGCAAAGATGATCAGCAGCTTCTGCCACAGCGGCTTTGCCCCCAGCGTCTCTTCCCGGTTTGCCTCGGCTTCGGGTGAGTTCTCCTCATCCGGGTTCTCGCCGAGCATCTTGACGAAGCCGCCAAACGGGATCCACGCCAGCACGTACTCGGTGTGGCCGCGCACCCAGCTCAGCCGGTAGGGCCCGAAGCCGATCGGCGAGCCAAAGCCGACACTGAACTTGAGGACCCGCACACCGCAGGCCTTCGCCGCCGCGAAATGGCCCAACTCGTGAACAAAGACCAGCACCGAGAGCAGGAGTGCGACGGCAAATAAGGTGGTCACGCCTGCCCTCCGCCAGCCGCGGCGAGCCACTGCGCCGCAAAACGCCGGGCCCAGCGGTCGGCCCGCTCCACATCGTCGAGATCGCTCAGGCGCGCCTGTCCACCCCGGGAAACGTGCGCCTCGAGCGTCGCGGCGTTCGCGGCGGCGATGCCCGGGAAGGAGACGCGGCCGGCCAGAAACGCCGCCACCGCCACCTCGTTGGCGGCATTGAGAACCGCCGGTGCAGCTTCGTCCGCCGCGAGGGCGGCATAGGCCAAGTCGAGGCACGGGAAGCGCTTGCGGTCGGGTACCTCGAAATCGAGTTGTCCGATGGCGGCGAGGTCCAGGCGCGGCAGATCCAGGGGCAGGCGCTCGGGGTGGGCCAGTGCCACCGCGATGGGCACGCGCATGTCGGGGAGTCCGAGTTGCGCGATGACCGAGCTGTCCCGAAACTCCACCAGCGAGTGCACGATCGATTGCGGGTGCACCACCACGTCGACCCGTTCGGGGGGGATGTCGAAGAGCCAGCGGGCCTCGATCACCTCGAGCCCTTTGTTCATCAGGGTGGCCGAGTCAATGGTGATCTTGGGTCCCATGTCCCAATTCGGATGATCGAGCGCTTCCTCGAGCGTGGCCCTCGCCATGCGCGCCGAATCCCACGTCCGGAAAGGACCCCCCGAAGCGGTCAGAACCAGGCGCGCTACGTCCTCGCGACGCTGACCCGCCAGGCACTGAAAGATCGCGGAATGCTCGCTGTCGACCGGCAGCAACGTGGCGCCGCAGGCCTTCGACTCGCGCAACACCAACGCACCGGCGGTGACCAACACTTCCTTGTTTGCCAGAGCGACGTCGCGCCCGGCGCGAATCGCGGCCAGGGTCGGTGCGAGCCCGACGGCGCCCACCAGACCGGCCACCACCAGATCGGCGGCGTGGGTGGCCACCGCCTCGAGCCCGGCGGACCCGACCTCGATCTCGACCTCCCAGTTGGCACCGAGCCGCTGCCGAAGCTCCTCCGCACCCGCGGGCTCCGCCACCGACACGAGTGCCGGTCGGAAGCGCCGCACCTGCTCGGCCAGCTTTTCCACGTTGCGCCCGGCCGCCAGTGCGACCACCCGGTAGTGCTCGGGGAACTCAGCGGCAACTGCCAGCGACTGCTCGCCCACACTCCCGGTGCTTCCCAACAGCGCCAGCTTCTTCGGATTCATGCGGTCCCCGTCCTGCGCTGCTCGAGTCAGCTCCGCACCTGCAGACCGGTTAGACCGTAGCGCCGCTCGCGGCCCTGATAATCGACGATCGCCTCCACCAGGTGGGATTTGCGGAAGTCCGGCCAACGCACGGCCGATACGTAGAACTCCGTGTACGCGATCTGCCACAGCAGGAAGTTCGACACTCGGCTCTCGCCCCCGGTTCGAATCAACAAATCCGGGTCCGAAACCTCGGGATCATAGAGGTAGGCGGCAAAGGTCTTCTCATCGAGCTGCTCCGGATCGACCTTGCCGACTTCGGCATCGTGAAGAAGCCGCTTCGCCGCATCGACGATCTCGGCCCGCCCCCCATAGGAAACCGCGAAGACGAGCTGCATCTCCCGGTTGTCACAGGTAAGCGCACGAGCCTGCACGAGCTTTTCGCACACCGAAGCCGGGAGGCGATCGAGGCGCCCGATGGTGCGCACGCGGATGCCGTTGCGGTGCACCTCCGCCAGCTCGGCGTCGACATAGCGCTCGAGCAGGCGCATCAGCTCGTCCACCTCGCTCTTGGGGCGGTTCCAGTTCTCGAGCGAGAACGCGTAGAGCGTGAGCGTCCCAACACCCAGCTCGTGAGCAGCCCGCACGACGGCACGCACGGAATCGAGCCCCTGGCGGTGGCCCTCGATTCGCGAGAGTCCGCGCGCTTCGGCCCAGCGCCCGTTTCCGTCCATGATGACGGCCACGTGGCGCGGAATGGCACGGGGATCGAGGCGACGCTCAACCATCAGACCTCGAGAATCTCCTTTTCCTTTTGTCCCGTTACCTCATCGATCTTCTTGACGTAGCCGTCGGTGAGGCCCTGCACCGCCTTTTCCGTCTGGCGGCCTTCGTCCCGGGGCACGCTCCCGTCGGAAACCAGATCCTTCAGCATGGAGAGGGCATCGCGGCGTCCCTCCCGCACGCCGACCTTGTGGTCTTCGGCGAGACGGTGAACGTGCTTCACCAACTCGTTGCGCCGCTCTTCGGTGAGCGACGGAATCGGGATCCGCACCACCTTGCCATCGCTGGACGGCGTGAGCCCGAGATCCGAACTCTGGATCGCCTTCTCGATCGCCTGGATCGAACCCTTGTCGTACGGAGACACGACGATCAGCCGCGGGTCGGGAGTGGTCAGGTTCGCAAGCTGGTTGAGCGGAGTCGGCGTTCCGTAGTAGTCGACCTGCACGCCGTCCAGAATCGCGGTGTTGGCACGGCCGGTGCGCACCTTCTGCAGCTCCGCCTTCAGGCTCCGCAGCGACTTCTCCATGGCCCCCTGGGCCTCTTCTCGAACCAATGTGACGTCGTCTTGCGCCATCGCCCGCCCCCTTCCTACCGCCCCCCGACGAGAGTCCCGACCTTGCGACCGGACGCCACCTGCTGGAGGTTTCCAGGAACCGCGCCATCGAAGACGACGATCGGCATGTCGTTCTCGCGACACAACGCCAGCGCAGTCTGGTCCATCACCCGCAGGTTCTTCGAAATCGCCTCATCGAAGCTCAAGGCATCGTAGCGACGCGCTTTCGGATTCTCCTTGGGATCGGCGTCGTAGACACCGTCGACACCTTGCTTCGCCATCAAGACGATCTCGCAGCCGAGTTCTGCCGCACGCAGCGCGGCAGCCGTGTCCGTCGAGAAATAGGGGTTTCCGGTGCCGCCGGCGAAGACCACCACCCGTCCCTTTTCCAGGTGACGCTCAGCGCGGCGGCGGATGTAGGGCTCCGCCACTGCCGTGATCTCGAGCGCGGTGAGCACCCGGGTCGCCAACCCCTCGCTTTCGAGCGCGTCCTGGAGGGCCACGGCATTGATCACGCTGGCGAGCATGCCCATGTAGTCGGCACTGGTGCGATCGAGCCCCTGAGATGCCGCTTGGATGCCGCGGATGACGTTGCCGCCGCCGATCACGAGACACACCTGGATCCCCAGTTCGTGCACGTCTCGGACGTCGCGCGCAAGGCCTCCGATCACCGTGGGACTGATTCCGAAACCACCGTCACCCGCGAGACGTTCGCCAGAGAGCTTCACCAGGACCCTGCGATACGCCGCCTTCACTCCCCGCCTGCCTCTCCCAACTTGAAACGCTCGAAGGCTACGACCTTCAACTCGCCGCCCGCCTCTTTTCCGGCCGCGGCCAGGAATTCTTGTATCGAGCAGTTCGGGTCCTTCACGAAGGCCTGCTCGGTAAGCACCACATCGGCGAGGAATTTATTTACCTTTCCCTCGACGATGCGGTCGATCACCTTCTCCGGCTTGCCCTCCTGTTCGGCCTGCTTCCGGTAGATTTTGCGCTCGGAGTCGAGCAGCGCTTCGGATATACCCTGCCGACCCACCGCCGCAGGCGACGGATCTGCCGCAGCCACGTGCATGGCCAGATCCTTGGCAGCCTTCTCCACGGCGTCACCCGTGCAGCCCTCGAGTGCCACGAGCACACCCAGTTTGGCACCCGCGTGCACGTAGCCTCCGACGAGACCGTCACCGTTCACCGACAGGCGCGCCGTACGCTTCACGACGACGTTCTCGCCGAGCGCCGCAATCGCGGCGATCACGCGATCGGCCAGCTTCTCCCCGTCCGCCTCCCGCGCAAGCAGCGTATCCGGGCCGTCGACCCCGGCATCGGCGACCACCACGGCCGCCATCGACTCGGCCAGCGCCACAAAGGCGTCGGTGCGCGCCACGAAATCGGTCTCGCAGCCGAGTTCGACCATGCCACCTTCGGACCCGGCGAGGGCGATGGCGATGACGCCCTCGCTCGTCGCCCTTCCCTCGCGCTTGCCGGCCTTGGCCAGCCCACGTTCGCGCAGGAGTTCCGCTGCCTTCTCGGCGTCCCCGTCCGCATCCTGGAGCACGCGCTTACAGTCCATCATCCCGGCTCCGGTCTGCTCCCGGAGCGCCTTGACCGCCGCAGCACTGGTTCCCGCCACGGCCGCCCTACTCCTTGCTCTCGGCGTCTGTCTCAGGAGCCGCAGCCGGCGGGGCTGCCGGAGCCGCAGCCGGCGGGGCTGCCGGAGCCGCAGCCGGCGGGGCTGCCGGA
>PBYF01000145.1 GCA_002729515.1 Deltaproteobacteria bacterium
ACGGTCAGTCCCTCCGCCGTGCGCGCGGGAATGTACGGTCAGTCCCTCCGCCGTGCGCGCGGGAATGTACGGTCAGTCCCTCCGCCGTGCGCGCAGGAATAGCCGCAGCGGTGTCCCCTGCAGGTCATATTCCTCGCGCAAGCGGTTTTCCAGGAAGCGTTTGTAGGAGTCCTGGATCTCGTTCGGCGCATTGCAAAAGAAGGTGAAGCTCGGTGGGCGCACTCCGACCTGGGTGGCATACAGAAACTTGACCGGTTTCTTCCGCGTTCCGCGCTGCGCCATGGCGGGTTCGTGCCGTGCCACCGTGCGTTCGAGCCAGCGGTTGAGTTCGGCAGTGGGAATCCGGAGTTCGCCGGCGCGGGACACCTTCTCCACTAGCGGGAAGATGCGCTGAACGCCGGAGCCGGTCTTTGCGGAGACCTGGATCACCGGTGCGTGGCCCGCGAAACGCAGGGTTCGATCCAACTCCTCGCGGACCCGTTGGCCCCGCTCCGAAGCGTCTGCCGCCACCAGGTCCCATTTGTTGGCCAGGATGACGCAGGCGCAACCGCGCTCGAATGCGAGGGCACAAATGCGTGCGTCCTGGTCGGTGGCTCCGTCCTGGCCGTCCACCACGATGAGGGCCACGTCGGCGCGCTCGAGCGAGCGCACGGTCATGAGGGCGCTACCGCGTTCGGCGGTGCGATCCCGGCGTCCGGAACGGCGCAGCCCGGCCGTGTCCACCAGGGTGAAGACCTGTCCGTCCCGCTCGATTCGGGTGTCGACTGCGTCGCGTGTCGTGCCGGGGACGTCGGATACCACGACGCGCTGCGCACCGCACAGGCGGTTGACGAGCGAACTCTTGCCCGCGTTCGGGCGGCCCACCACGGCGACTCGCACGCCCGTTTCGGCGGCCGGGGCGGGCTCTCCACCGGCGGGAAGCAGCGCCACCAGGGTCTCGAATGCGTCCCAGGCGCCGCGGCCGTGCTCGGCCGAGACCGGGTGGCAGCGCTCGAAGCCCAGGGAGAAGAAGTCCGCCAGCTCGGAGTCGTGTTGGACGAGGTCGAGCTTGTTGACGAGGAGGCTCACCGGCTGCGGGGCGCGGTGGAGAAGCCGTGCCAGCGCCTCGTCCGCGGGCAGCCGCCCTGCCCTCCCGTCCACCAGAAAGAGGATCGCGTCGGCTTCCTCGAGCGCGGCGTGAGCCTGGGCCTGGATGGCGGCCGGAAGCCCCGCGTCCGCTGCCGGATCGAGCCCGGCCGTGTCCACCAACAGCACCGAGCGGCCCTCGACTTCCACTTCCTCTGCGATTCGGTCGCGCGTGATGCCGGGGTGATTCGCCACCAGGGCCCGCCGGGTCCGGGCGTACCGGTTGAACAAGGTCGACTTCCCGACATTGGGACGGCCGACGATCGCCACGATCGGAAGCTCTCGGGGGCTCGGCATGGCGTGGTTCTGGTTCAGGAAGAGCGCCGCAGGGTAACGCGGGTCCGTCGAGGGGACAAACTCGTGTACTGCCTTGACAGCCGTGGGATTCGGCGGATAGGGTCATTCTCCATGACATTCCGCCGCGCGCTGCATGGCGTACTCCTCGGTCTCATCGCCGTCTGCTTCACGGTCGGGGTGGCAGTGCCGGCCTCCGCGAGTTCCGCGACGCTCAAACGCGCCGTCACGAATCTGGCCTTCGGTCCCCTCGACTTTGCGCTCTCACCGATCACCGGCACCACGGGGGTTTACAGAAACCTCGAGGACATAGACGACAGTACGGGGGTGCGCATCGTCTACGCCGTTCCCGGCGTGGTTTGGAACACAGCCTTCAATATGGGCGGCAGCGTGTTGCGCGTCTTCTCCGGCGTACTGGAGATGGTCCCGGGCATCCTTCTGCTGCCTTTCGAGGCGGACATGAGCCCCCTCTTCGCGCCCCCCGATCGTGCCCCGGCACTGATCGACGAAGAGACTGACTGGCTCAGCATCAAAATCGGAATCAACTACCTCGATTGATCTCGCCGGTGGAGAGGAATTTCTCCACCCGCTCTTCGATCGCTGCCCGGGGTTCGGGCTTCACCCAGACGGCCTCGGATACACTGCGCAGCCACGTGCGCTGTCTCCGGGCATAGCGACGCGTGTCCCGGCACATGGCTTCGAGTGCGCCGGTGAGGGTTTGCGTGCCGGTGACCACGGGTTGCATGTGCCGGTAACCGATCGCCTGCATCGTCCGCAGCTCAAAGCCGTAGCCGCGTTTCACGAGCGCGCGCACCTCCTGGAGCAGGCCCCTGTCGAGCATGCGACGGCAGTGGGCGTCGATGCGCTCTCCGAGTGCCTCGCGGCCGGGATCGAGAGCCAGGTGGAGGACGCGGTAGGGGCGCTCCCGGAAGCCGTGTTCGCGGCGCTGCGCCGAGGCGGGAGCACCGCCCCGCTCGGCCAGCTCCAGCGCGCGGACGATGCGTCTCAGATCTTTGGGGTGAATCGAGCGGCCGCTCTCTGGATCGCGGGCCGCGAGGCGCGCGTGCAGCCGCAGCGGCTCTCCTGCTGCAACGGCCTGAGCGTGTTCGCCCTCCAGCTTCTCGCGCAGCTCCGGGTTGGCGCCGCCGGCGCCGACGAGGCCCTCGAGGAACGCACGAATGTAGAGGCCCGTTCCCCCCGCCAATATCACGGGGCGGTGGCGGCTGTGCACGCGCGCCGCCGCGGCGCGCGCATCGCGGGTGTAGCGACCGGCGCTGTAGGGGGTGTCTGGAGCCACCACGTCGAGCAGGTGGTGTGTCGCCAGGGCCTGCTCTTCCGGCGTCGGTTTCGCCGTGCCGATGTCCATTCCCCGGTAGACCTGCATCGAGTCGGCGTTGACGATTTCGCCGTCGAATCGCCGCGCGAGGGCGATGGCAAGGCGGGTCTTGCCCGCGGACGTGGGACCCGTGACCACGACCACCGGAGGCTGCGCAGCGTCGCGCACAGCGGCGGTATTCATCGTCGACCGAAACGACGCTCGATCTCGGCGAGCTCAAACGGGACGGCGACGGGCCTCCCGTGCGGACAGGTGGGAGCCCACGGGATGGTGTCGAGCCCCTCGAGCAGTGCGCGCTGCTCGCGGGGTTCGAGGACGTCGCCTTTGCATCGCGCGCTTCGGCAGGCGAGATTTGCGAAGAGCCGATCCGCTGCCTCGAGGGCTCGAGATTCGGGTCGCAGCGCCTGGGTCCCGCCCGCGGCGAGTTCATCCGCGAGGTCCCGCACCAGTCCCGCTGGGTCGCGGTCACAGAGCAGGGCTGGGACGGCCCGCAACAGGGCGGTGTTCTCTCCGAATGCGTCGAGCTCGAAGCCGAGCTCGGCGAGAGCATCGGCTTTGTCGAGCAGGACGTGCAGCTGGGCGGGTTCGAGCGAAACGCTGAGCGGTGCCAGGAGTCCTTGGCGATCGACCCTCCCGCCGTGCCACTGCGCGCGCAGCCTCTCGTAGAGGATGCGCTCGTGGGCGGCATGCTGGTCTACCAGCAGCAGCCGGTCTTTTGCCTCGAGCACCAGGTAGGTGGCGAGGAGCTGTCCGAGCAGCTGCAGGTTGCCGAAGCGAACGCCCGCATCGGAGCCCGGATCGTCGGCGACCGCGAATCCCGGAAGCACGGCTGGCTTCGCGAAGACCCAGTCCCCGCGTCCCGCACCGGCCGTGGCCGGACGCTCGCTCCACGGCGCCCGGGGGGTCGTCGCAGGGGTGCCCTCCCCCACCCCGCGTCCCGCACCGGCCGTGGCCGGACGCTCGCTCCACGGCGCCCGGGGGGTCGTCGCAGGGGTGCCCTCCCCCACCCAGCGCCGTTGGCGGATCCCCGCGTCCACTGCGTGGCGCACGGCCCGATGAACCGCCTGAGGCTCCGCGAACCGCACCTCCCATTTGGCGGGATGCACGTTCACGTCGACCTGCTCCAGCGGCACCGTCAGGAAGAGCACGGCGCTCGGGAAGCGGCCGCGCGGGAGAACGTCGCGGTATACATCCACCAGCGCGTGCTGCACCGTCCGGTCGCGCACGGGTCTGCCGTTCACGAAGAGCTGAATACCCGCCAGCGTCGGACGGTGACGGTCCGGTCGGGAGACGAAACCCTCGACAACGATGGGGCCCTCATTCCGCGCCAGGGGGACCAGCCCAGCGGCCGCCTCCTCGCCGAGCACGGCGGCCACGCGGTCGAGTCCGTCGCCCGCCGCCGGCCACGTCAGCGCGGGTCGATCATCGCGTTGGACCTCGAAGTGCACGCTTGGAAGCGCGAGTGCGGCGCGGGCCAACCAGTCCGAGACATGTCCCCACTCGGTCCCGGGCCTCTTCAGGAACTTCCGCCGCGCCGGAACGCTCGAGAAGAGGTCCGCGATCTCGACGCGCGTTCCGATGGGTCCCGCGGCAGGGCGTTCTCCCACCAGGCGGCCCTGGTCCACCCGGATCTCGTGGGCGTCGCTGTGCGAACTTTCCCGCGTGCGCAGTCGAAGGCTGGATACCGACGCGATCGCCGGTAGCGCCTCGCCGCGAAAGCCGTAGGTGGCGATGCGTTGGAGGTCGTCCGTGCTCGCGAGCTTGCTCGTCGCGTGCCGTTCGAGGGCGAGGCGAGCGTCAGCTGGTGTCATGCCGCAGCCATCGTCCGTGACCCCGACGAAGTCTCTTCCACCTCCGCGAACTTCGACCCGTATCCGCAGTGCCCCTGCGTCGAGCGCGTTTTCAACTAATTCCTTCACGACCGATGCGGGGCGTTCGACTACTTCTCCGGCCGCGATCTGGTCGATCAGCGAGTCGGGCAGCGCCCGCACGGGCCGGCCTGATTCGGGTTTCGAACTGCCGGGAGTCACACTTTTTCTCCTAGACCTGTATCATGGCGTCCGTGGGAAGTGCCGGCCAGGGGAAGCAGTGGCTCTCCATGGATCGGCGATGACGTAGGTACCTGTTTCTCCGAACAATTTGACTTTGTATCGATATCTCAAGGGAGAGCGGCGATGACGGAGGACCCGATACCGCGCGTCCGGGTTGTCTCCGAGAGCGCTCGGAGCACCGAGCGCCCCTCAGGGCGGCGTCGCGGGGACCGCGTCGTGGGTGCGGGTCGTGCGACCCAGGAAGCCGTAGACCAGGCGGTCGCGGTGGCACGGTCCGATCGACCCGTTCTCCTGTTGGGTCCCCAGGGCTCGGGCAAGGAGCATCTCGCTCGAGCGATTCACGGCTGGAGCAGTCACAGGTCCGGTCCGTTCGTCATGGTGTCGTGCACAGCTGTCACCGAGTCGCTGCTTGCCCGCGAGATCCTGGGATGTTCCCAGTCGCTGCACCCGAGTCTCCCGGAGGAATACCCCGGTGGGCTCGCCCGGGCCGCCGGCGGAACGCTGTTCATCGATGCGATCGACCAGCTTCCGCAAGGAGTTCGTGAGGTGCTCGTGAGGGCGATCTCCGATGGACGCTTCAGCCGCGAAGGCGATGGGTGGATCCAGTTGCTTCGCGCGCGGATCATGACCACCGCGCTCGTGCCGCCGGAGCGAGCTGTCTTCGACGACATGCCCCATCACGTGATCCGCTTGAGCGCGCTGGCCGATCGGCGTGAGGACATCCTGCCGTTGGCGGCGCACTTCCTGCGGATCCACGCCGACGACATCGGCGTGCGGCCCGTCGGCTTCACCCCGGAAGCACGCGAGGCGCTGGTTTCCGAGGAATGGGTGGGGAATGTGCGCGAACTGTCCGAGCGGGTGCGGCAGGCGGTCAAGCTGGTGGGCGGCGGAGCCATTTCGGCGGAGGCGCTGCTGTTGTCCACCGACGACAAAGACGTACCGTCGTTCAAAGAGGCGAAGCGCGCCTTCGAGACCCGCTACGTCAGCGGGTTGCTGCAGCGCTGTGGCGGGAACATCAGCCGCGCAGCTCGACTGGCCAAGAAGGACCGCAAGGATTTCTACGACGTCATCCGTCGGACCGGCGTGGACCCCTCGAATTTCCGCTAGGAGAAGACCGCTCGCCATCGGTGTAGGCTAGGTCCATGCACGTCGCGATCGTCCAGATGAACTCGACGGACGATCTGCCGGCCAACCTGGCTGCAGCAGAGCGGTTCGTGGATGCGGCGGCGCTGCTCGGAGTAGAGTTCGTCGCCCTGCCAGAGAACTTCGCGTACCTGCGCCGGGAGGGTCTGCGCTTCCCCTGCGCCCAGGGACTCGACGGTGAGATCGTGGGGGCGGTGCGCGCCTGGGCGCGACGCCATCGCCTGCGCATTCTGGGCGGCACTTTTCCGGAGGTCATTCCGGGGGAAGATCGCGTCTACAACACCAGCGTTCTCATCGGCCCGGACGGTGCTGTCGAGGCCGTCTACCGCAAGATCCACCTCTTCGACGTGCGCCTGGGCGCCGGCGCGCACTTCACCGAATCCGCGTCGATCGCTCCGGGGAAGGACGTCGTGGTCGCGGACACGCCCGCCGGCGGGATCGGACTCTCCGTCTGCTACGACCTGCGGTTTCCAGAACTCTACCGGGCAATGGCCGCGCGGGGTGATGTCCGCTTCCTATGCGTGCCCTCGGCCTTCACGCCGGAGACCGGCAAAGACCACTGGGAGATCCTGTTGCGGGCCCGGGCCATCGAAAACCAGGCCTTCGTGCTCGCCCCGGCGCAATGCGGTCGGCACAGCGAGAACCGCGCGAGCTATGGGCGGTCGCTGATCGTGGATCCCTGGGGCCTGATCCTGGCACAGGCCGGCGATCGGCCGGGTGTCATCACTGCGGTCTGCGACCTCCGAGAACTCGAGCGCAGCCGCGAGCAGCTCCCCGCCCTGAAGCACCGGAAGCTCACCTAACGCTCAAGTGGCGGGTGACTCACTGGGTTTGCTCAAGAGAAACTTGAACTTGGTATGGCCGATTTCGAGCTCGTCGCCGTGGCGAAGGTCGGAGGAGCGGATTCGCTTCCCGTTGACCTTCGAACCGTTTGTCGACTGGAGATCATCGAGCGTGTAGATGCTGCGCGACTCGTCCCAGGCGACGATGGCGTGCTCGCGGCTGATGCTCTCATCGAGCAGGGTGATGTCGGTGTTGGGGTTGCGCCCGATCAGGGTCTCGTCGCGCCGAACCGGATGGCGCGTGCCCTCGAACTGGCCGTTGCAGATCACGAGGACAGCCCCGGCTTGCATGACCGGCATGGTTTCCTCCCAGGTGGTGCCCGTCCGGGCCGGTTGGGTCCCCTCCGACGTACGCTTTCCTCTGGTATCGGAGCCGACGCCGCGGGGCTTGAGACCCCGCTATTCCCAAGGCCAACAGCCGCTGGCCTGAAGATAGAGCCCGGCCGGGCGGGTCGGGTCGCAGTTGCCGGCCCGGCGCTTCAGCCCTTCTTGAATAGCGCGTCGAGTGCGGAGAGCGTCTCGTCGTCTTCTCCACTGGGGTCGCGCCCAGCGCCGCTGTCCGGGCGGAACCACTCGCAGCGGTTTGCGCATTCGCGGTCGCCAACCCGTTCGGCGCTCGATTCCCGGCACTCGTTGTAGGCCGCCGGGTCGTGGTGCGCGCAATTGCTGCACACGTGGAGATCGGCGCCGCAGTGCGCGCATTCGTCTCGGAACCCGATGCGCTCGCCGCTGGCGGGAGCCACGTTACTGCCGCATCCGAAGCAGTTCATGCCCGGAAGCTGCTCCAGCTCTGCAGGCGCCGCAATCGCCAGCGGCGGCGTTTAGTACGGGATGAGGGACACCGATACGCCTTGGCATGAACGAATCCGAATCCCTGCGGCCTCTCTTTTCGGTCCGAGCAGACGACCCGGACATCGCCGGGGATCTCGGCGACTTCCTCCTCGCGCTCACCGGGCGAATCGACGAGCTTCAGGACGCCCACTTCCGGGGAGAGACCGACGTATTGAGTTCGATGGCGCGGAGCTTCGCGCGCGACGCCGAGTGGGTGGGCTACGAGATCCTGGCGACTGCAGCGCAGCGCGTCCAGTACGCTGCGGACCGCGGCAAGTCCGAGGAGGCCCACAGCGAACTGGTGGAACTCACGGAGCTGGCGCAGCGCGCTCGCCGCGCTCATCGCGGTTCTCTTGGCTAGACCCGCTAGAGGAAGAACCAGAGCGCTAGACCCGCTAGAGGAAGAACCAGAGCGCTAGACCCGCTAGAGGAAGAACCAGAGCGCTAGACCCGCTAGAGGAAGAACCAGAGCGACTGGGGCAACCCGTTCGGCCCGAGCCAACGGCCGTCCATCAGCCAGACGAAGAGGAAGATCGAGAGGTTCGAGGACGCGTGCACCACGACCAGCGCCCCGAGCTGGCGGCGGTGGTAGAACCAGAGTTGTGTGCCCACGATCCAGAGCACTGCAACCGGCCACTCCCACGGCACGTGGCTCGCCGTAAAGAAGATCACCACCAACCAGAAACTGCGCCAGGAGAAGCGGGCCAGGGGAACGTCCCGAAAGTCGATCCGCTGGTCGAAGACATCGGCGAAACGCGCCAGCCAACTGCGGACGAATACCTCTTCCACGAACGGCGTGACGGCGGCGTACCCGAGTACCCGCAGCCCCAGCGCCAGGCCCACGAAGTGCTGGCCCAGCTGGGCGGAGTCGAAGGCGTCTTCCGGGCTCGGCTGGAAGAATTCGGGGAGTGCCGTCCAGAGCGGCGGATCGAAGCGCAGTGCCAGCAGGTAGGGTGCCATCCATACGGCGCCGCCGACCACGCCGACCGTCGTGTCGAGCAGCAGGTCGCGACCGCGCGGTCGCCAGCCGCGAAGCTCCGGGTAGGCGCCTCGGGCGTAGAACCAGGCGAACAGGACTCCGGGCACCAGGACCTTGATCGGCAGGGAGAGTGGTTGCCACGTCTCGGGCGCACGCCCGGCGATCTCTCCCAGGATCAGGAAGCTGAAGAGCGGAACCCAGTAGGGCCACCAGCCGTGTCCCGCGTGCGAGACCATGGGGCGGGAGCGTATCGTTTCCCCCGTCCCTTGGGGGGGAAGGGTCTCTCCTCTAGGATTGTCGGCAGGAGGCCGAAGACCCTTTCGAAGGATGCCCATGCCGAGCTTCTCCGTGGTGATACCCGTCTACAACGAGGTCAAGACGATCGAACAGGTCGTCGATCGCGTGATCGCCGTTCTGGGGGAAGAGGCCGAGATCATCTGCGTCGACGACGGTTCGACTGACGGTACTCGCGAGTTGCTGCGGGTAAAGTTGGAGCCGCGCGGGGTCCGGGTCCTCATGCACCCGCACAACCAGGGCAAGGGGGCCGCTCTGCGCACGGGTTTCACGGCAGTCACCGGGGAGGTGGTGATCGTCCAGGACGCAGATCTCGAGTACGACCCCAGGGACTACGTGCGGCTCATCGAGCCCATCACGGCCGGCCGAGCCGATGTCGTCTACGGGTCTCGTTTTGCGGGAGGCGAGCCCCACCGGGTGCTCTACTTCTGGCATTCCCTGGTCAACCGCGGCCTGACACTTTTCTCGAACATGCTCACCAACCTGAACCTGACGGACATGGAGGTCTGCTACAAGGTCTTCCGGCGGGAGGTGCTGGAGCAGATCGAGATCGAGGAGGACCGCTTCGGCTTCGAGCCGGAGATCACGGCAAAGGTCGCGAAGCTCGGCTGTCGGATCTACGAGGTGGGTGTGTCCTACAGCGGGCGGACCTACGCGGAAGGCAAGAAGATCGGCTGGCGCGATGGCGTTTGGGCGGCTTGGTGCATTCTCAAGTACAACCTGCGTCGCTGAGGGCAGGAGGAGGCGGGTGGACAACTTTCGACGTCGACGGGCGCTGGTCACGGGCGGGGCCGGGTTCCTCGGTTCGCATCTCTGCGACCGTCTGCTCGGGGACGGCCAGGAGGTGCTGTGCGCGGACAACTTCTTCACCGGCGCCAAGGAGAACGTGGACCACCTGAGCGGCGAGCCCCGCTTCGAGTTGCTGCGCCACGACATCACCTTCCCGCTCTTCGTGGAGGTGGACGAGATCTTCAACTTCGCGTGCCCCGCCTCGCCGGTGCAGTACCAGATCGACCCGGTCCAGACCACGAAGACGAGCGTCCACGGTGCCATCAACACGCTGGGTCTCGCCAAACGACTTGGGGCTCCGGTCCTCCAGGCCTCCACCAGCGAGGTCTATGGAGATCCCCACCAGCATCCCCAGACCGAGGACTACTGGGGGCACGTCAATCCGGTGGGGATCCGGTCGTGTTACGACGAGGGGAAGCGTTGCGCCGAGACCCTTTTCTTCGACTACCGGCGGCAAGTCGGACTGTGCATCAAGGTGGCGCGCATCTTCAACACCTATGGCCCGCGGATGCACCCGAACGACGGTCGGGTGGTTTCGAACTTCATCGTTGCCGCACTCCAGGGCGCACCGCTGAATCTCTACGGAAGCGGTGAGCAGACCCGCTCCTTCTGCTACGTCGAGGATCTCGTGGATGGCATCGTGAGGCTGATGCGGACCCCCGATGCGGTGACGGGTCCGATCAACCTGGGTAATCCCCAAGAATTCACGGTCCGGGAGCTGGCCGAAAAGGTTCTGGAGCTGACCGCCTCCCGCTCGGAGCTCTGCTTCGCGGAGCTCCCGAGCGATGACCCGGTGCGGCGCTGCCCGGACATCACGCGCGCGAGAGAAACCCTGGGATGGGAGCCGAAGACGCCCCTGGACACGGGTCTGCGTCATACCATCGACTACTTCGACGACTTGCTGCGGCGCAGTGGGGCCGGCCCGTTTCCTGACTAGTTGCGATGCCGTCCCAGGATGAAGAGCCCGGTCAGACCGAGCCCGAGGAGGCCGGCGGTGGTGGGCTCGGGCACGACGGAGAATCGGTTTTCGCCACCTATCCACGTCGCGGTCGAGCCAACCGAGAAGAGGAGTATCTTGTTGGTCACGTAGACGGAATCTCTCGGCGTATCGAATGTCGTGTGGTCGGTGGCTTTCTTGTACTTGTTCCGGATGTCGTAGGTGTGGAGCGAGTCGAATTCGGGTGGGAATCCATTGCCAACCCCGAGGAGCTTCTCGATCGCGAGGACCTTGCTGAAGCCGTGGTCCCCAGTGGAGGAATCGAGCTTGAGCCAGGCCTCGGAAATCGGCATGGAGTCTTCTACGGCGGTCACCTTGTAGGAGATCATGAAAAAATCGGAATCCCAATGCCCCTCGGTGCTCTTATTGGGGGCCACGCTCAGCCCGTCCTCGAGGATTTCCCAGTTGAGGTCTGACACGTCGATTCCGTACACGTGGAAGTGGCTGAACTCGAGCTTTCCGTTGCCCGAGAGGATTTCTGTGGGCCAGTCCTCGCTTGCTCCAGTTGTGCTGATCGAGCCCGCCTGCGCCGAACTCGCGAACCCCACTCCCAAGAGAGCAACGATTCCCCATAGAACCCGCAGCAGTCGCATCTCCACGGTCCCTCCAAAGCTTTGAATTCACTTGTCCGGCCGGCGCTCTTGTCCGAGCGTTTCCGGGGTCCGTAGATAGGTGGTGATAGGCGCGCGTAAATCGCACACTGGTTGCGAGATCGTGGGTTTTTACGGCCCTCGGGGGAAACGTGAGATACGATTCCGGCGTGGTGGGCGCCGGAACAGCGGGAGCGCGGCGCGGGGGGACACTGCTGGCGCTGCTGGGGCTGGCGGCCTTGGTGCTGTGGCTCGCGGTTGGGATCGCGCCCACGGCGGAAGTGCGGCTCAACGACTTCGAGGGCTACTGGGGGGCCGCCCGGGTCGTCCTGAGCGGCGACACGCGGGATCTCTATGCGCCCGAGCGCAAGTGGTTCACGAATCTGCCAGTGGTGGCCTGGGCGCTCGCACCGCTGGGACGACTCGACTACGAGGCGGCCTGGCGGTTGTTCTGGGGGCTCCAGGCGGCCTGCTTCGCGCTGAGCTTCGGCGTTGCGCTCGTGTTGGTAGCGCGGCACTTCCCGCCCCTGACGGCGCGCCGTGCGCTCGTGGTGGGAGCCGTCCTGACGAGCTTTGCACCCGTGCTGGAGCGCAGCCTGGCCCAGGGGCAGTCGACGCCCCTCGTGGTGCTGCTGCTCGCCCTCTTCCACCTGCTCCACCGCGAGGGCTGGCGGCGCACTGCTGGTGCGTTGCTCGGGGTTGCTTGCCTGGTGAAGATTCCACCGCTCGTACTGGTTGTCGGCCTCGGGTTGCGCCGGCGGCTCGAGGCGGCGCTCGCGGCGACCGCTGTCGTTGCGGCCGGCGTCGCAGTGTCGGCGCTGGCCTTCGGGCCGGAACTGCTCGGCCAGTACGCGGACCGTGTGATCTTCGACAACCTGGGCGGTGCGCAGGCCGCCTTCAACAACCAGAGCCTGGACGGTGCATTCATGCGGGTATTGAGCACCAAGAGCCTCGTCGACTGGGACACGACGGCGCGTCCGCTGGCGGTGAGCGCTGCCCTGCTCGCGAGCCTGCTCGGCATGGGGATCCTGCTCTGGCTGCGCGGCGGACGCACGCTGGTGTGGCCCGCCGCGCCGCCACGCGACGACGACCCGGGGCGCGGAAGCCTCGAACTCGAGCTGGCCCTGGGTGCAGCGCTGATGCTGCTCTTCTTGCCCGTTATCTGGATCCACTACTACCTGCTCCTCGCGGTGCCCCTGGCGGTGTTGCCCGCGTGGTGGTCCGCGCGCCGAATTCCGATCCGCTGGGCCACGGCGATCCTGCTCGTGCTCGGGCTGTGGCTCGCGTCCGGGAGCGAGGTGCGCGGCAACCACTACTACGGGCGTCACCGCGACGAGTGGAGCTTTCGGCTGCGCCAGAACGCGCAGCCGCTCGGCGCGGTGCTGATCGTGCTGGGACTGAGCGCGCCGCTCGCCGAAATCGCGCGCCGGGAGAGGGGCCGACACGGCGCCTCTGAAGAGCGGCGGTAGGGCCTTGAAGATCGGCGTGCTGCTCGCAGTACTGCTCGGTGCTCACGTCGTGGCGTCGTGGCTCGGCGCCGTGCCCGGGCACTTGAGCGTCGATGAGTGCACCTACCACCTGATGGCCCGTGCCGCAGACGCTGGAAGCCTGGCGTTCTGGAACGGCTACGAGGAATACCCGAGCCGGGAGCTGGTCTTCGTCTCGGTCGAGCCGAGCAACGGGCATCTCTATCCGGTGACGCCGGCTCTCTATGCGGGGCTGGCCTGGCCCTTCTATCGCCTGCTCGGGTACCCGGGGCTCCTGCTGCTGAACAACCTGGCCTTCCTCGGCGCGTTGGCGCTCACCGCAGCTCTGGCGCTACGCCTCTTCCGCGATCGGGGCCTGGCCGTGGGCGCGGTGCTGGTGCTGGGCCTCGCGACTTATTTCTGGGAGTACTCTCAGGGCGCCTGGCCCCACGCGGTGTCGACGCTCGCCGTGGTGGGCGCATTCGCCGCCGCCTGGCGCGGGCTCGAGGCGTGCACCGAGCCCGCCGCCCTCGGGTGGTGCCTGCTGGCGGGCGCGACCGTGGGTGTCGGGACGGGTGTTCGCCTCGACGTGCTGATGGCGGCCCCGTGTCTGCTGGTGCCGTTTGCCTTCGCGCACGGGCGCCGCCCGTGGGCTTCGTTGGGCGTGGTCGTCGGCATGCTGCCGGGGCTGGTAGCACTTTCCTTCATCAATCACTTGAAGTTCGACACCTGGTCGCCCTTGTCCTACGGCCCCCGTGTATCCGCTGCCGGCGAGTGGCTGCACTACCTTCCAGTTGCCGCCCTCGGCCTGGCGATCCTGGCGGGAGTCCGTGCGGCAATGCACCCCGGTGCGCGGGCGCGTTTGCGAGGCAGCGGCATCCGCGGCGTTGCGGCTGTCGGGATTGCGCTGGCCGCACTGCTCGCATTCCCTGAGGTGCGAGAGCTGCTGGTACGCCTCACGCGGGGCGTCGGGACGCTCGTGTTCGATCTGCGCTGGTTTCCAGCGGACGCCGAGAGGCCCGCACTGGCGCGTTCCGCGACTGGGGGGCTCGTCTACTTCGGGCACCTGAAGAAGGCCTGGCTGCAGAGCCTTCCCTACCTGGGCCTGCTGGTGCTTCCGTGCGTCGCGATGCTGCGCGGTCACGCGGATCGCGGCAGGCTCGCAGCACTTTGCCTCGTACCCGCCGGCTATCTCGCCGCGTTCGGCTACTTCACCTGGGACGGGGGCATGGGTCTCAACCTGCGCTACCTGACGCCGGCACTTCCCTTCCTCGCCATCCTCACGGCATGGACGCTGCGGGAACTGTGGGGCGCCGGCGCCGGCGCAGCTCCCTGGGTGTCCGGCTGGCTGGGGATCGTCGTCTACGCGGTGCTCGTTCGCCGGGGCGACGGCGATTCCGCCGGCGCCGAGACCGCCGTGCTCGGCGTGCCGCTGATCCTGGCCATGGCCTGCGCCGTCAGCGGCCTCACCTTCGCTCTGCAAGGTGAACGTGCGGGCCGCGTCCTGCGCACGGCAACTGGTGCGGCGGCCGGGGCAGCGCTCACCTGGGCCGCGCTCGTCGCGTTCGCCTACGACTATCCGGCAGCGCGTTGGCTGCGGAGCTACAACGCCGATCTTTCGCGCCTGGTGGGCCCGCTGGTGCGCCCGGACTCGATCCTCTTCACCACCCATCCGGACCCCTTCTGCGGGCTCCTCGATACGGACCGCGTCCGAATCGCGCTGCCGCGCCGCGACCGCTTCGCCGACTTCCGTCCCCTCGTCGACTTTCACCTGGCAGCGGGCCGACCCGTCTACGGGGCCTTCCCGCCCGATCTCTGGGCGAAGCTGCACCGGCACGCCTGGCTCGACGGCTTGGCGGTGGAGACGCTACAGGAGCACCCGGTCTTCGTAATCGGCGAGATCAAGGAGCCGTTGCCGCCCGGGCAGCCATCGCGTGGGCCATGAGTTCGCAGCTCCGCTGCACGCTATGAACCCGGTGGCTGTCGGTGTCCACGGGGCGTGTGCTCGCGTGCTGAGGAGTGCCGCATGCGTTGCGATGAAGTCCGGAGGCGGCGCCGACCGAGAACGTCCCGGCAGCGGCGGACGAGAGGGCATGCTCCGGCTCGGATCAGCCGCGCGGTGGCAAACCGTGCACGATCGTCAGGAACTTCAACGTCGTTCCGGCGCGCCGGTGCTCGGATAGGGCCTGGTAGTCGGGATCCGAATACCAGCTCCGGGCCGCTTCTTCCGAGGGAAACTTGAACAGGACCACACGTCCTTGCGGCGCTTCGGGGCCCTCGAGAATCGAGTTTTCATCGTCGTAGGTCAGGAACTCCCCACCGTGTTTCTTGAGGATGGGGAAGAACCCTTTTTCGTAGTTTCGGTAGGTTCCGGCGTCTTCGATGGTGAAATTGGCGACGACGAAAACGGGGATGTCGGACATCAAACTGTCTCCTGGATCGGTTGGGGGTGTGAATGTCAGGTGGGATTGCCGCGGTCAGCGGCCGATGCCGTCGACGCCGACTTCCCGGGTGGTGATGTTGAGCTGCCCTGCGAGTCCCGCCACGCGATGGATTTCGATCGCCTGGAACTCGGGCGAGGCCGCAATCGCAACCAGCGCCCTCGAGGAAGGGTATTCGACGATTCCGATCTGGTCCCAGAGCTCCTCGACCTCGCCGAGCAGCAGGCCTGCGATGTCCGCGCCAAACACGAAGCGGCCACCGCTCGCCTCGACGAGCTTCTTCATCTCCCTCGCGTAGCGACCATAGGCTTCGGCCCCCGAAAGTTCCGGGTCGCGCCCGTCTTCGTAGGCCGCGTTTCCACGAAACTTCAGCAGATTGACCATGGTCACGGGTCCTTCGACTCCGAGGAATTGCTCGATTTGCTCGGCGCCTGGATTTACGCGATTCGCAACGTTCATGGTTTCCTCGATGGGCGAGAGGGTGACTCCTGGCGCCCCCGCCAGGACTCGAACCTGGGACGCACGGTTTAGGAAACCGACGCTCTATCCTCTGAGCTACGGGGGCGTGGGAGCCACGCTATCGAACTTTGGTCGTCGGGCGTAGCCCGGGGGCGTGCGCTACCAACGGCGACGCGTCTCCCATGGCCACGACGAGCCGTTCCCGCGAACCTGCTGTGCTCGCGGCGCGCCGCGACGCGCTGCAGGTCGACGCTCGCGCGGGCCGGATTCGTCGTGTGCTTGCGATCCGCTTCTCGCGTCTCGGTGACGTGATCTTCACGACGCCGGCCCTGTCGTTGTTGCACGAACGCTTGCCGGGGGTGTGCATCGACTATCTCGCCGGAGGACCAGCTGGTGCGCTGGTGCGCCACCACCCCGCGGTCAACGAAGTGCTGCGGTTCGAGCCGGGCTGGCACCGGCCGAACTGGGTGTTGCGGCGCCCGTGGCTCGTGCGCGAGATCGCGCGCCGGGGTTACGACCTGGCCCTGGTCTTCGAATCCGACCAGCCGACCCGCGACTGGCTCGAGCGCGTTTGCGCCCGGGCCGGAGTGCGCCATGTGATGAGCCGCAGCAGCCTCGTCCAACCGGCCGGGCTGCCGCCCGCCGTGCACAGCTGTGAGAAGCACCTGCGGTTGCTCACGCCGCTGGGTCTCGTGCCCGACGCGCGCCCGTACGAGGTCTTCCCAGGACCGGAAGACATTGCCCGGGCGGACGCGCTGCTCCGCGCGCATGCGGCCGAAGCGGTGCGGCCGCTGGTGGGAATCCAGGCCGGGGCGCATTACACGCGCTTTCCGGACCGCCTGCTGCGCAGCGTGGGACTTCGCCACAAGACCTACAAGGCCTGGCCCGCGGCGCATTGGGGCGAGTTGGCGCGGCGGCTTGTCGCGGAGCGCGGAGCGCGGCTCGTGCTGACCGGGACGGCCGGCGAGCGCGCGCTGGCTGAGGAGATCGCCGCACGTGCCGGGGCGCCGCCGGAGCTGGCCCCGCTCGTCGTGGCCGGCGCGACGAGCGTCGGCACTCTTGCCGCCCTGGTGGCGCGGACAGACGTCTTCGTTTCGATCGATACGGGCACGATGCACTTGGCGGCGGCGCTGGGCGTGCCCACGGTGGCGCTATTTGGCCCCACGGACTCGGCGCACCACGGCCCCTACGGACAACGGGGCACGGCGCGGGTGGTGCGCTCCGGGATTGCGTGCAGCCCCTGCAAGAAGCCGGCGCGCAAGGCCTGTACGCTCAATCGCTGCCTCGCGGAACTCGAGCCGAAGCAGGTACTCGCTGCAGTCGAGGAGCTGCTCTGAATCAGCGGCTGGCCGTGCGGCGGTGATCCGGCAGGTAGCGCAGCGGATCGCTGGCGACGCGGTCGCGGCGCACCTCGAAGTGAAGGTGGGAGCCGCGCGCGTTGCCGGTTCTTCCCACCGTGCAGACTACGTCGCCCTTCTCGATGAACTGGCCCTTGCGCACCTTGTTGCGGTGGTTGTGGGCGTAGACCGTCGAGTAGCGCCCAGCGTGCTTGACGATCACCACCCGCCCGTAGTCGCCGAGCGTGCCCGCATAGATGACGCGGCCCGCCTCGGCTGCACGAACCACAGCGCCCTGCTTCGCCGGGATGTCGATGCCCTCATGGCGCCTTCCGCGCCGCCAACCGAAGCCGGAACTGACGCTGCCCGCGACCGGCCAGTCGAAGCGCAGGTCGGCCTCCCTGAGCGCCAGCGCGCGGTCTCCCGGGGGCGGCCTTTCACGGGGCGCACGCGGTTCTCCCCCGAGGGTGCCCGAGGGCGGTGCCTTTTCCACGCCGGGGATGCGAAGCTGCTGGCCCACCTGGAGCGCGTGAGCGTCGCGTACGCGGTTGGCACGCCGGAGCTCGTCGACCGTCACGCCGTAGTGGCGAGAGATCCGCCAGAGATTCTCGCCTGGGCGCACGACATGCGTGGTGCCGCCCTTGGGAAGCGAGCTGCAGGCTCCCGCCAGGATCAGCAAGGCCAGCGTGGCGAATCCGCGCCCTACGCGGCCCATCCGTGTGTCCCGACCAGGTCGACGAAACGGCATCGGCCCAGCACCTCGCGCTCGAAAGAGTCGGGGCCGGTGCGGCGCATGCGCACCAGCGCCTGCTCCTCACGGGCGCCAAACGGCCCGACCAGCCGGCCCGCAGGGGCGAGCTGCTGGAGGAGCGGTTGCGGAACCTCGGGGCCGCCGGCCGTAACGACGATCGCATCGAAGGGGGCGTCGGCCGCGCGTCCCTTGCTGCCATCTCCGAGGTGGACCAGCACGTTCGTCACTCCGAGTGTGTCGAGGGCACGGCGCGCGTCGGCCGCCAAGCGCGGCAGTCGTTCGATCGAGACGACCCGAGCCGCCAGGCGGGCGAGAACTGCCGCCTGATAGCCGGATCCCGTTCCCACCTCGAGCACGCTCTCCTCGCCGCGCAACTCGAGGGCCTCGGTCATGGCGGCAACGACGCTCGGGGCCGAAATGGTCTGGCCGGCGCCGATGGGCAGCGCCAGGTCTGCGTAGGCCCGTTCCCGGAGCGCCTCGGGCAGGAGCCGGTGGCGTGGCACGGCCCCCAAGGCCGCCAGTACTCGCTGGTCAGCCACAGCCTGATGGGCCAGGCTCTTCACGAGCCTCTGCCGGGCCCGGGCATACGCCCCGCCCCCGATCCCTCTCGAAGCGGTCATTCTCACACCCCGGGCTGCAGGTTAGGGTGAAAACCCCCGGAATCGCAAACGACCCCGGGAGGCGCAAACAACGTTCGATTCCCGGTGCGACGGCAGCGCGATCGGGACCGTCCGGCGGTCCCTGGGGTCCGTTGTCCGATGCGCCTTTAGTGGCGGTCGGTCCGGGAGGATCCGTGGGCACCGGGCCGGCCGTGCTCCGGCAACCATCGGCTAGGCAGCCGCGTCCGCCACGGCGCGGCGGGCCTCCGGCTCACGCGTCAACGCGAGCACGGTGAGCGCAAGGGCGCGGGCGGCCTCGAGCATTCCCGCCTCCCCTGCGGGCGTGCCCGCGGCCTCGGCGAAGGCGCGAGTGTGGAGCTGGAGGTCCCGGCCGATCGGGAAGTTCGGGTGAATCGTCGGCGCCACGTACGAGACGTGGGTGATGTCGCTCGAGCCGATTCGTGCACCGGGCGCGTCGGCGGTTTCCTCGAGTCCGAGTCGGTCGAGCTGGCGCCGGTAGAGATCGGCAAGTGCCTGGTTGGGGCGCAGCGGCGGCGAGCTGCTCTCGTCTTCTTGCACCTCGAGCCGGGTGCCGGTGGCCGCGGCGGCGCCCTGCGCGCATTGGACCAGCCGCGACGCGGCGTCGTCGAGGACCGCCCGATCGAGTGCCCGGACCCAGAACCGGGCGCTCGCCCGCTCGGGGATCACGTTCGGGGCGCTGCCGCCTTCGGAGACGATGCCGTGGAGACGCACGCCGTCCGCGAGCTGCTGACGCAGGAGCCCCACCGCGACGAAAGTCGCGATCACCGCGTCGAGGGCATTGGTGCCCTCCTCCGGGTAGGCAGCGGCGTGTGCCGCGCGGCCGTGGAAGACGAACTCGAACTTCCGGTTGCCCAGAAAGAGCCGGTGAGCCCGGCGCATATCTGATGCGTGCGCCACCAGCACCGCATCGCAGCCTTCGAAGACGCCCGCCGCCGCGAGGCGGCGCTTGCCGATACCGGTTTCTTCGGCTGGGCAGCCCACCACCTGCAGGCGCAGGGCATCGGACGGCACGACCGCGGCCAGGCCTGCGGCTGCGAGCAGGCTCGCTGGACCCGAGAGGCTGTGGCCGCAGGCATGACCGATCTCGGGCAGCGCGTCCATCTCGGCCAGCAGCGCCGCACAAACCGGCGCGTCGGGCGCGCCCCATTTGGCGACGAAGGCCGTGGCCAGGCCCGCCGTGCCCGTTTCTACGGCAAAGCCGTGCTCGTCCAGGTAGCGGATGTAACGCGCCTGGGTCTCGCGCTCCTGGAGCGATGGCTCCGGGTGCGCGTTCATCCAACGGGCGAGATCGCATGCTGCCGCAGCTCCGTGGTCGAGTGCCCGGAGCAGCCGCTCGCGCTCATCGGCAGGAGCCGCTTCAGCCATGGACTCTTCTTCGACCGCGCGCGGCATTTGCCTGAACGCGCCTGCCCGATCTCTGGCGTGGATGGTAGGTTCTCTGCCCGATGCTGGCCCTCGAGATCTCCCGAGTTACCAAGCGCTATGGCCGTCGCGCAGCCCTGCGGGATTTCGACCTGCAGCTGCCCCGGGGCGTGGCGCTCGGGCTCCTCGGCCCCAACGGCGCCGGCAAGACGACGGCGCTGCGCCTGCTGCTGGGCTTCACCCAGCCGACCGCTGGCAGGGTGCGGCTGCGCGGTCGGGAGACCCGCTTCGCCGCGTCTCGGGCCGGGGTTGGCTACCTGCCCGAGCGGTTGCGGGTGCCGGCACGGATGAGCATCGTCGGCCTCCTGCAGCTCCACGGCCGGCTGGCCGGGCTCGAGGGCATCGACCTCGCGCGAAATGTCGCTGCCGTGCTCGAGCGGACCGGGCTCGCGCACCGGGCGAGCGAGCGCCTCGGCGAGCTTTCGAAGGGTCTCGTGCAGCGGGTGGGCTTTGCCCAGGCCATGCTCGGGAAGCCGGAGGTGCTGCTCCTCGATGAGCCCACCAGCGGCCTCGATCCGCTCGGTATTCGCGACGCCCGCGACTGGATCTGGGAGCAACGCGAGCGGGGCTGTACGGTGTTGGTGAGTTCGCACGTGCTCTCCGAGGTCGAGCGCATCTGCGATCGGGTGGTCATCGTCAACGAGGGTCGGGTGGCGGCGGAGGGTGCGATCGACGAACTCACCCGGCCGGGAGAGACTCTCGAAGACGCCTTCGTGCGCGCGGTGCGCGGTTGATGCCGGCGGCTCCCCGCATTTTCGCATGGCTTGCGGCCGAGGCGTTTTCCGATGCTGTCCGGCGCCGGATCGTTCCCGCGATTGCGGCGTTGGCGCTCATCTCGCTCTTCTTCATCGATACGTGCACGTCGTGCAGCCCAAGCCTGACGAGCGGCGGTGAAGCCGTCACTCTTCCGCAGGTCGCGGGCGCCGGCGGGCTCGCCATGATGGTGCTCCTGGGACTCTGGACCGCCGTGTTGGCGGGCGTACTGGCGGCTGACCACCTGACGGAGCCCCTGAATGACGGCTCGGCGAACCTGCTGCTGGCTCGTCCGATCTCGCGGGTCGGCTACGCCCTCGCCCGCCTGGCCGGTGCCTGGGCGATGGCGGCTCTGGCGGGGGCCGTCGTGTTGGGGGCCACCGCCTGGCTGCTCTACGTCCGGCAGGGCCTCATCGCCGGGCCTGCCGTGGCTGCAACGAGCCTCATCCTGCTCAACGGGGTGTGCGTGGCGGCGCTGGCGATGGCGCTCTCGCTCTGGCTGGGGAGCACGCTGACCTCGCTCGCCGTTCTGGCGAGCGTCTGGGGACTGGCGAGCATCGAAGTGGCGACGCAGCTGGGCAGCGAATTCTCGGGACCCATTGGTGCATTCGCAGCGATCGGACCGCCGCTGGCCGCCGCGCCGATTGCAGCGCTTGCGCCCTGGCTCGGACCCGAGGCCCCGGAGGGTGTGAATGTCGCCCTGGTGACGGCCCGAGCGCTCGCCTGGGCCGTCGCCAGTGCGGTGCTTCTGGTGGCGGTATTCCGCCGGGTGGAACTCGGGCGCTAATTTGATCGAGGCGCTCTTTCCGGACGGCGCCATCGCGCTGGTCGCCAGCGAAGCGATGTGGGAGGGCAGCCTTTTCCCTGAGGAGGCGGCCTGCATCGAGCGGGCAGCGGCCAAGCGACGCCGCGAGTTCACGGCCGGGCGCCTGTGCGCGCGCGAAGCGCTGGCTCGCCTCGGGGTGCCACCGGCTCCGCTGCTCCCCAATTCGGATCGCACGCCGCGCTGGCCCGAAGGGGTCGTGGGCAGCATCAGCCACTGCGGCGGCTACTGCGGTGCGGTGGTGGCGCGTTGCCAGCACTTCGCGGGTCTCGGCCTGGACGCGGAGGTCGCCGCACCGCTCGATCCCAAACTGGTCTCCCGAATCTGCCGACCGTCGGAACTCGCGCGGATGGCGGACTGCGCGCCGCCGCCGGGTACGAGTTGGGAGAAGCTCGTCTTCAGCGCCAAAGAAAGCACCTACAAGTGCTACTACCCGCTGACTCGAACCTTTCTCGGCTTCCACGATGTCGAGATCGCGTTCTCGCCTGCGGAGTCCAGCTTCACCGCGACCGTGGTCAGGGACGCTGTCCCCGCTGCGGCCGGTACCCGAAACTTCAGCGGCCGCTTCGCCTGCGATGGCGCACGCGTTTTTACCGGGGTGGCGCTGGCGGCACCCGCTGGAACTCAGAACAGCGTGTAGAGGGAGCGGCACCCGCTGGAACTCAGAACAGCGTGTAGAGGGAGCGGCACCCGCTGGAACTCAGAA
>PBYF01000146.1 GCA_002729515.1 Deltaproteobacteria bacterium
CGATGATCTCTTCTGCGGTGTGGCGTTTCCTGCCCATTCGACCTGCTCCTTGCTCGATCCGAATCTACATGCCGGATCGATATGAAGGGGTCAGGTCAAGTAGGTGGAACACCTTCAACTCGATCTCCGCGAGGCTCCCGTCCGTGACGGTCGCATTTGTCAGTTGGCGAGGCGTCCCGACGAATGCAAAAGCAGCAGCATCTACGCCGATATCGAAGCCGCCCGCTGCTGGTTGCCCAAAGACTGGGGCTGGCTCCGACAGACTCGTTCGGATCGTGATGTCCCGCTGGCCCGCGAAGCCCGTGTCGTTCCCAAGCACCCTGCCTATGCTGAACGACTCCTCGCGAGAACCGATCCCGGTCACGGTTGCGTTGGCTGATGTGGTGAGACCGTAGACGAACGAGCCGAAGTCAAGCCGGGAAGCTGCACTCTGGGACAACAGCACATCCCGACGCATCCGCGTCGTACACCCACGGCTTTCGCAGGCGCACTCCAGCGGTTAGCGCCGGAGTTTCCGGTTGCCTTCCCCGATTCGCTCGTTCGAAGCCCAGACGCGAGTTTTCGCCTACGCAAGCCCGCGGCTCGGAGCGGGTTCTTCCTTTAGCCGTGGCGCCGCCGGCGGCTAAAGGAGGGGGGGTCCGGGGCCGATGTTGCAGAGTATAGACAAGAGTATATACTTCTGGTCATGTCGCATCGAGCCAAGCTTTTCCAGAACGGTGGGAGCCAGGCGGTTCGCCTTCCCAAGGACTGCCGCTTCGAGGACCAAGACGAGGTGCTGGTGCACCGCGAGGGCGACCGCGTGGTCCTCGAGCCGGCGGACGAGTGGTCGGAGGCGTTCCTGGCCTGCCTCGGCCAGTGGAAGGAGCAGATCGAGCGACCGAAGCAGGAGCCGCTCTCGAAGGTCCGGGATCCGTTCGCTTGAGGTTTCTGCTCGACACCGACAGCGTGAGCTATGCGCTGCGGGGAGAGGGAGGCGTCGCGGATCAGATCCAGGCCCACCAGCCCTCGGATCTGGGCATGAGCGCGATTACGCTGGCTGAGCTTCGGTTCGGCGCCGAGCGGCGCCGTTCTCGCCGCTTGCACCGCCTGATCGAGGCCTTCGTGGGCGACGTCGCCGTGGTTCCCTTTGATGATGAGGCCGCAGATCGGTTCGGGAAGGTGGCCGCCGCGCTGATGTCGAAGGGGACGCCGATCGGCGCGCTCGACACGATGATTGCGGCGCACGCGCTGCGGCTCGGTCTGACACTCGTCACGCACAACCTGAAGCACTTCCGGCGCGTGCGCGGGCTCAAGGTTGCGGACTGGGTTTAGCCGCGCCGAAGCTGTCTTCTCCGGGGCCGCGCGCAGCGCGGCCCCTCTTGCTCTTCTCTTCGCTCCGGGGAGCCCCCCGTTGGGGGGCGGACGGGACGGTCGGCGCAGCGTTCGCCTAGCAACCAAGTTGGTTCGTGGCACGAGGTCTGGAGGCGGGCGCTCTTTGTCGGAGGCACGGCGTTCGCGCCGGCACAGCCGAGCCCGGCCCAAGTTGTCATAACCTTCGGCTATGACAACTTGGAGCGAAGCGGAGTCCAAGGAGGGGGCCGGCCAGGGCAAGGTCGGATAAAGCGCTTTATCGGACAGGGCAAGCAAGGGACGTGACCGGCCCGCGCTACACGCCTTCGCTTAGTCGCTGCGCTTCGGAGGGCCGGGCGCGGCCCTTGCTTGCCCGGCTTGCCCGTGCCCGGAGCCTTGCGGAGGGAGGCCGGCCCCCTCCGCCGCTTGGGCCGGGCGTCGCAGCGGGCAAGACCGTTCGCGCTTCCTCGAGCCCGCCTCCGGGCCGCTCTGCGCATAGCAACCCAAGTCGATCGTGAGCGCCGGCCGGGCGGGCCGGGGGCTCTCCGGGCTTGAGCGGCGTAGCCGCTCCTACTGTTCTTCTTCGTCGCTCGCTTTCGCTTCCAAGGTCGCGAGGAGCTCGTCCGCGGTCGGCTCGTCCGTCGCGTCGGCGGGTTTCGTCGGCGTTCGTTCGTGCCTCGCCGTCGGGTGCGTCGCGCGGTGGATCTCCTGAAGCTTGCGGATCGAGACCTGGGTGTAGATCTGCGTCGTCTCGAGCTTCGCGTGTCCGAGCATCTGCTGGATGAAGCGGATGTCGGCCCCGTTCTCGAGAAGGACCGCCGGGCCGTGATCCGCCTCGTCAACTCGCTCGTCTCGGCCAAGGCTGCCCAACGCGGGTAGCCGCGAGGGCGGCATGCAAGATCTCGAGCCCCCGTTTCAGTTCGATCTCTCGGCGCTCCTCCAGAAGGCGCGCCGGACCTTTCAGAAGCGGGTCGAGGGCGTCTCGATCAGCCTGCCCTTCGTGAGCTTCTCCGTGCGGCTCGAGGACCGGGAGAAGCGGGTGGCTCGCGAGGTCGTGATCCGCTTGGCTGATCGCCGCGTGCTCAACGCCTTCGAGTGCTGCGACGGCTGCATCGACCAGGCCCTGGCCTCGCTCCAGGAGATCCGCAGCCTGCTCGTCGATCAGCAGGTCGCGCTGGCCGACCTGACCGACGGGCCGCTCTACCTCCTGCGCGAGGGGATTCGCCAGTTCCTGACCTTCGAGCAGCAGTTCGGCGCCGGAGGCGCCGCAGGGCGGCCGTCCGATTCCCATCGCCGGCACGAGGACCAGGCGCTCTACTTCGCCGGCCTGGAGGCGCTGCGCGCGCATCTCCACCGCTCGCTGATTCAGGTCGCGGCGATCGCCGACGTCGAGATCCCCGGGATCGCGGACCACATGCGCTACGGCCCCGTGGGCGGCGGGGGAAGGGTCGGCAACGGCTCCGATGTACACGACCGGAGGCTCCATTCGCAGGCGAAGCGCCGTTCCGATGGCGAAGCCAAAGAGCAGGGCGAAGAGCAGCGCGAGACCGATGCGGGCGAGCCACTTCAGCACGGGCGCTGCCGCTGCGCAATTGCGGTGCGCGCCGGGCGCGGCGTTGTGTCGCTTCCGGGGTCGATGGTCAGGTGTCGCCTCCTCAATCGAGCAGGGCCAGCAGGTCTTCGCGGGTGAGGCCCGCGGCAGCACCGCCGTCGCTGAGGGCGGCACGGGAGAGCTCGCGTTTGCGTTCCTGGAGCGCGAGCACGCGTTCTTCGACGCTGTCCCGCGCCACCAGGCGGTGCACCATCACCGGGCGGTCCTGGCCGATGCGGTGTGCGCGGTCGGCCGCCTGGTCTTCGACGGCCGGGTTCCACCACGGGTCGAGGATGAAGACGTGGTCGGCCGCCGTGAGGTTAAGCCCCGTGCCCCCGGCCGTGAGCGAGAGCAGCAGTACGGGCGGGCCGTCTTCGGCCTGAAAGTGGTTCACCACGCCCGCGCGGTCCCGGGTCGAGCCGTCGAGCCGGCCGAAGGGGAGGCTTGCGGAGGCCAGGTGCGGCTCCACCAGGTCGAGCATCGAGGTCCACTGCGAAAACACGAGCGCCTTGTGCCCCTCGGAGACGGCTTCGTCGAGCTCTTCCATCAACACCGCCAGCTTCGACGAGCCCGCGGCCTGCTGCCCCGGCACCAGCGCGCGGTGACAGCACGCCTGGCGCAGGCGCAGCAACACCTCGAGCGCGGCGAGCACCGAGCCGCCCCCTTCGAGTTGCCGCACCACGTCTTCGCGCGTCGCCGCCACGAGCGCGTCGTAGAGCCGGCGCTCTTCCTGATCGAGTTCGGCGTAGAGCGTGGTCTCGGTGCGCGGCGGCAGCTCGGGAGCCACCTCGGCCTTGAGCCGCCGCAACAGGAATGGACGGATGCGCTCGCGCAGCCGCGCAGCGGCCGCCGCGTCCCCGGCGGCGATCGGTCGCGCCACGCGCTCGTCGAAATCGCGACGCCCGCCGAGCAGGCCGGGGTTCGTGAAGTGGAGCTGGCTCCACAACTCGTCGAGCCGATTTTCGATGGGGGTACCCGTCAACGCCATGCGGAAGTCGGCGCGCAGGGTGTACGCGGCCCGCGCGACCTGGCTGTCCGGGTTCTTCACGTTCTGCGCCTCGTCGAGCACGAGCGTGTCCCAGCTTTCCGCGCACAGGTGCTTGGCGTCCAGGCGCAGCAGCGCGTAGGTCGTGAGCGTGAGGTCCGCACCCGGGTTCAGCTTTCGTCCGGCACCGTGGTAGACGCAGACCGAGAGGCCCGGCCGAAAGCGCGCCGCCTCGGCGGCCCAGTTGGGAAGTACGCTCGTGGGGCACACGACGAGCGTGCGCCCGCGCAACGCGCAGAGCGCCTCGAGCGTCTTGCCCAAACCCATGTCGTCGGCGAGCAGCGCCCCGAGGCCGGCGTCGCGCAGCGCACAGAGCCAGTCGATGCCGCGGCGCTGGTAGTCGCGCAGCGTGGCCTGGAGGTCGGCGGGCAGCGCGGCCGCCGGCAGCTCGCCCGTGGCGTCGAGCACGTGCTCGATCCGGCTCAGTCCCGGCGGCGGCGGTGCGTCGAGCTCGGCGCAGAGTTCGGCGAGCTCGGGCAGCACCGCGGGCGGCAGCGCCGCTTCCTTTCCGCCCACGGCTTCCCGCGCGGCGAATAGGTCCGCCAGTCGGTCACCAAAACGCGCGAGCCAATCGCGCGGCAGCGGCGCCAGGCCGCCACCGACGAGCGGTACCAGGCTCTCGCCGCGCGCCCACGCCGAGAGCACGCGGCCCGGGTCGGCCCGCCGCACCTCGTCCTCGCCGCCGGTCTCGAAGTGCAGCGAGAAGTCGTCGCCGGCCGTCTCGAAGTGCGCCTCGAGCGGCGCGGTGCGGAAGAACTCCCGGTGGGCGTCTCCCTGGAGGCTGCCGTCGTAGGCCGACAGGCGTTCGGCCAGCTGTGCGGCCTGCTCGCCTTCGACGCGGATCCGGCGCCCTGGCAGCAACTGGAGCTCTCGTTGCAGCCGGCGCAGCGCTCCGCGCTCGGCGGCTTCGTCGCGCAGCGGAACGCTGCCGCTGCCGAGCGGCACCAGCCGGCCCGCGTCGACGCGCGCGATCGGGGGGTCGCCGTAGACGAGCGTCGCGAATAGCTCGAGCGCGTCGCCGCTGCGGCTCACCTCGAGTGCGATGCGCGGCTTTTCGCGCACGGCCCGCGGCAGGCGGCGCGTGCGCACGTCGATACCGACCCGGTCGGAGAGCTCGGGCAGCACCTCGGTGGCCAGCACGCCGGCCTCGTCCGGGCCGAAGTGGCGCCCGCGGTCGCCGTAGAGGTCGAGGTCGCGCCCGAGCAGCCCGGACGAACCCAGTGGCCGCAGCTGCTTGTTGCACAGGGCGATGCACGATTCGAATGTCTCGTCGACGAGTTCCTCGCGGCCGACCCGCACGCGGAAGCCGGTGTCGTCGTCTTCGACCACCGCGACGAATCGCAGCGCGTCCGCCGAGGCGGCCACGGGCTCGCCGTCGAGCCGGATGTCGCCGCACTCGCCGAGCTGACTCACGAGACGCGGCAGCACACCCCGCGGTATCCGCCCCCGGCGCTTCGAGCCCAGCGTGTGCTCCACCGCCAGGTCTCCCTGGGTCGCCACGAAGTCCGGGCCCGCCACGCGACCCGAAGCGAGCGCGGCGAGGGTCGTCGTGAGCCGGGTTTCGCCCCGCTCCGTCACGATCATGCGCTCGATGGCGAGCCCGTCCCCCTCGCGCGAGAGCCGGTAGCCGATGTTTCCAGCGCTGCGGCGCCGTTCGGGAAGCGCCTTTCCCTGGCGGCGCGCCTGGCGCAGGGAGATGACGGCAGCCGCGGTGTGCTCGCACGCCGCGGCGCGGGCGCGGCAGTCGCAGTCCCAGTCCTCGTCTTCGGGGAAAAGCTGCACCGTGGGGCTTACGAGGCCGCCCGGCGTTGCAACGCGGAGCACCACCTCAGCGCCGTCGTCGCGCTCGCCGTGCACCGATCCCGTGCGGGCGAGTTCGACGCCGCGCGACCAGGTGCTCGAGGTTGCGGCGTCCCGCACCGCCTCGAAGAGCGTGTCAATTTCCTGCGACAACGCGGTCCGCCGGGGCGCCGTCAGCGCGGCTTGCCCAGTGTCTCTTCGATTTCGTCGGCAAGGTGCGCCAGGGCCGCGAAGGCAGATGCGCCCTCATCGAGTCGCCCACGCACGGCCGTTTCTCCGCCGAGTTGCTCGATACCGTAGCTTCCGTAGCGCGTTTCGAGCGCCCGGAGCAACCATGCCTCCACGCCGCGTCGGCGCCGCCCCGCCAACCGGCCGCCCGCCGAAAGGTATTCGAAGTGCGCCCCGAGGGCTTCGGCCACCGCCTCGATCCCGGCGCCGTCGCGTGCCGATACGAGCAGCACCGGCGGTGTCCAGCCGGCGTCGCGGCGCTCGCCGAGGCCGAGCCCTCCGGCCAGCTCGCCCGCGGTGCGCTCGGCTGCAGGGCCGAGGTCGGCCTTGTTCACCACGAAGAGATCGGGCGCCTCGAGCACCCCGGCCTTCATGAACTGGAGCAGGTCGCCGGCGCCGGGGCTCGCCACGTAGACCAGCGTGTCCACCAGCGACGCGACCTCGACCTCCGATTGCCCCACCCCCACCGTTTCCACCAAGACCCGGTCGAAGGCCGCGGCGAGGATGGTGACACCGGCGCGGGTCGCCTCGGCCAGCCCGCCGAGCTGGTCGCGCGCCGCCATGGAACGCAGGAAGACCCCCTCGTCGGCGGCCCCGGAACGCACGCGGGCGCGATCGCCTAGCAGTGCGCCGCCCGACTGCTGGCTCGAGGGGTCGACCGCGACGATCGCCAGGGTCTCGCCCCGGGGCCGCAGGGTGCGCACGAGCGCGTCGAGCAGCGTCGACTTGCCGGCCCCGGGCGGGCCGGTAAGACCCACCCGGGGCGCGCCGGGTGCGGGCGTCTCGCGCTCGAGGGTCTCGAGCAACGCGAGTGCCTCCCGCCGCTGCTGCGGACGCCGGTCGTCGGCCAGGTTCAGCGCTTCGGCCGCGGCGCTTCGGTCCCGCGCCAGCAGCCGGCGCGCGAGTTTCGTGGCCTCAGTGGACAGCGGCGGACTCCGCGACGACGTCGACGATCTCGCCCACGATGCGCGTCAGGTCGAAGTCCTTCGGTGTGTAGACGCGGCGCACGCCGGCCTCGCGCAGGGCCGCTGCATCTTCGTCGGGGATGATGCCGCCCACCACCACCGGGAGCTCCGCGAGCCCCGCCTGGCGCAGGCCTTCCAGTACGTCGACCACGAGTACGCCGTGGGAGCCGGACAGAATGGAAAGGCCGATCACGTGCACACCCTCGTCCCGGGCCGACTGCACGATCTCGGTGGGCGTGAGGCGGATCCCCTCGTAGACGACCTCCATGCCCGCGTCGCGCGCCTTCACGGCGATCTGCTCGGCGCCGTTGCTGTGTCCGTCGAGGCCGGGTTTTCCCACCAGCAACTTGAGCGGGCGGCCCAGGCGCCCGGTCAGCGCGTGCACGCGTTCGCGCAGGGCCAGTGTGCGTTCGCCGCCGCCGTTTCCCGCGTGCGCCACGACTCCCGTCGGCGCGCGGTATTCGCCGAAGCGTGCGCGCAGGGCGTCGGCCCATTCCCCGGTGGTGACGCCCGCGTGGGCGGCGCGGATCGAGGGCGGCATGATGTTCGCGCCCTTCGCCAGCGCCTCCTTCAAGCCCTGGAGTGCGGCGGTTACGTCCGCGTCGCTGCGGCGGCTGCGAAACGCCTGGAGCCGCTCGATCTGCTCGCGTTCGGCCGATGCGTCTACCCGCAGAACCGACCGCGCACCTTCGAGCAGGGGGGACGGCTCGCCTTCGGTGAACCGGTTCACGCCTACGACGACGTGCTCCCCGTCTTCGATGGCGCGCGCCCGCGCCGTCTGGCTCTCGACCAGGCGGCGTTTCATGTAGGCGTTCTCGACGGCGGCGACGGCGCCTCCCTGGGCCAGCACTTCGTCGAGCTCGGCGCGCGCCTCGCCGATCAGCGCGCGGGTCCGCGCCTCCACCACGTGGGAGCCGTCGAAGAGATCCTCGTACTCCAGCAGGTCGGTTTCGTAGGCCAGGATCTGCTGGATGCGAAGCGACCACTGCTGGTCCCAGGGGCGCGGCAATCCCAGCGCCTCGTTCCAGGCCGGGAGCTGGAGCGCGCGGCAGCGCGCCTTTTTCGAGAACGTGACACCGAGCGCCTCGAGCGCGATGCGGATCACGTTGTTTTCGGGCTGCGCCTCGGTGAGCCCCAGGCTGTTCACCTGCACGCCGTAGCGGAAGCGGCGGAGCTTTTCGTCCCCAACGCCGTAGCGCTCGCGCGTGATCTCGTCCCAGAGCTCGGCCATGGCGCGGCCCTTGCAGATCTCTTCCACGAAACGGATGCCCGAGTTGAGGAAGAACGAAATGCGGCCCACGACCCGCGGCAGCGCTTCCGCCGGCAGGTCCTCGCGCGCCCGGACGCCGTCGAGAACGGCGATGGCCGTGGCCATCGCGTAGGCGATCTCCTGCACCGGCGTCGCGCCGGCTTCCTGCAGGTGGTAGGAGCAGACGTTGATCGGATTCCACTTGGGAATCTGCTCGACCGCGTACGCCACCATGTCGCCGATGAGGTGCATCGAGGGCTGGGGCGGAAACACGTAGGTGCCCCGGGAGAGGTATTCCTTGATGATGTCGTTCTGGGTCGTGCCCTGGAGGGTGCGCGGGTCGACGCCCTGGCGCTCGGCCGTGGCGACGTAGAGCGCGAGCAGCCAGGCGGCCGTCGCGTTGATCGTCATGGACGTGTTCATGCGGTCGAGCGGGAGTTGCTCGAAGAGCAGCTCCATGTCCTCGATGTGGCCCACGGGCACACCGACCTTGCCGACTTCGCCCCGGGCGAGCGGGTGGTCCGAGTCGAAGCCCGTCTGGGTCGGCAGATCGAAGGCCACCGAGAGCCCCGTCTGCCCCTTGGCGAGGTTGGTCCGGTAGAGCGCGTTGCTCGCGCGCGCCGAGGTGTGGCCCGAGTAGGTGCGGAAGACCCAGGGGCGGTCGCGTTCGCTCATCGAAGACTCGCTCGCAAGTGCTTGAGAAAGCTAACGAAACGGGCAGGGCCCGGCAATCCGGGCGCCGCCGGTCCAACTCGGGGACACTTTGCCGTCCATCGTGTCCGAGTTCTTCTTCGCCCTGACGCCGGAAGCGGTGCTGGCTGCCGTGGAGGCAGGCGGCTACGCGCCCACCGGTCACGTGACGCCCCTCATGTGTCTCGAGAACCGGGTCTTCGACGTCCGCCTCGAATCCGAGCGCCACGTGGTCGTGAAGTTCTACCGGCCGGGGCGTTGGAGCCGCGCGGCGATCCTCGAAGAGCACGGCTTTCTCGCGGACCTGCGCGCGGCGGAGATCCCCGTGTGCGCGCCGCTGGCGTTTCCGGACGGCGAAACGCTGCACACGGTCGAGGACATCCACTGCGCCGTCTGGCCGCGCACCGGCGGGCGCGCGCCCGACGAGTTCAGCGACGAGCAGATCGATGTGGTGGGGCGTCTGCTGGCCCGCATCCACAACGTCGGCGCGGCCGGCGCCGCGCCCCACCGCCCTCAGCTCGACGCGCGGGTCGTGCGCGATGCCCTGGCCGTACTCGAAGAGCGTTGCCTCCCGCCCGAGTGCCAGCGCCGCTACCGCGCCGCGGTCGAGGACGTGGCACGGCTCTACGAGGACTGGAGCGCCGGCGTGCCGCTCCACCGCATTCACGGCGACTGCCACGTGGGCAATCTGCTCAACGGCGACGCCGGCTGGTTCTTCCTCGACTTCGACGATTTTGCCGTCGGTCCGGCAGTGCACGACATCTGGATGCTGTTGCCCGGGCGCGATGCCGAGGGAGTGCGCCAGCGCGAGCGTCTGGTTGAGGCCTACCGCCAGTTCCGCCCGTTCGAGGCGCGCTGGCTGCGGCTCGTGGAGCCGCTTCGCGCCTTCCGCTTCGTCTGGTACGCGGCGTGGATCGCGCGCCGCTGGGAGGACCCGGCCTTTCCGGACGCCTTTCCCCACTTCGGAAGCCCGCGCTACTGGGAGGACGAGACCCGCGACCTCGAAGAACAGGTGGAACGTCTGAGCCGCGGCGTGGACGATGGCACCGGAGCGCCGGGTCCGGCCGCCTCCGAAGAGCCCGAACTCACGAACGAGGATCTCTTCTGGGATCTCTAGGCGCTCATTCGTCGCTGTCGTAGCCGAGCGCCCGGAGCTGGTCGCGCAGCGCGCCGGGGACCTCGCCCCGGGCCCGGTCGTCGGCGGGCGGGGTGTCGGTGAGCGGGTGCTCCTCGAGATAGGCAGCCAGTGCGTCTTCGAGCGGCGCACGCGGGGCGGTCACCGTTTCGTAGCGCGCCGCCGTTCCCCCGGGCCGCAGTGTCGTGGTGCGCGCGGGAAGCGCCGGGTTTTCGTCGCCCCAGGCGCGGCCCTCGGACGAAACCGTGGCGCCGGGATGGCGGTCGCGCGCGTAGTAGTCGCGGCCCACGACGACGGCGGCCTGGCGGCTGGCCTCCACGAAGAGCGGGCGCTCGGCGGCCGGGGTATCGCCGGCGTGCACGGCGAGCGCGCGGCCCACGAATGCCTGGGGCACCTGGGTGCCCGCGAGCGCGAGCAGCGTCGGCGCGACGTCGACGAGGCTCACCGGTTCCGGCGCGACACCCTTGCCGCGGCTTCCCGGTGCCGGACGGAAGAGCAGGGGCACGCGGATCTGGTCGATCCCGGCCGAGTGACCGTGGGCGAACCAGTAGCCGTCCTCGCCGAAGGCTTCCCCGTGATCGGCCGTTACCAGGATGGCGGGCGGTGCACCCAGCGCGTCGAGTCCGTCGACGAGTGCTTCGAATTGGGCGTCGAGCTGGGCGATCTCCGCCCGGTAGAGCTGTTCGTAGGCCTCGGGCGAAGCGAGCCCCGGAAGTGCCTGGTAGCGCGGAATGCCGCCGCGGCCCGAGTCGTTTTCGAGCACCGGGAGTCGCCGGCCGTTGTCCGGGTCCCGCACCGGGCCGGTGCCCGGAGGAAGATAGGGACCGTGCGGATCCTGATAGTGCACCCACAGGAACCACGGCTCGGGCGGCTTCGTGCGGGCCCAGGCCAGTGCCGCCTGGGTCGTTTCCGCGGCGTTGCGTTCGGCGTAGCCCGGCCGGTTCGGCTCGCGGCGTTGCATGCGGTGGTCGTACACGTCGAAGCCCTGGTTCATCCGGCGCACGCGGTGGAGCATGGGGTTCGAGACGAACGCGGCGGTGGCGTAGCCGGCCTCGCCCAGCACCTCGGCGACGCTCAGCGCCTCGTCCGGAAGCGTGCTCTCGAGGTTCTGGGTCACGCGGTGGTCGGGGACGTGGAGCGAGGTCAGAAGCGATGCCACCGAGGGAGAGGTGGAAGGGGCTGTCGAGAATGCCCACTCGAAGCGCGTTCCTTCGGCGCCGAGCTCGCACAGGCGGTGTCCGATCCCCGGCGGCCCCCCGTAGCACTCGAGCCGGTCCGCGCGGAGCGTGTCGATGGTGACCAGGAGCAGGTTGGGCCGCGAATCACCGCAGCCTGTGAGCAGCGCGAGGAGCGCGATGCCGAGAATCCGCGTCACGGGGCGAATCTAGCGCACGCTTTCTGTGACAGAATGTGTCCGTGCTCGTCGCTCTCGATCACATCGTCGTTGCCGTGCGGGATCTGGAGTCCGCCGCCCGCCACACCGAGGCGTTGCTCGGCCGCCCGCTGTCGTGGCGGGGCGAGCACCCGGGCGCCGGCACCGCGAACGTGCTCTTCCGGCTCGAGAACACCGCGCTCGAACTGCTGACGCCGGCGGGCGATGGACCGGTTGGCGCCGGGGTTGCCGCGCGGCTCGAAAGTACCGGCGAGGGAATGGTCGCCCTGGCGTTTGCGACACCCGACGCGGCGGCGTGCGCCGGGGCGTGGCGCGCGGTGGGACTCGGGCCGCGGGGACCCGAGGACGGCCTGGGGCGGGATACGGAGAGTGGCGCGATCCGCCGCTGGTCGAACGTCTACGCCGATCCCGCCGCGACGCGCGGTGTGCTGCTCTTTGGCATCGAACGCCGCTCGCCGCCCGACGTGCTGCCCCTCTGCGAGCCGCGGGTTGCGGCCGGTGCCGCGGTCGGTGCGCTCGACCACGCCGTGGTGCTCTCCGGCAACGTCGATGCCTCGCGGAAGCTCTACGCCGAGCAGCTCGGCCTGCGCCTGGCCCTCGATCGGAGCTTCGAGGCGCGCGGCGTCCGCATCCTCTTCTTCCGTGTCGGCGGCGTGACCGTCGAAGTGGCCGGACCGCTCGAGGTGAAGGTGGATGCCCCGGACCACTACGGCGGTCTCGCGTGGCGCGTCCCGGACACGGAAGCGGCGCGGGCGCGTCTCGTGGAGGCGGGCTTCGACGTGTCCGAGGTCCGCGCCGGGGCGAAGCCCGGCACCCGGGTCTGCACGGTGCACAGCCGGACCTGCGGTGTTCCGACGCTGCTGATCGGACCGGAGGGCCGAGTACCGGAAGCGGAGAGTTCGCCCTAATCTCTGTCATGGCCACGCGACCCCACGGCCCGTTCCCCGCGGATCTCGAAGCGGCGATCCTCGAGCTCAAGGAGGAGCGCAACGCCGTCGTGCTGGCCCACTACTATCAGGAGTCCGAGGTCCAGGACCTGGCCGACTTCGTGGGCGATTCCCTGGCCCTGGCCCAGGCCGCTACCCGCGTCGATCGCGAGGTCATCGCGTTCTGCGGCGTCCACTTCATGGCCGAGACGGCGAAGATCCTGAACCCCGGCCGCGTGGTGGTCGTGCCGGATCTCGCGGCCGGCTGCTCCCTGGCCGACGGATGCCCGCCCGATGCGTTTCGCGACTTCTCGGCGCAGCACCCGGACGCGAAGGTCGTGTCCTACATCAACACTTCCGCGGAGATCAAGGCGCAGTCCGACCTCATCTGCACGTCTTCGAACGCGGTGAAGATGGTGGAATACTTCGCGGGCGAGCCGATCATCTTTGCACCGGACCGGCACCTGGCCCGCTGGGTGGAAAAGGAGGCGAACCGGCCCGACCTCATCGCGTGGCAGGCTACGTGCATCGTGCACGAACAGTTCAGCGCCAAGCGCCTCGTGCAGCTCAAGGTGAAGCACCCTGACGCCGAGGTCCTCGCCCATCCCGAATGCGACGAAGTGGTACTCGACGAGGCCGACTTCATCGCCTCGACCAAGGGGATCATTGCACGGGCGGTGGATTCGCCCGCAAAGACGCTGATCATCGCGACTGAAGACGGCGTCTTCCACCAGATCGAGCAGCAGGCGCCGGACAAGCAGCTGATCCAGGCCCCGGCCATGGACGAGAGCTGCGCCTGCAACCAGTGTCCCTACATGCGGCTCAACACACTGGAGAAGCTCTACCTCTGCCTGCGCGATCTCGAACCGCAGGTGACGCTGCCGGAGGCGACGCGTTGCGCGGCCCTGGTACCCCTCGAGAAGATGCTCGACCTCTCGGCCTAGCTACGCGCTCGAGTCTTCCGGCGCGGCAGCGATTCAGGCCCCCGGGAGTTCAGGCCCCCGGCAGCTCAGGCTCGCGGCAGCGATTCAGGCCCCCGGCAGCTCAGGCTCGCGGCAGCGATTCAGGCCCCCGGCAGCTCAGGCTCGCGGCAGCGATTCAGGCC
>PBYF01000147.1 GCA_002729515.1 Deltaproteobacteria bacterium
CGCTCGGCTAGCTCGACTGAGTGCGCGGCGCGCTCGCTAGCTCGCGATCAGCAACCGCAGGCGATTGCCGACACGCTCGGCTAGCTCGCGATCAGCAACCGCAGGCGATTGCCGACACGCTCGGCATAATCGGCCATGCCCGCGACCTGGTTGACGAGCTCCCACCAGAAGACGGTCCCGATGCCGAGCTCGTCCTCCAAGCCGAAGATCTGACGCTGGAGCCGTTCGGCCAGCGCGTCGGTCTCGCTCTCGGTCTTTGAGAGCGTGACGATCATCTCCTCGACCCGCCCCACCTCGCGTCCGGAGAAGCCCGTCTCCACCAGCTCGTCCAGCTCATCGATGATTTTCATCGCCTGCTCGCACGCCGCGATTACGCGGTGCACCAGATCCATCATCAGGTCCGCCAGCTGCGCCGGCACGATCATGCCGCGCTGCTCCACCAGCCCAGCCACATCCTGGGCCGTGTCCGCGATCGAGTCCTGGAAGTCGAGGATCTCGAGGAGGTCCCGGCGTTCGACCGCGAGCATGAGCCGCCGCGGAAGGTGGCTCCGGATCTCGTGCTTGAGCCGGTCGGCCTCGTGCTCCAGCCGGTCGATTTCCCGGCGCAGTTCGGGCAGATCGGCCCCGCGCTCGGCTACCATAGCCTCGAATAGCGGCACCACGGCACGCGCGCAGGCCACTGCCGCGTGCATGTGCTGCTGCATGGGCCTGATCGGCGAGCGGCCGAAGAGACTTCCCATCAGCGACATCGTTGCTCCTCTAGGGCGAGAGCAGCCCCTTGAAGAAGTAGTAGAAGAAGATCGACAGTACCGCCGCAATCGGCAGCGTGGCGGCCCACGAAACGAGGATTTTCCCGACGACCCTCAAATCGAGGGCGCCGATGCCCCGCGCCAGCCCCACCCCGAGCACCGACCCCACCAGGATGTGCGTCGTCGAGACCGGGATGCCGAGCCGCGATGCCAGCACGATCGTCAGGGCAGCGGCCAGCTCTGCCGAGAAGCCGCGGCTCGGTGTGAGTTCGGTGATCTTCTTCCCAACCGTTTCCATCACGCGGTAGCCCCAGGTGGCCAGTCCGACCACGATGCCCATTCCGCCGAGCATCAGCATCCAGGTCGCGACCGGCGCCTTGCCCTCCAGCGTGGCTCCTGCCGCCACCGTGGCGATCGCTGCAAACGGTCCGATCGCGTTGGCCACGTCGTTCGATCCATGCGCAAAGGCAACGGCGCAGGCCGTGAGTACCTGGAGCACCACGAATACGCGCTCTACGTTTCGCAGCGGCCGCTCACCCTCCCGCACCCTCACCCGCCGCAGGAGAACGGTCCCGAGAAGGAATCCCAGAACTGCGAGTCCCCCCGAGCGCAGCAGCGCCTGGGGCAGGTCGTAGTCGAGATCCAGATTCTTGAGCCCCTTGAACAGCGTTACGAGGCCGATCACGAAGAACACCACACCGTAGAAATACGGACCCCAGCGGCGTGCAGCGGCGACCGGGTCCGTGCGATCGAGGATGAGCATGCGCACCAGGTTGAAGACCAGGAAAGCGACCACCCCGCCCAGCAGTGGCGATGTGACCCATGAAGCCGCGATCTCGACCACCTTTGCCCAGTTCACCGCTTCGATCCCAAGGCCCACGCTGCCGAAGCCGACGATCGCTCCGACGATCGAATGAGTCGTCGAGATCGGGAGTCCGATCCGGGTGGCACCTAGCAAGAGCGTCGCTGCCGAGGCAAGCGCCCCGAGCATGCCGAAGACCACGAGATCCGGATCCAGCTGTGAGACGTCGAGAATGCCCTTGCGGACGGTGTCCGTGACGTGGCCCCCGGCCAGGAACGCGCCTCCGAACTCGAGAGTGCCTGCAACGATCACCGCCTGCCGGATGCTGAGCGCACCCGACCCGACGCTCGTCCCCATCGCGTTGGCAACGTCGTTGGCGCCGATTGACCAGGCCATGTAGAGCGCGAGCCCGCCGCCGATCCAGACCACTAGCGGTGCGCCGAGAAACAGGACGTCCAACTGCTCCCCCGATGCGTCGATGTGGATTTAGCACGCGATCGGGGAAAGAACCACGTGACCTCGGCAGGCAAGGCGCCGGCCGGCACAGCAGTCGCGGCTCGCCCCGGGGCCCTCACCTATGCTCTCCCTGCCGAGCCAGCGAGCAGGAGGCGACGGGATGCGGGCCGAGGATCGCAGGCGACTTCTCCAGGCCACCGATTGTGCCTACCGCTGGCACGCGGGGCAGTGTCGCCGCAAAACGCGCATCCCCTACGTCAGCCATCTCCTCCAGGTCCAGGGACTGGTGCTCGAGCACGGGGGCGATGTGGACCAGGCGACTGCAGCCCTCCTGCACGATGCCCTCGAAGACGCGCCGGATGCAGCGGAGCGCGCCCACCGCAGCACCCAGATCAACGAGTACTTCGGCGAGGGCGTCCTGCAGATCGTGCTGGACTGCACCGATACGAAAGAAGACGAATCGCGCGACGAAAAGCGGCCCTGGGAGGAACGCAAGAAGCGCTACGTCGCGCAGCTGGCGGCAGCGTCGCAGCGCACGCGACTCGTCGCCGCATGCGACAAGCGCCACAACCTGCACGCCATCGTCTGGGATGTGAAGACCCACGGTCCCGGCGTCTTCAACCGCTTTTCCTGCACTCCGGAACAGCAGGTCTGGTATTTCGAGTCCGTCTTCGACGTCGTCGAGGATTCGATTCCCGACCGGCTCCGCGCCGAACTCTCGAGCCTGCTCGACGAGTTGAGACAGCTCGCCCCCACCGCCCGGGATTGAAGGAGGTTGCCTCCCCGGATGTGCCGCGCCTTCGGGATGCCAAACCAGTTCGCGTTGCCGACGCCCAGGCAGGCCGATCTCTTTGGATGCGGCGAGCGGACGATTCCCCTCCCGCCGGCCCGCAACGTCGCCGAGCCAGACGATCGCGTTCTGGGACCGACTTCTTCAGCGATTCCGCGCACCGGGCTGGTAGCGGTGGTTGGACTCGAACCAACGACCTACGGCTTATGAAGCCGCCGCTCTAACCGACTGAGCTACACCGCCACCGCGAGCCCGGTCCGCACGGCGAGGCGCCGCTCGGGCACCGGAATCTAGCGAACGAGCCCGCCCTCGCCGTCCTCGCCGGACGGACCCATCGCGGGGCTCTCGCCGGAAGCGACCGGCGGAAAGAGCGCGCGCTCGATGGCTTTCACGCGGTCCGAGAGCGCCTCGAACGCCTTCTCGCTGGGGCCGGTGGCTGCGTGCTGGGCTGTTCCGTCATTCGTTCCGGGTACCTGGGGGGCCTCGCCGCCGGCACCGAATGCGTAGCGCGCAACTTTCTGTGCCAGCGTGTCGAGCTGCGGAATGATCTCGGCGAGGTTCCCCGACTGGATGAAGATGCGCCGAGCGGCCGCCTGATCTTCGCCGTCGCTGCCTTCCACTCGCGCGCAACGCATGTCGAGACTCGCGCCGTCCCCGAAGCGCGTGAAGGCGCCGTAGAGCACAAAGTCGGCTCCGACCGCCCGCCCCGCCTCGCGCGCCGCGACCGTGCCGCTGGATGGGCCGGCTTCGGACGCGGTGTTGACGACGATCACGCCATTGTACTGGTCGAGGCGGGCGGCAATCATTTCCGACAGCCCGGATTGGAGGTAGCCGGACTCTTCGCCCGAGGCGTGGACGGAAATCGGCAGAAGCGCGATACGCACGTCTGCTGCAGCCGGAGTGGCAACGAGAAAGATCGCGATCGCAAGCGAACGGATCGGCACGGAACGCAGCACTCCCGGGGGAGAAACCCCGATCATCCCGGAACGGGTAGCTGTGTGCAGAAGGCGGGTCAAGCGTGCCCGGAAGGGCGCCCGGAGCTTCCGTCATCGGACACCTGCCGCAGCTTCACCCCGGCCTCGCGGAGCAGGGACAGGGCTACGTCCGCCAGCGGATAGGCCGCGTTGTAGGCGACCTCTTCGATTCCGGCGTTGATGATCATCTTGGTGCACATGAGGCAGGGCGAGAGCGTCGTATAGAGGCTGCCCCCTCGCACGCTGACGCCATGGTAGGCGGCCTGGGTGATGGCGTTTTCTTCGCCATGAGAGCACAGGCATTCGTCGAGCCGGGTTCCCTCTTCCGCAAAGCTGTTGCAGCGTGGGCAGCCGCCTTCATTGCAGTTGCGGACGCCGCGCGGTGTGCCGTTGTAGCCGGTCGAGATGATTCTGCGGTCCACGGCGATCACGGCGCCGACTTTCCTCTTCACGCAATTGCTCCGCGCGGCGATGACGCGCGCAATGCTCATGAAGTATTCGTCCCAACTCGGTCGTTCAAAAAAAAGGTTCTCCTGTAAGACCTCCTGCAATCTGCACCGAAGGTCATCCAGGCTGCCGTCGTTGGCGAGCGAGACATCGGCGAGTTCGCGCACGGCCAGCAGTTGCTGCGCAGCGGGATCGGCGGAACCCAGCTCGCGGCCCTCCAAATCGCGCAACGCCTCGAGCGTTTCGGGGTCGCCCGAGCGCCCGCGCGCGCGGATGCGCTCGAGACGCACGCTCTCAGCGGCATCCACCCACAGCAGCTTGAAGCGGTCCGCGTGGTCGCGGAGCACTTCCACCTCCGCTGGATGCCGCACGGAATCGATCACATAATTGAGATCCGCCGTCATCCGGGTGACCAGCTGGGCGGCCAGAGTACCCTCGCCTCTGGCGGCGCGCAGTGCACGGCCGGCCTCGATCATGCTTTCTCGGGTTTCCTCGGTTCCCTGGGCGCGGAGCGCCTCTCGCACCACGTCTGAAAGCGAGAGTTTCTGGAAGCTGCGCGCCTCCAGGAAGCGCACCACCTCGCCTTTGCCCGCTCCGTTGAACCCGGAGACTCCGAGAATCATGCCACTCCCCGATCTGAAGCTCAGGTAGCACACGCCCGAGAGGTCTGGCAGCCTGCGCGCCGTGCAGGCATTGGTGACGGGCGCAGGCGGCTTCGTGGGGCGACACCTGGTCCCCCGGCTCGAAGCCCAGGGGTTCGGGGTATGCGCCACGGACCTGGAACTCGATGTCGCGGACGCGGACGCCGTCTCCGGCGTGGTGGGAGAGATCGAGCCCGATCTGATCGTCCACCTGGCAGCCATCAGTTCCGTGCCGGACGCCGCTCGCGACCCGGGGCGTGCCTACGCCGTGAACTTTCTGGGCACCCGCTCGGTGCTCGAAGCGGCCGCACACCGCGCTCCGGACGCACGGGTGCTTCTCGTCTGCTCGGCCGACGCCTACGGCCCCACACCCGCCGGCGGCAGCCCTTTCGATGAATCGATACCGCTGCGGCCCGGCTCGCAATACGCGCGGACGAAAGCGGCGGCGGAGTTGCTGGGCGGGGCCTACGCGGACCGAGGCCTCGACGTGGTCCGGGCGCGCTCGTTCAACCACACCGGCCCGGGACAGAGCCCCGGCTTCGTGCTGCCGAGCTTCGCGAAGCAGGCAGCGGAGATCGCTGCCGGCCAGCGCGAGCCGCGGCTGCGTGTCGGGAACCTCGATTCCGTCCGCGACTTCCTCGATGTGAGGGATGTGGTCAGGGCCTACGCAATGCTCACCGACCGACACGTGCCAGCCGCTGTCTACAACATCGCAAGTGGCCGCGGCGTCCGTATCGGCGACGCGCTCGAATCCATTCTCCGCATTGCAGACGTGAGCGTGGAGATCGAAGTCGATGCGGAACTCTTCCGGCCAACCAACTTCGCCGTCGGTGACGCAACGCGCCTGCGCCAGGCCACGGGATGGGAGCCGCGGATCGCCTTCGAAGACACCCTGCGAGTACTCGTAGAGGATTGGCGGCTGCGGATCAGCGGGTCGTGAGGAGCGCGAGCCACGCTGTTCCGCTGGCATCGCGGCGGGTACGCGCGTCGCGGATGCGCAGGCCGCAGCGCGTCAGCGCCGGTTCCAGCTCCGAGCGGTCCGTTGCGAGCAGACCGGACAAAACGATCCGGCCTCCCGGTGCCGTTCGCGCCGCAACCTCGGTGAGCTGCGGCAACATCTCGTCCCGCAGCAGGTTCGCGAGCACCAGGTCGAAGCCGACAACACGCGATGCAGCGATCGAGCCGGTGAAGACAGCCAGGCGTCCGCCCAGCCCGTTGCGCACGGCGTTATCGCTCGCAGCCTGCGCGGCGAGCCGATCCAGGTCAAAGGCCACGGCCCTTCCGGCGCCGAGGCCCAGCGCTGCCAACGCGAGCACGCCGGTTCCGCAGCCGACGTCGAGTACGCGTGTGGTGGGCGGCAGGGGCGCGAGCGCATCCACCCATTCGAGCGCAAGCAACGTGGATTCGTGTCCGCCCGTGCCGAAGGCCTGCCCCGGGTCGATCCGCAGCTCGACCTGGCCCGGGAGCAGCGGAGCCCGCACGAACGAGGGGCGCACGCGCAGACGCTCGGATACTTCGACCGGACCCAGGCCGGCCTTCCAACTCTCGGACCAGTTCTCGGCGGGCACCGCCCGCTCCGCGGGCTCGAGACCGTGGGCCAAAAGGGCGGTGCGGACCGCCGCCGCGCGATTGCGGGGCGCGTAGAAGATGAGTTTGGCAACCGACTCGCCGTCGCGTTCCTCGAGCCCGACGGCACCCATCTCGAAGGCGTCGGCGGCAGCGCGTTCCGCCAGCGCCCGGTCTCCCGCGTTCACCACGAAACATACGAAGCCACTGCTCATCGCGTTGGTCGCCGCGACATCCCTGGCCACCACGGGTTGCTACCTCACGCACCTCGCCTCCGGCCAGTGGCAGCTGCTGAGGGCTCGCGAGGCCATCGCGGATCTGCTGGCCGATCCCGAGACGTCCGCCGAGCTGCGATCCTCTCTGAGCTTCGTCGAGCGCACCCGCGCCTACGCTTCCGAGATTGGCCTGGATGTGGATGGGCAGTACACGAGCTATGTAGGCTGGCCGGGCGATCGCGTGATCACCTCCGTGGTGGCGACACGGCCCGGGACTGTGGACGCAGAACCCTTTTGGTTTCCAATTGTTGGAAGCGTTCCCTACAAGGGTTACTTCGACCCCGACCGCGCGCACCGCGAAGCCGAGCGCCTGCGCGGGAAGGGGCGCGATGTCTGCCTGGTCCCCGTACGCGCGTACTCGACCCTCGGCTGGTTCGACGACCCGGTCACGAAGCCCATGCTCGAAATGAGCCGGGGACGCCTGGCGGAGATCCTCCTGCACGAGCTGGTGCACTCGACCGTCTTCGTGGCGGACCAAACCGACTTCAACGAAGGCGTCGCGACCTTCGTCGGAGAAGAGGCAAGCGTGCGCTTCTACGCCGACGCGGGCGAAACGGGAGCCGCCGCTCGCCGTCGCCGCGAAGTGAACGAGGGGCGAAGCATCGACGCCGTGCTCCTCGCCTTCCGCCATGACGTGGCCCGGCTTTACGCAGAGACCGAGCCCGGTTCCGCCCGCACCGCATCCCGTGCCCAGCTCGAGGCGAGCGCGAGAAGGGCTCTCGTCGAGCTTCCGCTCACGACCCGCGACCCCGCGAGCCTGGCCGAGCGCGCGCGCCTGAACGATGCCTGCCTGGCACTCGTCGCCACATACACCGCCGACCTGCCCGCCTACGCGGCGCGCCTGAAGGCGGAAGGGGGCCAACTCACCCGGTTTCTCGCTGAACTGCGCCGGGCCGCGGGCACACCCGATCCCCGCAGCGCCCTGCTGGGAACCGGCACCTCGGATCCCTAACGCGCCGGGCCGGACTCAGAGGGCGCCGAGAAGTTTGTGCGTCTGCGGGATCAGGCGGACGTCGTGGAGTTCTGCCTGGAGGCGTGCCGTCCAGCCGAGCAGCTGTTGTGCTCCCGGGGTTGCGGCGACCGAACCGAAGGGCGTGACGGGCTGGATCACGACAGGGAGGTTGGGGTCCACTCCCGCCACCCGACGGGCCATCTCGTCGAGTTCCTCCTCGCGGCTCGAGGGGGACACGACCACCTTGACTACCACTTGCGGCGCACGCTTCGCCACGCGCAAGAAACGCTCGTGCTCGTCGTGGAAGCTCTCATCGACACGACGCGCCCGGCGACCCTTGCGGCGCACATCGCTTCCGAGCTTCCAGTCCATCGACACGACGTCGACGACGTCGATCACCGTCTCGAGCGCCTCCGCGGCGATCCCGTGCGTTTCGAGGTGCAGGAGCGGACCCCGGGCACGCAATGCCTCGCCCAGGGTTCGAACCGCCTCCGGCTGGAGCAAGGGCTCTCCCCCGGTGAGGCTCGCGAAGCGATGACGCACCAGCCCGAGTGCTTCGGCAGCCGCAACCGCGGCTTCGAGAGGCACGGGATTCGCAACCGAGCGAAACACGGCGCTGCCCGGTGTCTGCTCCAGGCGGCATTGCCCCGCCGGATTCCACGTGTGCGGGGAGTCGCACCACCCGCAACGCAGGTCGCAGCCGCCGAAGCGCAGGAAGAGCGTCGAGGCACCAACGTGCAAGCCCTCTCCCTGCACCGAGGAGAAGATCTCGACGAGGTTGACGGTTGCCACGGCCGGAAGCTAGCCGCCGGGAAGCGCGGCCTAGCCCTCCAGGATCGAGCGCCCCGTCGCAACCGCGCCGACCACCTCGTCGAGGCGTTCGGGCCGCTGCGCGAGTTCGTGTATGTGGAGCCGCGCGACGTGGTCTTCATCGCGTCGCGGCTCGATCCAATCGTGCTTTGCAGCCAGGTGAGCGACCATCGCGCTCAAATCGAGACTCTGGTGGCCGCGCGACTCTTCGCCGCCGAGCATCACCAGGTCTTCGCCTTCTACGTAGGTCAGCGACACCTGCGCGGCGAAGCGTTCACGCGCCAGACGCGCAGTCATGTGGGGATCGATATCGGGCGGTACCGGCACCACCACCAGTCCGAAGCCACCGGAATGCACCACCCGAAAGTCGCGCTCGCTGACGTAGGGAACCTCCGCCGGCAACGGCGGCAGCGGGGCGCCGGCGGTGGCCTTGGCCAGGTCGCTCGGGCGACCCGCGAGCAGCGGCTCGATCTCGCGGCGCTTCTCGCCGGTCTCCCGAGTCAACTCGGAGATGCGATGCCACCAGTAGCGTCCCCATCGCTCGTAGTCGTGCTGGCTGAAGCGACCGGTCGCGAGTTCGACGAGCTTGTCCGAAAAACGACTCCGGCGGGCACGCCGAGCCAGCACGGCGGCGATGGATGAGCCGCTTCCAGACTGGACCTCGACATAGCCCTCCCCTATCGCATTCCGCATGGACTCCAGGTCTTCCGGGGGCCAATCGTGATGGTCGTACCAGTAGAGCCGGCCGCTGTAGAGAGACGCGGCCTGGACCGTGGCCCGTGCGGGTTTTGCGTGGAAGCCGACGATGTGGATGGGAACATCTGCGCGCAGATCCGTCGCGACCCCGCGAAAGAACGTCATGAGTTCCTCCTGCGGGTACACCCAGAATCCCTCGACCAACCGAATCTCCCGCGCGAGCAAGACCGCGGCGATGACGCTGCTCCGGTCGGCGTGGGCCACGATGGCCGACCGGCGTCGCGGCGCCACCGGGGCGCTCTCCTCCTCGTGAACTACTACTGGCTCGGAAGCGATCTCCGCGGCACGCGCCCGTTGCCGCAGGTCGCGCTCGCGCATCCAGTCGTCCCCGCCCTCGGCAGCCCCGTCTTCCTCGTCGTCGTACCCGGGAATCGGCGCGCCGAGTGCGCTCTCATCGAGGGGTGCGAGGGTGGCGGCCAGATCGTGTGCATCTTCGGCGACCAGGTCGTCGTCAGCAGTCTTGGCATCGCCGGTATCCGCCGCCGTGTCTTCCGCATCGTTGTCCGGCGCCCGGACGCGGGAACGTCCGCCCTGACGCCGGCCGCGCCGCCGCGCCGGACGGGTGCCCGAGCCCGCGGCTTCGCGCCGCGGTTCGTCATCGAGATCGAAGAGCGAGATCTCATCGATCGAACTCGCCTCGTCGATCGCCTCCGGGACTTCCGCGCTCTGCGCAGTCTCTTCAGCCGGGGCCGGTGTTTCCGAGTCGCTCTCACGCGCCTCGGGCCGATCGCTCGACACCCGCTTGCCCTGCCGCTGGCCACGTCCTCCGCGTCGTCGTCGCCGCCGGGGTGCCGTGCGCTCCGGTTCACGAGACCCGAGAGCTTGTGTCTCGCCATCGGCGACGACAGCCTCCGGTTTCTGGGGCAAAGCCGCCTCCGACTGATCGCGCAGCACGACCTCTGTCCGTCCCCGGATCTCGTAGAAAGCGTGGTCGAACGCCAGAGCTCCAAAAAGATGCGCCACTGTCGCGTCGATTTCCCGCGCAGCAAACGCCAAACGCGGAGTCGCAGGCCGCAGCCCCGCTGCGATGAAAAGACCCGGCAGCGCGGCCTGCAGGGCGTCGAGAACGTCGAGCACGGCGCCGACAGCCGGAAGATCGAGTCGCTCGCGCACCACGGCCACGACCGGACGGCCCTCGGGATCGAGGCCGACCTGGTCAATCACGTCTGGATCGTCGCCAGCGAGGGGCCAGGAACACACATTTCTGAGTTCAGCAGCCGCTGCGAGGGCCCCGACGGCGCTGCCCCGCAAGCCCTCCTCGCCACCCCGGACCCGGCGGTCGTTCAAGCGCTTGCGCAGCTGGCCTTCGAGCCGGTCCAGGGCCCCCGCCAAGAGGTCGGCCTCCAGCCGGGTCGACGCCTTGTCCGGCCGCAGGGTTTCGAGCACCACCCCCCCGGCTTCCGGCCGTAGGAGCGCGCAGCGGCGGGCGAGGAGGACGAGTTCGGCGCCCTGCCCGGTGCCGCGCACCACGCCGCCATGCTTGGCGGCGAGCCCTTCGAGTGCCCTGAGCGCTCGCCGGAAGAGATCCGGGCCCTCGGGCGGCTCGCAGGTGGCCGCGAGGAGATCGACAGGAAGGCTCCTCGGTAGATCACTGCGCTCGGGTTCCACTGCGCCGCCGTCCGCGCCGAGGCTGGGAACCTCCAGCGGGCAGAACTCGAAGCCAACCTGCCCCACCCGGGCGAGGCGCCGCCGCGCGGCGCTCGGCCAGCGGGGGGCGATCGCCAGAGCCTTGCCCGAAAAATTCCCATCGCTCGCCAACTCTGCGGCATGCGCCAGTACGGCGAGCGCCGCATCGCCTCCGTTTGTCGGTGAGAAGCCCACCAGCACGCGCTCGCCCGCCTCGGATTCCCCCGCGCCGAGCGCGGCGAAGCCCGCCGGAACACCGTCCGAAGCGATCGGCTCGAGCGCGGCCACGTGCACATGACCCTCTGCCGTGAGCCGCTCGAACCAGCGTTTGGCATCGATTGCCGGCGGTTTCGGCGCGTTGGAACGGCCCCCCCTCCTCCTTCCGAAGCTCCTTCTCAACACTGTTCTCCTTCTCGCTCACGGCGAGTTACGCCTTGCGGCTCATCTTTCTGAATTGCCTGCTCCACTTCGGCGAGCACTGACGCGAGCACGGTCTCGAGCATGCTGCGGGCCACCGGGTTTTCCGGTGCCCGCTCGCGAAACGCGTGAGCCGCTGCCAGACACGCTCTCGCCTCGGCCTCCTGTTCCCTTTGCCACAGGACGTAGGCCGTCTCCTCGAAACGCATTGCCGTCTGTATGGCAAATTCGCCCGCCACGAGTTCTGCCACGGCGTCATCGAGCACCTGCTGTACCCGATCCTGGCGTTGCGCCACGGATACGATGATGGCTCCGCCCTTGGCCACCTCTCCGAGCTTATCCGCCACCGCCGAGAGCGCCTCGGCCTCGGGAGGCCACGGACCGATCTCACCCTGCCGCACCAGATCCGCGGCCCGGCGCAGCACGCCGGGCGCGTCCGAGCCGCCGAGTGCCTCCCGCACCAGTTCTCCCGGCGTCGGAGCACCGTCTGTCACACACAGTACAGACCGCCACTCGGAGAAACCTCGGGGGAGCGGGCGATTCGCCGGCTGCACCGCCGCCGCCCGCGACACGAGCGCACGGAGGGCATCGGGCGGTACGGAGACCGGAGCGAGGCGGCCCCGACCCCCGAATTCCCTGAGGAACTTCCGCACGCGGCTGCGGCTCGAGTTGAAGACCCGGCACTCGGCAATGCCGCGGGCGTCGTTGAGCACCACCTCGAACATGCGCAGCCCACCGGCGGGATGCGAAGCCACCAGGTAGGCGCCCCGGCTGCCGTGGGGATCCAGGGGTGTCACGACGGCTTCTTCGACGGCCTCTTCCACCGGTGGGAGGGTTGCGACCGTGGCCTCCGGAACGGCGACCGGCACCGGGACTCCGCGCGAGCGAAGCTGGTGATGCGCGCGGCGCAGCAGCTTTCGCGCCGGCTTCGGGAGCCCTTCCTCGGACACGGCCAGAACTGCCGCCGCACCCTGCTCCGAAGCATCCGCCCAGGCTGCCACCAGATCGGCGGCGTCCGCGGGCGTCTCCTCCAAGAGCCAGCGCAGGACCGTGGCGGCCCGCTGCGTCCCGAGCAGGTCGAGGAGTTGGGCCGGATCGCCGTTGGCAGGTCGGATCGAATCCGCCTCTTTGGGCAGCGCGCTGGCCGCCCGTTCCAGCGCCTCCGGCAGGCCGACACCGCTCTGGACGCTCATCCCTGTGTCTCCGTCAGGACCCACTTGAGATAGGCCTCACTCCCACCCGTCGCGGAGAACTCCAGAACCTCGGGGAGCTCGTAAGGATGGATCTCATCGACCCGCGCCGCCAGCGCGTCCACGCTCTCCGCGCGGGTCTTGGCCACGAGCAGAATCTCGGAGTCGTCCTGGACGCGTCCCTCCCAGCGGTAGAAGGAGCGAACGCCCGGCACGACGTTCACGCAGGCGGCAAGCTGCTCTTCGACGAGCGTCCGGGCCAGCTTCTCGGCTGTGGCAGCATCCGGCGCGGTGACCAATACGACGCGGACGTCGGTCACAGCGACTCTCCCAAGCGCTGCCGGTGCTCCTCGATTGCGAAGCGATCGGTCATGCCCGCCACGTAATCCGCGATGGCGCGTGCCTCGCCGTCTTCTGCGATGCGCTCGCGAACCTGCACAGGCAGCCCCCTCACGTCGTTTCGGTAGGCGCAGAACAGGTCGCCGACGACCTCCTCCGCCCGCTGGTTCGACCCCACGACGCGCGGGTGATTGTAGAGCTCACGGTACAGGAATCTCTTCAGCTCGCGTTTTCGCTTTTCGATCTCGGGTGAGTAGCCGACCAGGCGCTGGGGAATCGCCCGCACGTCGTCGGCCGAGCTGAGGGCGGCGGCAGCCAGCCGTTCCGCAGTCGTCTCCACGAGGTCCGTTGCGAGTTCGTTGATGAGAGAGACGATGATCTGGGCGCGGTGGATGCGCTCGGGGACGGGGCCGAGCCGCCGGGTCACCGCACGCGCCGTATCGCGCCAGATCGCGACGCCCTCGAGGGTTTCTGGCTGGAGCAGCCCCGAGCGCAGGCCGTCGTCCAGATCGTGGTTCGTGTACGCGATCTCATCGCCGAAGTCCGCGACCTGCGCCTCGAGGCAGGGCTGAGCGGTCGCTTCCGGAACCGGGACGGGATGCTCCCAGCGACACCCGTGCTTGAGAATACCCTCTCGGGTCTCGGCAGAGAGGTTCAGGCCACGCCAGCACGGGTAGCGATCTTCCAGCAAATCTACGACACGCAGACTCTGCCGGTTGTGATCGAAGCCGCCGTGCTCCTTCATCAACTGCTCCAGGATCCGTTCGCCGGCGTGGCCGAAGGGCGTGTGGCCCAGGTCGTGGGCGAGGACCACCGCCTCTGCGAGCTCTTCGTTCAGGCGCAGGCTCCGCGCGATGGTGCGGGCGATCTGACTCGCCTCGAGCGTGTGCGTCAGACGGTTTCGGTAATGGTCACCCTCGTGGTAGACGAAGACCTGCGTCTTGTACTCGAGTCGTCGGAAAGCGAGCGAATGCACGATGCGATCGCGGTCGCGCTGGAAAACAGTGCGGTAGGGATGCTCCGGCTCGGCGTGGAGCCGTCCGCGCGACGCGCCACTTTTCACGGCAAACGGCGCCAGACGCTCGAACTCTTCGCGCTCGAAGACCGCGCGGGTGCGTACCGGATTCACCGGACGCCCTCTGTCTCGGCTTGCTCGAGCACGCGTTCGAGTTTCATGCGGGACGCCGCATCGATCTCAGCGAGCGGCGAATCCGAACCTCTCCCAACGAGCATCAAGAGAGCGCCGGCCGCCGCCAGGAGGCCGAGACCGAGCAACAGCCAACGGCGCGGCCGCCGCTTCGAGCGCCTTGCCATGCGCCGACGGTAGGGGGGCTCCCCGCGGGCGTCAACGCACACAGTCTCCGCATCCCTCCGATTCGACGACGATTTTTCGGCCAGCACCGGTAGAATGTGGACATGCGTCCCGCCGATCTTCCGCGCCGCCTGTTGCTGGGTCCCGGGCCCTCGAACGTCCACCCTCGGGTGCGCGAGGCCCTGGCGCGGCCACTGGTGGGACACATGGACCCCACGTTTTTCGAACTTCTCGATGGCGTTCAAGACTCGCTGCGCGCCCTCTTCGGCACAGGGCATCCCCTCACGCTGCCGATCTCGGCAACCGGGAGCGCCGGCATGGAGGCCTGCTTCGTGAACCTCGTCGAGCCCGGCGACGAGGTCCTGATCGGGGTGGCCGGGGTCTTCGGCGACCGCATGGCTCAGGTGGCGGCGCGCTGCGGTGCTCGCGTGACACGCATCGAAGCGGAACTCGGAACCGCGCTCGATCCGGACGCGATGGCCGACGCGATCGGCCGGATCAGACCGCGGGTCGTGGCACTGGTCCACGCCGAGACTTCGACGGGCGTTCTGCAACCCATCGACCGGATTGCCGCCGCGTCCCGCGAGGCGGGGGCATTGGTGATCCTCGACTGCGTGACTTCGCTCGGTGGCGTGACTGTTGCCATCGACGAATGGGGTGTCGACGCCGCGTACAGTGCCACGCAGAAGTGCCTCTCCTGCCCTCCCGGGCTCTCTCCCGTGAGCTTCTCGCAGCGTGCGGTGGAGCGCGCAGCGACCCGGGTGACCCCCGTCCAGAGCTGGTACCTCGACGTGAACCTGCTCGCCAACTACGTGGGCGAATCTCGCGTCTACCACCACACCGCACCGGTCTCTGCGATCTTCGGTCTGGCGGAAGGTTTGCGCCTCGTCGAAGAGGAAGGCATGGCGACGCGGACCGAGCGACACCGCCACGCGGCCAACCTGCTGATCGAAGGCATGGGGGATCTCGGATTCGAACCCCTGGTCGACGCCGCAGTGCGCCTGCCCAGCCTCACGACGTTGACCCTGCCGGAGAAGGTGGAGCGGGGCGAGGCCGATCTGCGACGCCGATTGCTCGAGTTCTACAACATAGAAGTCGGTGGCGGCCTCGGCCCCCTCGCGGGCCGGATCTGGCGCATCGGGCTGATGGGTGAGAACGCGCGTGTCACCAACGTCGAGGCGCTGCTATCGGCGTTGCGGCGCGAGCTCGGTTAGAGGCTCATCGCCACGCGCCCGGCTTGGATCGCCCTCGGTTGGTCTGCTCGACTAGGTGTGCATGCGTGGAAGCGCGGGGGACTCGTTCAGAACCCGCACCTCCCATTCGGCCAGCTCCCGAAATCGCTCGCGCGCGGCCGCAGCTGCCACGATCTCTTCCGCCAGTTCGAGATAGACGCGGTGGTGGCGCACCTCGTCCGGGAGCAGGCCGCTGTAGAGAGCCGCTATGTCACTATCCGGCACCGCCTTCGCCAGTAGCGCGAAGCGCTCGCAGCTGCGGGCTTCGATCAGTGCGGAGCAGAGCAGCGTGTCGACGAGACGCCCGGGCTCCCGGCTGCGCACGCGTTCGCGCAGACGCCCGGCGTAGGGGCTCGGCTTCTGGCGATCGAACGCAACACCGCGGCAATCGAGTGCCGCCAACACCTGCTCGAAATGTTCGAGTTCATCCCGCGCCAGGCGGGAAAGCGGCACCTGCAGAAAGCCGTGCTCCGGATAACGGAACAGGAGCCGCACGGCCATGCCCGCGGCCTTCCGCTCGCAATGCGCGTGGTCGAGCAGCACGGCATCGAGGTCCCCGAGCGCTCGCTCGAGCCAGTCCGTCTGCGTCGGGGCCGCCAGGTTGAACATCGCGGCGGAACGTAGGCCGCACCGACGCCGCTCACCAGCTGGCGGTGATAGGATTCCCAGCATGGAATACCGGCGGCTCGGCGGAAGTGGCCTCGAGGTGAGCGCAATCTCCCTGGGCTCGTGGCTCACGCTCGGGTCGAGTGTAGACCGAGCGGCCACGCGCGAGATCGTCGAGCGCGCCCACGACCTCGGCATCAACTTCTTCGACACGGCAGACGTGTACGCCAAGGGAGACGCCGAGGAGGCGCTGGGCGCGGCCCTGAAGGGCATCCCGCGCCCCCACATCGTACTCGCGACCAAATGCTTCTTTCCCATGACCGAAGCCCCAAACGACCGCGGGCTCTCGCGCAAGCACATCGTCGAGAGCGTCGAGGCTTCCCTGCGCCGCCTCGGCACGGACTATCTCGACCTCCACCAATGCCATCGGCCCGATCCCGGGACGCCTCTGGAGGAGACGGTCCGCGCCTACGAGGACTTGATCCGGCAGGGAAAGATTCTCTACTGGGGCGTTTCCGAGTGGACCAGTGAAGACATCGTGCGGGCCTGTCGCACCGCGGACGAGCACAACGCCTACCGTCCAGTTTCGAATCAGCCGCAGTACAACATCTTCCGGCGCAACATCGAGCGCAGGCATCTGCGGGTCTGCCAGGACGAGGGCGTCGGACAGCTGGTCTTCAGCCCCCTCGCGCAGGGCGTTCTCACCGGAAAGTATTCGGGTGGCACCGTTCCCAGGGGAACTCGCGCCGGAGACGAGCAGCGCAACCAGTTCATGGCGGACTTCCTGAAACCGGAGGCCGTGGAGCAGGTCGATCGGCTCTCCCCGCTCGCAGCGGAGCTGGGAATCAGCCTGGCGCAGCTGGCGCTGGCCTGGTGTCTGCGCCAGAGCAACGTGTCGAGCGTCATCGTGGGTGCCACACGCGTGAGCCAGATCGAAGACAACGCGAAGGCGGCGGGCGTAAAGCTTCCGGAGGCAATCATCGAAAGCATCGACGCGCTGACGGCCGAAGCCCGCTAGCAGAGAGGGTTGGCCAGGCGCCCTACCCCGGAGTGCGTGACCCCCGAGCCGTTCGCGCCAACGGGAGATGCGCGTCAATTCCGCTTCTCGCACCGCCACGGCCTCGCGTTGAATTCCCCGCAACCGCCCCGTCCTCAGTTCCGGAGCACCCAGCGGCCCGCCGAAAACTGCCGACTTCGGGCGACGCTATTGTCCCCGCCGTGTGGAAGCCGATTCTTTTCGTGGTGTTGCTCGTCGGCGGCATCGGCACGGCGTGGGCCTCTGGCCTTCTCCAGAATGTCACGCTGGATACCGTGCGAAACCTCGTCCAGGAGGCCGGCTGGTGGGGGCCCGTGCTCCTGATCGCGCTATTTGGCCTGGAGGGTCTCGGCGTGGTCCCCGCCTTCCCTTTCCTGCTCACCGCCGCGGCGGTCTGGCCACCGGCGGAGGCGTTCGTGATCAACATGATCGGCGCCCTGTGGGCCAGCCTCGTGGGCTTCTTCTACGCGCGATCGCTCGCACGCGAGTTCATTGCCTCGCGGCTTCCGGAACGGATGCGTCGCTTCGAACGGCGCGTCGCCGAACGCGCCATTCCCACCGTCATCGGTATCCGGCTGATGTTCTTCCTGGCGCCCTACGCGCACTGGGCGCTCGGCCTGTCGCCGGTGAGTCTGCGCGCCTATCTCGTGGGCACCGCGATCGGGTTTCTACCCTGGGTCATAGCCTTCACATTCTTCGGCGCCGCCACGATCGAATGGGGAAACCAACAGACACGCGAGTTCTGGCTCGCCAGCGCTGCGGTGGCCGCAGTGGGGCTCGCCGTGGTAATCGCTTGGCGGCGCGTCCGGAAGCAGGCCAAGTCGTAGTCAGCCAGATCGACGGCGGTTGCAAAGGCAACCCGGGGAGTGGGCTTCACGTTGAGGGGGGGGATGAAAGCTTCCACATTCGCAACTCTCGCCGGTCTGCTCCTCGTGGGTCTGCCGGGGATCGGGAGAGCAAATGACGCGGATCGGGTACCGGTCGCCGGCGTCCGTTTCGTGGACGCGGCGCCCGAGGGTCCGAGCGCGGAAGAGCGCGTGCTCGAAATCCGCCGCCGTATCCAGGCGGTACTCGTCTATCCGACCCGGGCGCGCTCGGATGCGTTCGAAGGCATCGCACTCGTGCGCTTCGATATAGAGCCGGACGGAACGCCCCGCGACGTCGTCGTGCACCGCTCCTCGGGTCGGCCGAGCCTCGATCGCGCGGCCCTGCGGGCCGTAGCTGCCTCGGCGCCGCTCCCCTGGGTCTACGGACTGCTCGAGGTGCCCGTGCGATTCGCGCTGGAGCCGCGCCAGTAGACAACCAGCTGATCATCCGGTGCGGAGCTCTCCGGCGTCGTGAAGCGATGCGGATCCGGCACGAAGCGCGAAGCCGAAAGCGCCGGAATGTTGTTGTGATGCACGTCGCGCACCGGCAGCCGCTGCGTTTCCCACTGGCCGCGGGCCAGGAACGGGCGCAACGCCGCCAGGCTGCGGGGCCAGCGCCGGCGCGGCACCACGATATCGGGCTCGAGGCCGCGCTCGTTCGCCAGGTTGTTGAGCGAGAGGCCGACGATCACGTGGCTGCCGAGGTAGTGCATGAAGGCATACTCTTCGTAGTTGGTAGCGATGACCAGTTCCTCGGGCCGCGGGTAGCGCGCTGCGATGGCCGGGATCGCGAAATCGAGGGGGCCGCGGTAGGGCGTGCGGAGTTCCGCCAGGCGACCCGCCAGGGAATCCCCGCGCAGCACGAGTCCGCCCAGCAGCACGACGCCAACCGCTGCGCATGCGGCCGTCGCGGCAGCGCGGCGTTGCGGCAGCAAGCCGGCCAGAGCAAAGGCGTCGAGCAGGAACGCGCCGGTGATCGCGGGGCTCAGCACGACGAAATAGCGCTCTAACGGTAACGGGTTCAAGCAGCCGAGTGCGACGTAGCCTGTAGAAAACAACAGGAGTCCCGCGGCGACCGCCCTGCCCTCTCGACCTCCCGCGTTCAGAAGTACAGCCGCTGCACGGGCGGCCAGCGCCGCGACCAGAAATTCGTGGCGCAGCAAATGCTCCCCCACGACGCCCAGATTGTGCAGGTAGTCGCGGAACCCGAAGTCAAAGCCCTCCGAGAATGCCGCGGCCGTCTCGAGCAGCTCGAACCAGGCGACAAACGGCGCGGCGAGCGCGGCGGCGGCGGCGAACGGCGCGAGGTCTCGCCAGCCCGTCCGGCCGCGCCACGCAGCCCAGCCGCGCTCGGCTCCGAGCAGGACTGCGAAGCTGAAGGCCGCCTGAAAAAAAGTGTGAAAGAGCAGGAAGAGCAGCGCCACCAGCGCCACCGCCCAGCGCGGGAAAGAGATCGCGTGCAGCACCGCGTAGCGCAGGTGCACAAAGAAGATGGCACCGCCCAGCGCAACCAGCAGCGCGTAGTAGCGCACCTCGCGCAGGTGGAGCAGCAGCGAAACCGAAAGTGCGACGAGCAGCAGGAACGCGGCCGAGAAGCGCCAGCCCGACCCCGGGGATCCGCGCGCGAAAGGCAGCAGCGCCCAGAGCCAGAGCCCGATCCCGACGCCGCCGGCCAACGCGAACGGGAGCCGCGCGCGCAGGGTGCGCGTGTAGAGATCGTCGCTTCCCCGCGCCCAGAGGAGGCCCGGCACGGCGAAGTAGAACTGCCCCCAGGTCGTCCCGATATAGGCGTCGGGTCCCTCCTTCACGCCCAGCACCGCGTTGGGTCCGAACTGGTAGATCACGTTGCGCGGCCCGTGGACCTTCGGGTAGCCGTGCGCCAGCACGCGCTCGGCGAACATGGCCGTCTCGGCTTCGTCCGCCCACATCAGCGGGTACGACAGGTGCCGGAACAGGGCGATCCCTACCAACACCACGGCGACCAGCAAGAGGGCCCGATTCGACCAATGCCTTATCTGGGTCATTTCTCCCACAACTCGAAGTCTTCTTCGTGGCTCCCGACCGGCGTCCATGGTATTGAATCGGGGCCTCGATGGTCCCCGTGGGACTGCGAGTCCGTCAGGGAGGGTGAGTGTCCCGCATCAAACTTGCCATCGTGGGCGTCGGCAACTGTGCCAGCTCTCTGCTGCAGGGAATCGAGTACTACAAGGATCAGTCGCCCGAAACCAGTGCCGGCTTGATCCACTGGGAGGTCGGCGGCTACGGGCCGTCGGATATCGACGTCGTCACGGCGTTCGACATCGACGTCCGCAAGGTCGGGAAGGATATCGCCGAGGCCATCTTCGAGGCCCCGAACTGCACCGCCCGCTTCTCTCCCAACGTCTCGAAGACCGGGGTCCGCGTGCGCATGGGAGCCGTGCTCGATGGCGTCGCCGAGCACATGGCCGAGCATCCGGAAGAGCGAACCTTCCTGCTCTCGGACGAGGACGAGTCCGGTGCCGAGGAAATCATCGACGTGCTCCGCCGTTCCGGGGCGGAGGTCATGGTCAATTACCTCCCCGTCGGCTCCGAGCAGGCCGCCCGCTTCTACGCCGAGTGCGCACTCGCAGCGGGCTGCGCCTTCGTAAACTGCATCCCGGTCTTCATCGCGAGCGACCCCGCGTTCGCGCGCCGGTTTGCCGAGGCCGGTCTTCCGATCGTGGGCGACGATATCAAGGCGCAGCTTGGCGCCACGATTACGCACCGCACGCTCACGGATCTCTTTTCCAAGCGGGGTGTCAATCTTTCCCGTACCTACCAGCTCAACACCGGCGGCAATACCGACTTTCTCAACATGTTGAACCGCAGCCGGCTGATCTCGAAAAAAGAATCGAAGACCGAGGCCGTGCAGTCGGTGACCGGCACGCGCTTGGACGATGAGAACATCCACATCGGCCCCAGCGACTACGTCGCCTGGCAGAACGACAACAAGGTCTGCTTCCTGCGTATGGAAGGCGAACTCTTCGGCGGCGTCCCGATGAACCTGGAGCTACGCCTTTCCGTCGAGGATTCGCCCAATTCCGCCGGTGTAGCGGTGGACGCGATCCGCTTCGCGAAGCTCGCCCTCGACCGCGGGATCGCAGGAGCGCTCGAGAGCCCCTCGGCGTACCTGATGAAGCACCCCCCGCGCCAGTTCACGGACGACGAGGCCTACCACATGACCGAGGCCTTCCGCGCCGGTCGGCGCGAGCGCTGACCACAACACGGCGCGCGGGCCTTTATCTCGCAGTTGCGGTGTTCGCAGCGTGCGCCGCACCCGCTCAGACTCCCCTTGGCGAACGGATCGAGGTGGACGTTTCCCGGGCGCCGATCCTGGGAACGGCCGAAGCACCCGTGCTCTTGGTGGAGTTCGCAGACTTCCGCTGCCACTACTGCAAGAAGGCCGCGCCGGTGGTGCAGCAGATCCTCGAGGCGTACCCGCAGGACGTGCGTCTGGCCTTCGTCCACCTGCCGGTCGTCTCGCCCGCTTCGGGACGCGCGGCGGTGGCAGCGGAGGCGGCGCGCAGGCAGCAACGCTTCTGGGCCATGCACGACGCCCTCTTCGCGCTGCAGGGTCAGCCCCTTCGCGAGGCGGACCTCCGGGAGGCGGCGGCGGCAATGGGACTCGAGGTCGAGCAATTCTCCGAGGATCTGCGCGACCCGGCGCTGCTCAGTCACGTCCGCACCGACCGGGAGCAGGCGCTGCGGCTCGGTGTCGAGGCAACCCCCAGCTTCGCGGTCAACGGACGGCTCCTGGTCGGGGCGGTGCCCTACGAGACCCTGGCGGCGCTGATCGAGGCCGAGTTGGCGGAGCTCCGGGGAGGGGACGGATGACCCGCACACCGCTTTCTGAGCACGAGATCGCCGTGCGCATTGCCGCGCACCCGGACTGGGAGCGGCGCAGCGATCGCATCGCGCGGTGCTTCCGCTTCGAGAATTTTGTCGAGGCCTTCAGCTGGATGGCGAGCACCGCTGTCGAAGCCGAGCGCCTGAACCATCACCCCGAGTGGCGCAACGTCCACGCCACGGTCGAAGTCGAGCTCACGACCCACGACGCGGGCGGACTCACCGCCCTCGACTTCGAACTCGCCGCCGCCATGGATCGGCTGGCGGCCGGGGACTGAGCGGTGGCGCGCAAACGGCCCGTGCCGCGCGGTGGCCGCCTCCTCGAACTCGAGCACGAGTCCCGAGTCCTGAAGGACAACGCCCTGGGCGATCCCCACGTGCGGCGTCTCCACGTCTGGGTGCCACCCCAGTACGATGCGGGCGGGAGTCGCGGGCGCGGGCGCCGCTTCCCCGTGCTCTTCGATCTGGTGGGATACACGGGCGCGGGCTTCTCCCACACGAACTGGCGGGCCTTCGACGAGAACCTGCCCGAGCGCGCCGCACGCCTCATCGCCGGCCGCAAAATGCCGCCGGTCATCCTGGTCTTTCCCGACTGTTTCACCGCACTCGGTGGCAACCAGTACGTGAACTCGCCGGCAATCGGGCGCTACGCCGACTACCTGGTGCGCGAACTCGTTCCCTTCGTCGACCGCGAGCTGCGCACGCTGCCGTCGCGCGAGCATCGCGGCTGCTTCGGCAAGTCGTCCGGCGGCTACGGTGCCATCCTCCACGGCATGAAGTACGCCGGCACCTGGGGTGGCGTCGCCAACCACTCGGGAGACGCCTACTTCGAGTTCGTCTACCGCTGCGAGTGGCCCGCAGTGCTCGACGTGTTGGCCCGCCACGCGCGCCCCCGACGGAGTCCGGGTGCCGTCGATGTGCCCAAGGCACGGCGAGCCGCCGCACGAGACGGGCGCGTTGGCCGCTTTCTGGAGCACGTGTGGGCAAAGCAACGCCTCACCGGCGCGGAGATCAACGCATTGATGCTGCTCTGCATGGCGGCGACCTACGACCCGGACCCCCGCGCTGAACACGGCTTCCAGCTACCGGTGGATCTCGAGACCGGCGAGTGGCGCCCCGACCGCTGGCGGCGCTGGCTCGCCCACGATCCGGTCCGGCTCGTGGCCCGACACCGCAAGAACCTCGCCTCGCTCCGGGCGCTCTGGATCGACTGCGGCTGGCGCGACCAGTACCGCATCCATTACGGCACGCGGCTGCTCTCCGAGCAGCTGCGCCGCCACCGGGTGCGCCACGTCTACGAGGAATTCGACGACGATCACTCCGCCATCGACTACCGCATGGACCGGAGCCTGCCGTTCCTGGCCCGGGCCCTTGCTCCCTGAGTGTCTCGAAATGCGCTCGCGCGCGCTTTGGCCCTAGTCCGAAGCCTTCGCCACGTAGTGGCGCACCAATTCGAAGCGGTCGTTGCCCCAGAACATCTCGTCGCCGACGAAAAGCGTCGGAACGCCAAAAACCCCTCGCGCAACGGCGGCTTGGCTCTCGCATTGAAGGCGTTCCGCTAGCTCCGGCGACTCGGCTCGCGAGAGCGCCTCGGCCCCATCGAGCCCAGCGCCTTCCAGCAGCCGGCGCACCACCTCGGGCCGCGCGACGTCGCGGGCCTCCGCCCAGCGCGCGCGGTAGGCCGGGTAGTGAAACTCCCGAAAACGGCCGGCGTCCTTCGCGACGAAGGCGGCCCGAAGCAGCAGGTCGGAATCGGGGCGCGATTTTGGTTGCTCCGCCGCAAAGTCAGCCCCGACGAAATCTGCCCAGTGGCGGAGGTCTCCGGCGTAGTTGTCCCGCTTGCGTCCGCCGAGCTTCGGACGGCCCGCCCCGTCGGGCGGCGGCTCATAGAGAACCTTCAGGCTTACCGGTCGAAAGTCGATTTCGACGCCCAGATCGCGGAGATAGGGCTCCACTCGGCAGTTGCCCAGGTAGGCCCAGGGACACGCGTAGTCGAAGAAAAACGGGATCTCCATCGTCTCTCCCCTGAAACGTCGAAGCCAGGGTACCCGGCAGCGCGCGACGAGGGAACCGGCCGGCGCTCCGCGGTGACCATACGCTGAGGCCCGATTCCCAGGAGGCGACAATGAGCCAGCGTTACACGATCGCCCTTCGCGTCTGCGTGAGCTGTCGAAGGCAATTCGGTGTGGGGATCTGGCCATGGAGCGGTTCCGCCTGGATGCGCACTCATGGATTCTGCCGGCGCTGCACCCCGCAGCTCGATCCGCGTCCTCCCAGTGAGCACACCGCCCCGACCGCCTCCCCACCCCCCGCCTAGCGAGTTCGATCGGGGCTCGCAGCCCGTGCTGGGGGCGTGTACCAGATCGGAGAAGTCCAGGCCCGCTCCTGGATCACGCGCGGCAGCTTCGGATCGTCGCATTCCGCCGGACGCTCGTCACCGGTGAGTCCTATGCACTGCCACGCCGAGTAGCGGCAGCTCGGGTTTTCGAGGACGCGCAGGTAATAGACCGCCCGCCGGCTGGGATCGAAGTCCGGATCCGTCCACAGGGTGCAGAGCTGGTCGTGCCCGCGCCCAGCGACCCGGCAGGTTTCCGGATGGACCGTCGCCCCGTTGTCGGCCGAACCGGCAACGTCGAAAACCCGCTGGTTCGAGCGCCCCTCCGCGTCGATCCAACCCTTCACCACTTGAATGCGCTGGAGCTTGCCGCCCGGTGCAGCCCGCGTGCCCGCATCGCGCTTTGCCATAGCCACGAATTGCGGCGCACCGCCGGTGCCCGCTGGCATATCCGCTCCCATCGGCACGCCGATCGCCGTCGCTGCTGCGACCGGGTCGCGGCCCTCACAAAGATCGTTCGGAAAAGCCCACCCCCCGAAAAAACGGGGTTCGATGCGCGGTCCGCTCGTTCCGAATACTTCCCGGCGACGCATGCCTTCGAATAGCGAGTCCCGCGAGTTCTCCTCGGCCCATACGCCGATCAACCCCCCGGGCCCATTGGACGTATTCCCGAATACCTCGACCGCTAGCCCGACCCGCTCGGCCACGGTGTCGTCGGAAACACCCAGGTGACCCGGCCAGCTCCGTTCCTCGACTCCCCCGGCGAGTCCATTGTGCGTGTCGGTACTCGCCATCAGCCCGAACTTGAAGGGATTCACACCAATGCGCGCCTCTTCCGCCAGCCCCTCGGTGAGCGCGTAGCGCACGTAGCTAAGCGGCGAGAAGCAGTTCGGCCCCAGATGCGGCACCCAGTCGGCAAGCGGCCCGGTGTAGCAGGTGTCTTCGGCCGTGTAGCGCCCCCCGAACATCGCAAACTTCTCGAAGCCACACGCTTCGTCCACTCCCCCCAGGACCCCGGGTGCCTCCGGCGCGCACTCCGAGTCGCCCTTGTGCTGCATGACTTCGACGATCGGCTCCACGGCGATCCGCATCCGGGCGCGCTCGGCCTGCGCCTCCGGCGTCTCGGCCCCCGGGTAGTCGAGAGCGAACATGCGTCCATTCGAGATGTTCGAGTTGTGCGGAATCGCCAGGACGTCACAGCCCGTTCCCGACTCGAGGCAGCTCGCACGAAGCAGTTCCCAGAGGTCCCACTCGCGATTGGCCTCGAGGTAGCTCACGGGCCGTCTGGGAACGATGGCGTTGCGGAAGATCACGTTGCGGTGGTGGTTCGAGCCGAGCCGGTGCGAGCTGTATTCGTAGCCGATGAACGTCGTGTGTTCGCAGGCCGCGCTCGTGTCGTTCCATTCCTCGGCGGCCCGAATGATCCGTTCCCACACCTGCTCGGCCGCCTCTCCACAACGCGCGAGATCGGCACCGCAGACGTCCTCGTCCCGGGAGGGAAAGGGGTTAAGGATCTGCATCCCGAGATCCATGGGGGTTTTGGCCGCGCGCGTGGTTCGACAAAAACCAGACTCGAAGGCTTCCGAATCGGGATCCGCACAAAGCGAAGTCTCTCCCAGAAACTCGGCGTGGTCCGTAACCGCCGCAAAGTCGAGCGGACGATCGAGTTGCACTTCCCGAGTTGCGCGGCCGTCCGCGTCCAGGGGCGGCAGCATTATGGACCCTCCGAAGGCGTAGCGGTACGCATCTTCGGGCCCCACGCGCACGTCATAGATCCACGCGTCGGTCGAGAGCGCCGTGTGCACGTGAAGGTCACCGAAGTAGGCCCGTTTCAGGACATCCCGCTCGAGACATGCGGGCCGCTCGACATTTGATTCGCGCTTCGATGCAGCAAAGGTTTCGAGCGGAAGCTCGGCCCCCCCGCAGGCCGCGCAGAAAAGCGCGGCCGACACCACAAGGAAACGCCCCGCATGCGTCATGCGCGCGCACTCTATCACGAGGCGCGCGGGGTCAGGCGGCAGCTCGCGGCGTCAGCTACCCGTCGACAGGCCCAGCTGGGTCATGAGTCCCAGCGTGTCCGAGTAACGCCAGGCCCGGCGGACCCGTCCGGCCACGATCTCGAAGAGGGTGCAGTTTTCGACCGCGAACGACTTGCCCGTTGCCGGCTGGCCGAAGAACTCTCCGTCATTCGTCCCAGCGAGCGTGTAGCGAAGCGTCACCGCCCCATTCGACTCGTAGAGATCGAGCGGCTCGAGGTGGACATCGCTCGCTGCGGCCCACCACCGTTCGAGTTGCGCGACCTCTTCCTCCGGTCCCGTGGTCGCGGGCTGGCCATGAACGATGGACTGGTAGTCCCCGTGAAGCAGCGCGCGGTAGCCCGCCGCGTCCCGCCCGTTGTCGCACGCGATGACGCGCCGCACGACATCGACCCCGCTTCCCTCTGACATGGAGAGCCCCTCTTCTCGTCACCGGGATCGCGCGCTCCCCGAATGGACTCGAACGGGTCCTTAAGGAGCGTAACCCACGGGAGCGCACGATCGCGCGAGAGGCGCGCGGCAGGAGCGAGTATGGCGTCCCAAAGCTATACGAGTTGGAACCGGAGTCTAGACTGGGTAAGGGAAGTCGACAGCCTCCGTCAGCTCCTCACTGAGAGCACCGCGGGCGCTCCGGCGGCCCTCTCGCGCGTCTGAAGCGCGTCTAGCCCCCATCCCGAGTGTTACTGGAACAGCAGGAATGGACGATCAACAGACCGCCACGGATCGCCACACTTCAGGAAAAAACGACCCGCCGCTGCCGCGCCCCCAGCTCGACGCCCTCGAAGCTCTCGGGGCCGGCGCGACGGTGACCGAGGCCGCCCGACAGGCCGGCGTCGATCGAACCACCGTCCATCGCTGGCTACGGGACAACTTCTCCTTTCAGGCGGCCTGGAATCGGCTCCGACGCGACCTGGAGCGGGAAGCCGAGGCGAGGATCGAGAGGCTCGCGCACGAGGCCCTGGGGGCCGTCGAGGACGCCGTGGCATCTGGGGACGCGCGAGTGGCGCTCGCCGTACTCAAGGGCGTCGGGCTATTGGCCGGTGCTCGCCTCATGATCGGGTGCACCGATGCGGACGCTCTCGAAGCCGAGAGCCGGATCGCGACCGCCGAAGCCGACTCGGACCGGTCACTTCGGGAGCTGACCGCCCAGGTCGGCGCGTGGCGCTAGAAATGCTCGTGAGCGCGCTTTCACTACCCGTCGATCGCGACGGTCTCCCCAGCCCGCTCCTGGAGGTCGGCCCCGTACCGGGGCCTCTTCCCCTCGCCCCCTCTATTTGACAGAATGCCTACTTATCGGACCCAAGGAAAACGCAGCTTGAACTTCCTATCTGCC
>PBYF01000148.1 GCA_002729515.1 Deltaproteobacteria bacterium
GAAGCTGCCCCTGCCGCGCTAGGTCAGCGGAAGCTGCCCCTGCCGCGCTAGGTCAGCGGAAGCTGCCCCTGCCGCGCTAGGTCAGCGGAAGCTGCCCCTGCCGCGCTAGGTCAGCGGAAGCTGCCCGCGGCGCGCCGCGGGCAGCGCTTTGGTCAATGCGTGGGACGGCTCTTCTCGGGCCTCTCGACTCTCGTTCTGGGCGGGGCAGACGTCTGCGAACTCGCACCAGCGGCACAGTGGACCGGTCTTCGGTTCGAAATGCGTCGTGGCCCGGACACGATCGATGAGATCGATCGTGTCCGTGCGGAGCGTGTCGAGTTGTTCGGGGCTGCGCGACGACGTGCGCACCTGGTTGGGCGCCAGGTAGTGCCAGACCAGCCGCATGGGTGTCTGCGCACCGAAGCGCTCGGTGAGCCCGATCTGGTAGAGGGCCAGTTGGCGGTCGCCGTCGAGTCGGCTCTGGGGCGGGACTCGCGCCGACGTCTTGTAGTCGTGGATTTCGACGGCGCCGTCGCGGGTGCGCACGACCCGGTCGATGAAGCCCTGGATGCGGTAGCGGTCGGCGGCGTCCAGGGAAAAGACGACGTGCTCCTCCGTGGCGAGGGTCTCGTCTCCGTCGAAGGGGTAGCAGCGGCGGTAGTAGTTTCCGAGGCAGCGCTCGCCGATCTCTCGATAGTAATCGGCATCGTTCTCGGTGCGTACGATACGCACGCGCGCCGGGTCGTAGCGCTCGTTCCACCAGATGCGGAAACGCCCGATCACCTTGTCGAGCGAAGGCACCATGCCCTGTGCCGCGAACCCGTAGAGGCGTTCGAGCACCTTGTGCACCTGCTTTCCCACGAAGCCCTCGATCGATTCCGTGTCCCGCTTCAGCTTGAGCACGTAGCGGTACTCGAACTTCTTCGCGCAGTCCTCGAAGCTCGAGAGGCGCGAGTGGCTGTAGATCTCGCTCATTGCTTCGCAAGCTCCTTGCGTGCGCGGGCCAGGACCTGCCGCTCGGTATCGAAGGAAAGCCGCTGCTCGGCCTCGTCGATATCCACCCACGCGACGCGCTCGAGTTCGCCGTCGGTCGGTTTTACCTCGGTAGACGCGAGCTCCATCAAGAAGAAATGGACCTTCTTGTCGACCCTGCTCCGCGCGTCGGCGTACACGTAGGCGACGCTTCCGAGCGGGGCGACGATGCGGGCGGCGAGGCCGGTTTCTTCAGCCACTTCGCGCAGGGCCGTCTGCTCGAGGCTTTCACCGGATTCGGGCCGGCCCTTGGGCAGGCGCAGGGTGTGGGCAGCGGTCAGCCGGTCGCATTGTTCGCCGAGCGCCACTTCGATCCCCGTCTGCCCTTGCCGGTACACGACCCCCCCTGCACTCGTCTCGCTGCGCACGCATTCCTCCCGGATGGTTCCGGGACCCGAAGAGTTGTGGAGGAGGTCCGTATGGATCCCAGGGGTTGAGACGGCATCCAACGGACCGGCTTCAAGCTACCACAGACGGCCGCGGGTCACGGCCGTTCCCCGTGGGGCGAGGGCTGCTAGAATGGGTCTACCGCGAGGTGCACCCCAGGAGAACCGCTCATGCTCCCCAAGGACCGCGATGAGATCCTGAAGCAGGTCGTTGCCGCACTCTCGGCGACGGGTGACGACGCGCTGACCAAGGCTGCCGCCGAGGGCATGCCGGAGCGCGGGGACGTGGTCGACTGGGTCGAGCGCTGCAAGCGGCTCGTGCTGACCCAGCGGGTCAGTTCGGCACTGAACTTCGAGATCCTCGTGGTCGCGGACCGTCTCGAGAGCCTGCTCTGTGGCCTGGGCCTGGATGGACGCGACCCGGAGGAGGTCGCCCTGGCCTTCGTCGTCCAGCTGCCCGCGATCCGCGCGCTGCTCGCCGAGGACGTGGAGGCGGCCTTCGAAGGGGATCCCGCCGCCAAGAGCTTCGCGGAGATCGTGGTCTCCTACCCGTCCATCCGCGCCATCGCGGTCTACCGCATCGCCCACGCGCTCGCCGAGCTGGGCGTTCCGATTCTGCCCCGCATGATGACGGAGAAGGCGCACGACCGGACCGGCATCGACATCCATCCGAGCGCCCGCATCGGGCGGCGCTTTTTCATCGATCACGGCACCGGGGTGGTGATCGGCGAGACCACCGAGATTGGCGACAACGTGCGTCTCTATCAGGGCGTGACGCTCGGCGCGAAATCGCCGCGCCACGGCAGGAGCCTGCGCGGCGTGAAGCGGCACCCGACCATCGAAGACGACGTCACCATCTACGCCGGGGCCACGATCCTGGGCGGCGACGTCGCGGTGGGCCGCGGCAGCGTGATCGGCGGCAACGTCTTCCTGCTCGAATCGGTGCCGGAGGACTCGCGCGTCGTCGGGGAGCCGCCCAGCCACCTCGTGCGCCAGCGGAACAAGACGCGCCAGCTGCAGTGGGACATCTAGCTTGCACCGTGCGTTCCTGGCCGCGGCGTGCGCGGTGGCATTCCAGCTCGTGCTCCCGGCAGCCGGGGCTGCCGAAACCGCGGGTTGGGCCTACAGCCTCGCCGGCGAACTGCTGAGCCCCTACTGCCCGGGGCGGACGCTTGCCGACTGTCCCAGTCAGGACGCGCAGACGCTGCGCATCTGGCTCATTTCCCAGGAAGCAGCGGGGCGCTCGCAGGCAGACGTCGAGGCGGAGCTGGTGGAGCGCTTTGGCGAGGAGATTCTCGGAGCGCCACCGCCGCGCGGCTTCGGGCTCGTCGCCTACGTGGTTCCGTTCGCGGCCTTCGTTCTGGGCGGCTTGGTGGTTGCGGTCTTCTTGCGGCGCCATATGGCGCCGGTGCCCGAGGCCGGTACCGACCTCGAGTCCGGCACCGACCTCGAACGGCCGCTCGATCCCGAACTCGAGCGCATCGTCGAAGAGGAGCTCTCGCGTTGACGATCTACACGCGCCGCGGCGACGGCGGGGAGACGGATCTCTTCGGCGGCCCCCGGGTTGCGAAGGACGATCGGCGGGTCGAGGCCTACGGTGCCGTCGATGAGCTGAACGCCTACCTCGGCGTGTGCCGCGCGGCATCGGACCACGCCGACCTGCGCGAAATCGTCGAGCACGCCCAGGGCCGGCTCTTCGACCTGGGCGGGGCGCTCGCCACGCCCGACGCCGCGCAACGCGAAAAGCGCGGCGTGCCCGCGCCCGATGCCGCCGACGTGGAACGGCTCGAGGCCCACGTCGATGCGCTCGAAAAGGAACTCGAGCCGCTGCGTCGCTTCATCCTGCCCGGTGGCTGTGCCGCGGCCGCTGCCTTTCACGTGGCGCGCACCGTCTGCCGCCGCGCCGAGCGCCGCACGGTGGCGCTCCACCGCGAGGAGCCCGTGGGCGAGGCATTGCTTCGCTACCTGAACCGGCTCTCCGATCTGCTCTTCGTGATGGCGCGGGTGGAAAACCGCCGGGCTGGCGTCGCCGACCTGGAGTGGGCCGGGCGCGAGGGCTAGCGCAGCCGGGCCGCGGCGAGCGGGCGCTGAGCCGGAATCAGTCGGCGGCCGCGTTCGGGTCCGGGAGGCTCTGCACGTGCACCACGCCGAAGATCAGCGTGTTGACGACGTTCGAGGCCATGGAGCCCGGAGCGGCCCGCAGCTTTTCGCGGAACACGAAGGCTTCCGCCACGTGGGTGAACAGCATGAGCCAGAAGACCCAGCGCCCGATCGTCGAGAGCGTGCTTCCCGGATCCACGAAGAACGCCGCGATGGCGAGCGCCCAGACCACGATCAGTGCGCACCTGGCCAAGCTTTACTCCTCCGTACTGCAGGGACGCAGCGCGAGGTTCACTTCGGTGCCGGATCGAGCATCGCGACGCGGCCGCTGGCGATGTCGTAGACGCCGCCGACCACCCGGATCTTTCCGGACGCCGCGGCCGGGCCGATGATGGGCTGGGCCTCGCGCAGGATTTTCACGTTGCGCCGCACGTTCTGGGCGATGGCGTTGTCGAGCAGATCGCCGGGCGCTTTCAGGACGTCCTTCACGGCGGGCGCGATCGAATCGGCGAGCCCCGGGAGCTTTCCGGGCAGCTTCGCGTCGTCCTTCACCACCTTCACGGCGGCGTCGACGGCACCACAGGAAGAGTGCCCGAGCACGAAGACAAGGGGGATGCCGAGGAACTCGACCCCGTACTCGAGGGAGGCCTGGCCCTCGTCGGCCACGAAGTTTCCGGCGACCCGGACCACGAAGAGCTGGCCCGAGGGCTGGTCGAACAACAGGTCCGGCACCACCCGGGAGTCGGCACACGAGAGCACGGCGGCCGCGGGCTGCTGGCCCTTTGCGAGTTCCGTGCGGTGGGAGGCGAGGTCGTGATCGCCGCTGCGGTCTTCGAGGTAGCGCTGGTGGCCCGCCATCAGCTGGTCGAGGGCTTCGTCGGGAGTCGGCCGCGCGCCGGTGCTCTCGGCGCGGGCGTTGTTCAGAAGCGGCAGCCCGGAAGAAGCGGCCGCCCAGGCGGTTCCTTGCAGGAAGGTGCGCCGGTCGACGGCAACGAAGGGTTTCGGTCGCTTCAGGCCCATGTTGTCCTCCAAGGACAGTGAGAGCGTAGGGCAGCCCGGCCGCCGTGTGCCACGAAGGGCGGGGCCAGCGCAGAACGTTCCGCCCGTCCAACGCAGCGGTGGTGCAGCTCGGTTCCCTCCTGCACGGAACCGGGGTCGCCAAAGGGCATGTACAGGTTTCGCGTCTGAATCGTCTGGTTGGGCTGGCGGATCAGTCATGGCCGGGTGATGCGCATTGGGCGCCGTGAGGGTCTCAAAGTCCCGTCGAAGCAGCCAAAACGAAGCCGGCTGTGGCTCAACGACGGTTCCTGCATCCGGCTGCGACCCGAGCGGCCCAACCATGTGTGGTCCTGGGACTTCGTGTTCGATCGGACCGATCACGGTCGCACGCTCAAGCTGATGCTGGTGATCGATGAATACACCCGCCAGTGCCTGGCGATCCAGGTCGCCCGCCGCATCCGGGCCAGGGACGCGATCGGGTACCCAAGCCATTTACATCACGCCCGGAAGCCCCTGGGAGAACGGCTACTGCGAGTCCTTCAATGGCAAGCTGCGCGATGAACTCCTCAACATAGAGATCTTCTACACGCCGAGAGAAGCATGACCTGGACTTCCCACAGTTCCGTAGACACTCAGACGGCACTGTTTGAGGCGATTTCAAACGCCTCGGGACTGACGCCGCCGAGATGGCTATGGCGTCGGGCTCGATTGTAGAACATCTCGATGTAATCGAAGATGTCGGCCTTCGCGAGTTCTCTCGTTCGATAGATTCTCCTCCGTATACGCTCCTTCTTTAGGCTGCTAAAGAAGGATTCCGCAACCGCGTTGTCCCAGCAGTTTCCACGACGACTCATGCTCGGCTCGAGATGGTGCTCTTTGCAGAAGCGTTGCCAGTCATCGCTGCCGTACTGCGAGCCCTGGTCGGAGTGGACGAGAACCGTCTCCTTCGGTCTCCGTCGCCACACCGCCATCAACAACGCATCGATGACGAGTTCTCGGTGGAGCGTCGGCTTCATGGACCAGCCGATGATCTTGCGCGCGTGCAGGTCCATGACGACGGCCATGAAGAGCTTGTTGGCCCCGGTGGCCGCGCGAACTCGCTTCCGTTGACCGGGGCAATCAGCTTCCGGCACCCGATCATGCTAGCGAACGCTGGTGTGCCTCCGCGTCCTTCTCGCAACGCGGGTCGGCGAGCCGTGGACCGACGCGAAGGCCCGGCGTTTCAGCCGCGGAGGTGCCCGTCAACGCACTTTTGCTCCGGGAACGCCCGAAGTACCCGGAGCCAGGAGCCCTTCACGCTCCAGCCAGTCGAGAATCGCTCTCGCCACCCGGTCGTGGCCGAACCGCGTGAAGTGATCGTGTGATCCAGGAGCACCATCTTTACGGGGTACTCCCGGAGAATCGGCAAGGTATCGAGAACGGGAACGCCGGCTTCACGGCCCCATTCGCGCAGAAGCTGCTGCGGTCCGTCGAGTCCAGGTTCGGCGAACTGGAAGTCGAAAGGGAAGATGACGAGCCCGAACCGCTGCCCGCGGGCTCGCACCAGGTCGGCCAGCTTCGTCAACTCCGCGCGCGTGAGATCCATCGCCCGGACGACTGCCGACTCGTCACCTTTCTGGACCAGCTCTTCGACGGCTCCGAGTTCGCGGACCTGCGGCGTCACGACGGCCACGTACGTCTTCTTGAGCAGATGAACCGTCGCGGTGCGTTCCGACAGCCAGCTCACGGCGTTCACGGCCTCGAGACCGCCTTGTGCACCCGCACCGTCGATGTTGTTCTTCAGTTCGCGCACGTCGTTGAGAACGAACCCGAGGAGCACCACGTCAGGCTGCAAGCGCGCGCCGTACTGCTCGTAGAACAGGAGCTGCTGACGGGTGGACCAGCCCGGAATTCCGGCGTTCACGACCTTGAGCGCCACGCCACGCGCGGCCGCCTGGCGGACCATCCGTCTCACGAAAGCGTTCTGGATGGGAAGCGCGTGGCCGAACGTCACCGAGTCTCCCAGGAAAAGGATTCGCGGTACCCCGGGAGTGCGCGCTGAGAATTCCCGATCTCGCAGCCCGATCGAGTTGGTGACGATCGGGTGCCCGCCGATCCGGGTCTTCGACTTCGTGTTCGGCTCGAGCAGCCAGAGCTCTCCCAACCTGTTCCACGAGAACACCAGGTTGGGGCGTTGCTCGGGAGCGAAGCCCCACAGTCGCAATCCTCCCTCGATCAGGCCGAGCCACAGCACCAGGCTGCCGATCGCCAACGCGGCCTTGCCCAGCATGAGCTTCATCCCTCGCAACCCCGTCTTTCCCCGAAGAGCCTCACCGGCCCGCGCTCGCTGCGGCACCGAGCGGCCCAAGTTCACGCGGCGCGCGGGGCGGCATCATTCGGTGCGGGGGACACGAGCCCCGAGCGGTACCAATTCCCCTCCGAGCCAGGCACCGACCCATCGCGTTCCTTCCTGTGAAAAATGGATTCCATCCGGTCTGAAATCGCGCATTCCATGCGCGTCTTGCGCGAAGAGCCCTTCCGGGCAGATGGCCGAGAAGAGATCCAGGACGGTCATCGAGGCCCGGTGGCTCTCGGCCACCCGCGGCAGGATCTCGCTGTTGTAGTGCTTGGGGCGCTCGGGGCGGAAGACGCCGATGTTTTCGAACTTCTCGCTGTAAACGCATGGCACGGTCAGCCACGCGACGTGAGCACCCGTTTCACTCAAGATCGCGTGGCCCTCCTCGAGCTGCTCCACCAGCCAGGCGTCGAATACCGGGTCACCGATCGTTCTCGGACTCTTGTCGCCCGGAACGCGGCGCTCGACGAGGTCCCAGCCCGCGGTCGCAACCACGACGATATCGGGATCGAAGCTCGCCAACCGCGCTCTGACGCGATCCGGCCAGCGATCACACGCGGCCTTGTCCCTGCGGAGGTCGTTCTCCCATCCCCCGCGCGCGACACCGCATCCCTTTCGCGTTTCGTCCACGACCTCGAGCTGCTGGGTCTGACTTCCGGAGCCGGTCAAGCCCCGCGCGATCTGCTGTCCCAGCGAGTCCCCGAAAACGAGCACGC
>PBYF01000149.1 GCA_002729515.1 Deltaproteobacteria bacterium
GCCCCAGCAATGAAATCGCGGAATGGCCTACGCGATTCTCGGTGCCAACTGCCGCCCCAGCAATGAAATCGCGGAATGGCCTACGCGATTCTCGGTGCCAACTGCCGCCCCAGCAATGAAATCGCGGAATGGCCTACGCGAGTTGGCTGCGCTTCGCAACTCACTCGAAGCCAATGCACGCACGGCCGAACTTCGCGGCACTGACCGAAGAAGAGACACCCAGCTTCGGCAAGCCGGCAGCACTGCTCGAGGCGTGACATACTGGCTTTCCGAGGCACGGCGGGAGTAGCCGTCGCGCCGCGAGCGAGGACGGGCGGTAGCCGTCCCGCGAAGGAGAATTCCATGATCCAGGTGCAACTGCCCGACGGCAGCTCACGCGAGCTGGACGAAAACGCCAGCGCCGCCGACCTCGCCGCCCAGATCGGACCCGGCCTCGCCAAGGCGGCCGTCGCCGCGGTCGTCAGCGGTGAGGTCCGCGACCTCTCGCAGCCGCTCGAAGACGGCGCGCAGGTGCGGCTGCTGACCAAGCGCGACTCCGAGGCCCTCGAAGTGCTGCGCCACTCCGCAGCGCACCTGATGGCGGACGCGATCCTGCGCGTCTTCCCCCAGGCCCAGCTCGCCATCGGACCGGTAGTCGAGGACGGCTTCTACTACGACATCTATATGCCCGAGGGAACGATCACGCCCGAGGACTTCCCAAAGCTCGAAGCCGAGATGAAATGCGTCGCGAAGGAGGCACACGCCTTCGAACGCTGCGCCGTACACGACAAGGACGCGGACGAGGCATTCGTGCGCTACCGCGCCATCGACGGCGGCGACAACCCTTTCAAGAGGGAACTCGTCGGCGAGATCGAAGCGCGGGGTGAAGACATCACACTCTACCGCCACGGTGACTTCGTCGACCTGTGCCGCGGGCCTCACGTTCCGAACACGGGCTGGCTCAAGCACGTGAAGCTCACCGCCGTTTCGGGCGCCTACTGGCGCGCCGACGCAGAGCGGGAGCAGCTCGTGCGTATCTACGGAACGGCCTTCTTCGGCAAGCAGGAGCTCGCCGAGCACCTGCGGCTGCTCGAGGAGGCCCGAAAGCGCGACCACCGGGTGCTCGGCGAGCAGCTCGACCTCTTCCACTTCGAGGAGGACGCGCCGGGCTTCCCCTTCTTCCACGCCAAGGGAGCGCTCGTCTTCAACCTGCTCGTCGACACCATGCGCGGACTCCTGCGCCGCCGCGGCTACCACGAACTCAAGACACCGCTCGTGCTCTCGGAAAAGCTCTGGCACGTCTCGGGGCACTACGACCACTACATGGAGAACATGTTCTTCACGAAGCTCAAGCTTCGCGACCCGGAGAATTCCGAGACGATCCACGACAACGTCGAAGAGCAACGTCCCATGGCCGTGAAGCCGATGAACTGTCCGGGGCACGTGCTGGTCTACAGGCACCGGAACCACAGCCACAACGAATTCCCCCTGCGTTACTCGGAAATGGGGCTGGTGCACCGCCGGGAACTCTCGGGCGTGCGACACGGCCTGTTCCGCGTCCAGGCCTTCACCCAGGACGACGCCCACCACTTCTGCACGCCCGAGCAGCTGGGTGATGAGATCGGCATGTTGATCGACTTCTTCAAAGAGGTCTACGGCCTCTTCGGCCTCGAAGACGTGCGAATCGAGTTGTCGACGCGGCCCGAGAAGAGCATCGGCAGCAAAGAGATCTGGGAGCGAGCAGAGACCGCGCTGCGCGAGGCCCTGGACGCCGACGGAATCGAATACCAGGTGAACGAGGGAGACGGCGCCTTCTACGGACCGAAGATCGACTTTCACATCCGCGACGTGCTGAAGCGCTCCTGGCAGTGCGGCACGATCCAGCTGGATTTCTCGATGCCCGATCGGTTCGGCTGCACCTACGTCGGTGCAGACGGACAAAAGCACACGCCGGTCATGATCCACCGCGCTTGCTACGGGAGCGTCGAGCGCTTCCTCGGCATCCTGATCGAGCACTACGGCGGCCGCTTCCCCACCTGGCTCGCTCCGGTTCAGGTGCTCGTGATCCCAGTGTCGGCAAAGTTCGTAGACTACGCGCGCAGTGTCCACGAAAAGCTCCTCGATGCCGGCCTGCGCGCCGACGTGAACCTCAAGGACGATCGCGTCGGCTACAAGATTCGCGAATCGAGCCTCCAGAAGATCCCGTACGTGATCGTCGTCGGAGAGCGCGAAATGGAGCGCGCAACTGTGAGCCCACGCAGCCACGACGGCGGTGAACTCGACGAAATGACGCTCGACGGATTCCTCGCCCTGCTCGCAGAAGAGACCACCCGGGCCTGATCCCCGGTGAGGCGCGAGGGCTCCTTCGACGCAGAGGCGCTACCCTGCGCGACCAAACGCCGGCTGCCGGAGATCGCCTTGAAGCACGCAATCGCCTCGTGCACTGTCATCCTTCTGCTCTCGTTCGCCGGCGGGGCACCGGCACGAACTGCCGAAGACGCGACCGGCTCGTACGTCGCAAAGCCCTTCGATGCCCGCGGCATCACGCTGCTGACCTATCGCTACAAGACCTCCGATGCACCGCACAACGAGGCCAAGAACGACGACCATCCGTATCGCCACAAGGACATCTGGATCGACAGACAGACGCTGACCGCGCTCTACTCCTTCGCGTACGACCGAAAGGGAGAACTCCGGAAGAGCATCTGGCACAACAAACGCAGGAGTGAAGACGAAAGGCTGACAGGCCCCTGGTACCCGGGCTGGGAGGGGGTCGAGAAAGCGCGAGACCTCAGCATCGTCAGCGACATGATCGTAAACGTTCAGACCGGCACCGGAAATTACATCGAGTCCTGGAACCGGCTCGGAACGCCCTTCAAGAGCCGGGGCAAGATCCGCCGCTTCATCGACGTGGACCGGCTCACCAAGGGTCTCTGACCTCGCGCGCCGCAACACTCCTCTCGAGCCAGCGGCCGGAAATCCGCTGGGCCCGCGCAGTGACGCTCGCCGTTCTCGTTGGCGTGGTGGCAGGGCTCGCCGCGTTCGCGCTGGCGTGGGGCCTCCACCAGGGCTCGCAGCTCCTGGTGGGCCGCGTGTCGGACCTGGGCGGGTCTGAGACGCTGCGCTTTTCGTGGGCGCTGCTCCTGCTGCCGGCGGCGGGCGCCGTTTTCGCGGGGCTCACGGTGCGCCTATTCGTCGGCCGGGTCGGCGGCCAGGGCACCGATGCAATGGTGCACGCCTTCCACCAGAAGGACGGTCGGCTCGGTCTCCGCGGTGCCAGCGTGAAGGCCGCTGCGTCGATCGGAACGATCGCGAGCGGCGGTTCGGCCGGACCCGAGGGCCCCTCCGCCGCGCTCGGCGCCGCCGTCGGCTCGAGCCTGGGCGGCCTCGTCGGAATCACGCCCCGGGAGCGGCGGGTGCTGCTCATCGCCGGGTGCGCCGCCGCCGTCGGCGCGATTTTCGGCTGCCCGCTCGGAGGAGCGCTCTTCGCTTCGAGCGTGCTGTACCGGCGTCCGGAGTTCGAGGGCTCGTCGCTGGTCTCGGCCTTCGTGGCTTCTGCCGTCGGCTACACGACCTTCTCGCAGATCTCCGGTCGCGCGGCCCGGGTGCTGCACCACGCGGACGGACTCGAGTTCGGCGGGGCGGAGGAGCTGCCGCTCTACGTCGTTCTCGGTGTCGCCTGCGGGCTCATGGCGATCTTCTTCTCCCTGTGTCTGCGCGGAGGCGAGCAGTTCTTCTCACGACTGCGCTTCGTTCCGAGCGGGCTGCGCCCGGGACTCGGCGGCCTAGCCACCGGCGCCATCGCGTGCCTGCTTCCCCAGGTGATGGACGGCGAGTACCGGGTGGTGCAGGGTACCTTCGACGGCAGCTTCTTCGGCGCGGCCGGAGCACCGGCCGACTGGCTTCCATGGGCGGGCCTGCTGCTGCTCGTGGCGATCGCCAAGTGCGTGGCGACGGGCAGCACGCTCGGAAGCGGCGCACCGGGCGGCGTCCTGGGCCCGAGCCTCGTGATTGGCGGTTACGTCGGAGCCGCCGTCGGCGCGGCAATCTCCGCCGTGGCCCCCGGAACCGTGGAAGAGCCGCTGCGCCAGGCGCTGATCCCAGTCGGCATGGCCGGCGTGTTCGCGGCAGCGATGCGGACACCCATCGCCGCCATGGCGATGGTGATGGAGATGACGGACAGCTTTGGCCTGATCGTGCCACTCATGCTCACCACGATGACAGCCTACGGAGTGGGGACACGCTTCGGACTCATCGACGCCCAGACCCGGTCCTCGGCGGACTCGCCGGCCCATGCTGGTGACGCGCTCGTCTCGCTGCTCGAACGCCACCAGGTCGCCGACGTGATGGACCGGCGCTGGCCCACCGAAGCGCGCCCGACCACGCCGCTCGGTGCCGTGCTCCGCTCGCTCGACACCGGCGCGCAGCCGACCGTTCCCGTGCTCGACGCGGACCGCCTCATCGGTGTGATCTCGATCGACGAACTCCAACACGCCCTCGAAGAGCCCGAAGTTCCGAGCATCGTCCTCTCCGTCGACGTGGCCGTCCCGCCCAAGGCGCTCCTCGAGCCCCGCGACTCGCTCTACGAGGCCGTCCACCTCTTCCAGGCCCACGGCGCGGAGGCACTCCCCGTGGTCAGCCGCCGTCCGGACGGGCGCTACCTGGGAATGCTGAGCCGAACGGCCGTGTTCAAGAGGCTGCAGCAGAGCATGGAGGCACTGCGGAGCGGTTTTGCCCGGGAGCACGCCGCGCTCGTCTCGTCGAGTGAAGTAGTCCACCTCGTCGGCGCTCTCTCCGCGGCCGACACCCGGGGTGTGGATCGCATTGCCGTCCGCCACGAGCAGATCGGCCGCTCCCTGCGCGAACTCGATTTCCGCCGGCAACAGGGCGCGGAGGTCCTCGCTGTGCAGACGGCAACGGGCGCCGTCTTCCATCCGCCGGACCCCGAGCGTCCGCTCGCGGCCGGCGACGTATTACTCGTCGTCCACGCAGACGCGGCTTGCACTCCGCCCGTCGCCTGAACGACACTCGAGCAAGCAAGATGGGCGAAGACACCGTCGACGTACTCATCATCGGCGCCGGAGCAGCGGGTGCCGCGCTCGCGTGGAGCCTCGCCGAGACGCGGATGCGGATCGTCTGCCTCGAACAGGGCGACTGGATGAACCCGGAGGATTATCCGACGACCCGCGACGACTGGGAGATGGAGCGGTTTGGCGCCTTCGGCTTGAGTCCGAACGGGCGCGGGCGGCGAGAGGACTATCCGATCAACGACGACGAATCGCCGATCAAGATCTCGAACTTCAACGCCGTCGGCGGGAGCACCATTCTCTATGCGGCGCACTTTCCGCGTATGCACCCCTCCGACTTCAGGGTCCGGAGTCTCGACGGCGTCGCCGACGACTGGCCCTTCGACTACGCGGCGCTCGAGCCCTGGTACGACCTGAACGCACAGATGATGGGCGTGGCCGGACTCGCCGGAGACCCGGCCTACCCGCCCAAGGAGCCGACGCTCCCCCCGGTTCCGCTCGGCAGGCTCGGCGAAACCCTGGCACACGGCCTCAACCGTCTCGGCTGGCACTGGTGGCCGTCGGACAGCGCCATCGCAACCGAGGAGCATGCGGGGCGCGCCCCCTGCATCAACCTGGGCCCCTGCATCATGGGCTGCCCCCAAGGTGCAAAGGGAAGCACCGACGTCACGTACTGGCCCGCGGCGATCCGGGCCGGCGTCGAGCTTCGAACACGCTGCCGCGTGCGCGAAGTCACGGTGGGGCCCGACGGCCTGGCCAGCGGTGCCGTCTACATCGACGCCGACGGCCGGGAACGGCACCAGAAGGCCGAAATCGTGGTGCTCGCCTGCAACGGCGTGGGCACGCCTCGATTGCTGCTCAACTCGCGTTCGAAGCAGTTTCCCGACGGGCTGGCCAACTCGAGTGGCCTGGTCGGCCGCAACCTCATGTTCCATCCCTACGCGCTCGTCACCGGGATCTTCGAGGAGCCGCTCGAGGGCTACAAGGGACCGACCGGCTGCTCGATCATCTGCCAGGAGTTCTACGAGACCGACACGTCCCGTGGCTTCGTACGCGGCTATTCCTTCGAGATGCTGCGCGGCATGGGACCCATCTCTACGGCGCTGTGGGGCATGTCGAGCGGCCGGCTGCCCTGGGGCGCCGGGCACCACGCGGCCTTCGCCGATATCTGGGACCGCACGGCCGGCATGGTGGTGATCTGTGAGGATCTCCCCGAGGAGTGCAACCGGGTGACCCTCGATCCGGAGCTCGTCGACTCCGATGGCATCCCCGCTCCGAAGGTCACCTATCGCCTCAGCGAAAACAGCCGGCGCATGCTCGACCACGCGGTCGCCCGAGGCACCGAGGTGCTCGAGGCAGCGGGCGCCAAGGAAACTCGCGCCGAGGCGCCGCTCCCTCCCGCCGGCTGGCACCTCATGGGCACCGCCCGCATGGGAACGGATGCAACCGCGTCGGTGGTGAACGACTGGGGGCGCTGCCACGACGTGAAGAACCTCTTCATCGTCGACGGCAGCGTCTTCGTCACCGCCGGCGGCGTGAACCCGACCAACACGATCCAGGCGCTGGCGCTCTACACCGCCGACCAGATCAAGCGCAACCTCTCGAATCTCTTCGACTGAGAGAACCGATGTGAACCGGACCACCCTCGACTGCGTTCTCGACGAGATCCTCCCCGCCCGCGAAGACCCCGCGCTGCCCGGAGCCGGCGCCCTGGGCATCGGGAGCTACGTCATCGACAAGCTCGGCGACGCACGGCCGCTGATCGCGACGGGCCTCGAGACGCTCGACCAGCTCGCCGTCGACCGCGGGGCGCCGGACTTCGCCTCGGCGCCTGCCGACCTACGCGTCGCGCTGCTAAACGAAGTGGCCACCGGCCAGCCCGGCCTGCTCCAGAGCCTCGTCTTTCACGGCTACTGCGGCTACTACCGGGACCCGAGAGTCATCGAAGCGCTGGGGCTCGAGGCGCGGCCGCCGTACCCGGAGGGCTACCCGCTCGAGTCCGGCGACCTGAAGCTTCTCGACCCGGTCCGCGCGCGGCCCCGATTGTTTCGGGATCCCGGCGCCTGAAGGCGCCTGCAATCTGCGCTAGGGCCGGTGCCAGATCGGCGAGGTCCAGGCGCGCTCCCGGATCGTCGGACGGTGCTCCGCAGCACAGCAGGCCTCGTAACCGGGCCCGATACCGGAAGGGTCGGAGCAGTCGACACCCGCTTCGACGCAGAGTTGCTGGCTCCAGCGACAGCTCGGGTTTTCCAGCACGCGAGCGTAGTAGAAGGCGTTCTCGCTGGCGTCGAAGTCCGGATCGATCCACACGGCGCATAGCTGCGCCGCACCCTTGCCCTTGCGCTCGCAGGTCGCCGTGTCGACGCTCGCACCGTTGTCGCCCCCGGCCACGTCGTAGACCTTCTCGCGCGCCTTGCCGCCCTCCACCCAGCCCTTCACGATCTGGATCCGCTGGAGCGGGGTTCCCGGAACGGCGCGCGTCCCCGGGTCTTGCGCCGCCCGCACGGCAAAGCGCGGTGCGCCATCGGCGGGCGCCTTCGGCAAGTCGCCGCCCATGGGCACACCCCCGGCATAGCCCCGCTCGACGAACGCGGGGTCCGCGCAGAGATCGTCCGCGTACTCCCAGCCCCCGAAGAAGCGCACGACCGGACGCGGGCCGCTGGTGCCGTAGACCTCGCGGCGCTGCATGGCCGCAAAGAGCGAATCCCGGCTGTTTTCTTCGGCCCAGAGCACGGCGAGGCCACCGGGGTTGAACTCGAGATCGTCCGGGAGACCCCGCAGCGTGCGCGAGCCCGCGCCGCCGTGGCCCTTGCCGTCGTCTTCCTGCACGAGGCCGGGGGTACCGAGGTGCGTGTCCGTGCTGGCGATGAGCCCATACTTCAGCGGGTTCACGCCCAGCTTCTGCTCGAGTACGAGTCCCTTCTTGAGCGCGTCGCGCACCATGCCGCGAGCGTCGGGTGCCGGGGCATTGGGTCGTTTCCACGCCCCGACGCCCTGAAAGGTGCTCGACGGAAGCTTCTCGAAGCCGCAGGCCTCGTCGGTGGTATCGCCGCCGAGCAGGCACTCGGAGTCGCCCTTGTGCTGCATGACCTCGGCGAGGGGCTCCCAGCGCTGGCGCAGGCGCGCCTCCTCGAGTGTGACCTCCGCACCAACGTCGGCGTTGCTCCGGAGCTTTGCCGTCTCGAACATCATGCCCGGACCGCTCAGATTCGAGTTGTGGGGAATGGTGAGAACATCGCAGCCGGGGATGCCGTCGACGCACTCCTTCTGGAGCTCTTCCCAGAGCCGGTACGCCGAGCCCATCTCGACCCAGCTCGGCGGCTGATCGGGAACCTTTGCGTTGCGGAAGATCACGTTGCGGTGCAGGTTGGCGTCGGTCGAGCCGGTGAATTCGTAGGCGACGAAGCTCGTGAAGGAACAGGCCGCGCTGCGGTCGTAGGCCACCTCGGCCGCGTCCTGGATCTCCTTCCACACCGCGGCGCTCTGCTGGAGGCACCGGGCGCCGTCCTTGCCACAAAAATGGAAGCGCTCGCGATCGACCATCGCGCGATTGGCCAGGGCGAGCAGCGCGGCGATGGGCTGCTGCTGGTAGACCCAGCAGAGATCGGATTCGCTCCCCGGCAGCCCGGGGTGGGTGCAGATGCGCACCTCTCCGAGCAGCTCCGCGTGGTCCGTGAGCGCCGTGAAGTCGAGCGGGCGGCGCAGCTGCGCACTGCGCGTGGCCTTGCCGTCGACGTCGTAGGGCTGGATGCCGTGGGCCTCACCCCTGGCGAAGCGGTACGCCTCGTCCGGCGTGATCCGCGTGTCCTGGGTGTTCGCATCGAACGAAAACGCCGTGTGGACGTGTGTGTCACCGAAGAAAGGGCGCTTGAACGGCTCGTAGGCCGAGCAGGCCGTGCGTTCCTCGGTGATCGGATAAGGCCGGGATTCGGCCACCGCTGTGGTGATGGGCCAGAGCAGCGCGACAGCGAGCCAGCGTGTGCGCATGTCAGGCTAGCGCCGAGAGTTTGTCGCCGGCGAAGAAGCGACGCGGGTTCTCGACGATCAGCGCATCGATCTGCTCGCCGCTGACGCCCGCCTCTTCGAGCTTCGGCACGATGCGCCGGCTGAAGTGCGTGGGGTTCCAGACCTCCGCCATCCCGGCCGCGACGGCGGGCGGGAAGGGCCGTCCGCGCCAACACCAGACCGAATCGTGGGAAACCACCACGCGGTCACCAGCACCGGCCCGAATCAGCTTCACCAGGGCATCGACCCGTTCGCTATCCGGGTGGACCACGTCGATACCGAAACGGTCGAAGCCCAGATAGGAGCCGCCCCGGGCGATCCCCAGGTGATACCCGTGGTCCGAGGTGCCACAGGAGTGACCAATCACGATGCGGTGCGCGGGAACACCCCCCTCGACGAGCACCCGCTGCTGCAGGTCCCCCATGGTGCCTCGATCCGTATGCGTCGTGATCGGGGCGCCGGTTTCGACGGCGGCCTTCGCGGCCGCGTCGAAGATGCCGCGCTCGTAGTCGGTCATCGCTCCCGGACCGGTGGCAACCTTGATGATGCCGGCGCGGACGCCGGTGCTGCCCACGCCCTCGGTGAGCTCGCGGATGAAGAGTTCCGTCATGGCATCGACCGTCGAGCCGAAGTTGGCGCGGAAGTTCCAGTAGGGAACACCGCCCTCGGCCTCCTTGTAGAGCCCGGTCGCGCAGATGATCTGGAAGCCCGTCTTCTGGGCCACCTTCGCAATGAATTCCACGTCGCGCCCCAGGTCGTTGGGGCAGGGGTCGAGCATCGAGGTGAACCCCAGATCCTTCATCTCCTCGATCTGGTCGACGCAGATCGAGAAGCACTCCTCGGTGCTTCCCCCAGAATTGATGGTGTCGGACTCCCAGCCGGGATAGCCGATCAACAGGTGTTCGTGCATGAGCGTGCGGCCGAGATCGTTCGGGGCGATCTCTCCGGTCACGGTCTGGATGTTCATCTGGGCGTCCTCCCGCGCCCATCCTAAACGAAGCGGGAGGCGAGAGGGGACCGGGCAGATCGGCAGCTCGGGCCGGGGTGCCGCCGCGTTCTACGAGCCCGACACCGAGAAGCTCACCCCCGTCGAGACACGCGGCGGTCCCGTCGTGGCACGCGGCGGTCCCGTCGTGGCACGCGGCGGTCCCATCGTGGCACGCGGCGGTCCCATCGTGGCACGCGGCGGTCCCATCGTGGCACGCGGCGGTCCCATCGTGGCAC
>PBYF01000054.1 GCA_002729515.1 Deltaproteobacteria bacterium
CGCGGCACGTTCGCGACTCGCCCGCGGCACGTTCGCGACTCGCCCGCGGCACGTTCGCGACTCGCCCGCGGCACGGAACGGCGCGACGAGGAGTTGATGCGTTCCCGCTACCCCCCGGAGGGCTTTGGCGCTCACGGCGGCGACCCGGTGGGCTTTGCCGCCCGGGTGCCCAAGACGCTCACGCGATGTTCGAGGCGGCGCTGCACGCGCGCGGGAACACCGGCATCGAACCCGGCGGCGGCGTCTCCCACTGCACCGCCCGGCGCGTGTGGGCCTTCGACTACACCAGCCGCATCCCGATCGTGGAGCGCTGCTTCCTCGAGCCCCTGTTCATTCGCGGCCGGCCGGACCCGGACGCCCCGGGCTACGAGCGGTAGACTGCCCGGCATGAACGAACTACCCGTACTCGACCGGCGCGCGTTTCTCGGGGGTGCGCTGGCCTTTCTGCTCTCACCCGCCGCGCTGGCCCGCGCCGCGGAACGCGACGCCGCGCTCGAAAAAAGCCCCTACGTCTACATCTCGCCGCTGCTCGGCGATGGCAAGGAGAGCAGCTGCCACGGCGAAGTCTGGTACGGCTGGATCGATGGCGCCGTCGTGATCCTCACGGCTTCCAGCAGCTGGAAGGCCCGGGCGATCGACCGGGGCCTCGCCAGCGCGCGGATCTGGGTGGGTGACTACGGCCGCTGGAAGAAGCCCGGTGGCCGGAACGAGGGGTTCCGCCAGGCGCCCCACTTCGAAGCCAAGGGCGCGCTCGTCCCGAACGCTCCTGAACTTCGCGACCGCCTGTTCGCGCAGTTCGAGCGAAAGTACCCGGACGAGTTCGGGAGCTGGCGCGAGAAGATGCGCATCGGCTACCTGGACGGCACCCGCGTACTGGTCCGCTACAAGCCCGCCAGTTAGTTCACCGAGGCCGCCGGCCCAGGCCGAGCGGCGCACGTGGGGTCTAGCGGACGCATCGGCCGGCGCCCCGTCGGGGGCATGCGCCGGAGCTTCTCCGCTAGAGTTGGGCGATGGCAGCGCGCGACCCCGTCATCGTCGGTATCGGACTTTCGGACTATCCGAAGGCGCCCCACCTCTCGGCAATGGAGCACCACGCCCAGGCCACGCAGCGCGCGCTGGCGGACTCGGGCGTGCGCAAGGCGGACATCGACGGCTTCCTGTGTACGGGGATGCAGGCGGGCGCGGACGCCGTGATGCTGGCGGAGTACCTGGGCATCGATCACCGCTACATCGATTCGACCATGACCGGCGGCTCCGCGTTCGAATTTCACATGCAGCACGCCGCCGCGGCGCTCCGGCAGGGGCTGTGCGAAACCGTTCTCGTGACGTATGGGTCCGATTACCTGTCGCGCATGGGCCGCTCGCTCGGCACGGCCGGCTTCGGGGGGGCGCAGCGCATTTCGAATACGATGATGTGGGAGGCACCGTACGGATTGTCGCTGGTGGGTTCCTACGCGATGGTGGCGCAGCGGCACATGCACGAGTTCGGCACGAAGCCCGAGCAGCTCGCCGAGATCGCGGTGGGGGTTCGCGAATACGCGGGGCTCAACCCCGATGCCATGTACCGCGACCCGATCGATGTTTCCGACGTGCTCTCGAGCCGCCTGATCGCCGACCCGCTGCACAAGCTCGATTGCTGTGTCGTGACCGATGGGGGAGGTGCCGTGATTCTCACCACCGAGGAGCGCGCGCGCGACCTGGCCCAGCCTGCCGTAAAGATCCTTGGCGCCTCCGGCGGACAGACCCACTGGAACATCTCCCAGATGGACGATTTCACTCGTTCGGCGGCGCAGAAATGCGCGCCCGAGGCCTTCGCCCAGGCGGGTGTCACGCCCGCGGATATCGACACGCTCCAGTTCTACGACAGCTTCACCATCACGGCGTTGATGCTTCTCGAGGATTGCGGTTTCTGTGCCAAGGGCGAGGGTGGGCCCTTCGTCGCCGAGGGGCACCTGCGCCGCGGGGGCAAGCTCCCGCTCAACACGGACGGCGGTGGGCTTTCGTCGAGCCACTCGGGCATGCGCGGCATCTTCCTGCTCATCGAAGCTGCCCGGCAGCTGCGCGGCCAGGGTGGGGAGTCGCAGGTCCCCGACTGCGAACTCGCATTTTGTGCCGGCTCCGGGGGCTTTCTCTCGTGCATCGGCACGGTGATCCTGGGAAAGGGCTGATGCCGATGGAAGTCGTCAAGGTCGAAGAGTGGAACAAGTCGCTTCCCGATCCCGACGCGACGGCGCGGCCCTTCTACGAGGCCGCGGCCCGGGGTGAGCTGCTCTACCAGCAGTGCCCCAGGTGTGAACACCGGCAGTTCTACCCGCGGGCCATTTGCACCGCGTGCGGCTCCGACCCCGAATGGGCGACGGCCTCCGGGCGCGGCAGTGTCTACACCTTCACGATCGTGCGGCAGAACTACGCGAAGGGTTTCAAGGACGAGCTTCCCTACGCGGTTGCGATGGTCGAGCTGGAAGAGGGCGTGAAGATGTTCGGTCGCCTGACCGACTGCGCCGTCGAAGACGTCCGTATCGGCATGCCCCTCGAGGCCTACGCCCTCGAGGTCGAGGACGGCTTCGCACTTCCCTTCTGGCGCCCGGCTTGAACGTTGGCGCCCGGCTTGAACGTTGGCGCCCGGCGCCACTCCACCCCGGGGTGTGAAGCGGGCACGCCGTGAAGGTCTACATCACGGCACCGATGGAAGACCCGCGCGACGCCCGCACGCTCTTTCCCCGCTTCGAAGAGATCGGCTACGACGGTGCCTTCAGCTTCGAGTCCAAGCACGACCCCTTCCTGCCCCTGGTGTTGGCGGCCGAGCACACGAAGACCCTACAGCTGGGAACGGCGGTTGCGATCGCGTTCGCGCGCAACCCGATGAACCTCGCCAACCTCGCCTACGGGGTGCAGCTGATCAGCGGTGGGCGCTTCTGGCTCGGGCTCGGCACGCAGGTGCGCCCCCACATCGAAAAGCGCTTCAGCATGACCTGGTCCAGGCCCGCGGCGCGGCTGCGGGAGGTGGTGCTCGCGATTCGCGCGATCTTTGCGCGCTGGGAGGGCCGGGCCGAGTTGCATTTCGAAGGTGAGTTCTACCGCCACACGATCATGATTCCCGCCTTCGATCCGGGACCCAACCCGTTCGGTCCGCCGCCCATCTACACCGGCGGCTTTGGACCCCGGATGACCGAGCTGGCGGGAGAGGTGGCGGATGGGTTCATGGCCCATCCCTTCAGCACGCGCGAGTCGCTGCTCACGAATACGTTGCCGGCGCTCGAGCGGGGCCTCGCCCGGGCCGGACGCCGCCGCGAGCACCTCGACGTGATCTGTCCGGCGCTCGTCGTGACCGCCGACCGGGAAGAGGAATTCGAGCGGGTGAAGCGCGCCGCGCGCAAGCAGCTCGCCTTCTACGGTTCGACGCCGGCCTACCGTCCGACGCTCGACTGCCACGGCTGGGGGGAACTGCAGCCCGAATTGAACCGGATGTCGAAGCAGGGGAAGTGGGATGAGATGACGGGACTCATCAGCGACGAAATCCTCGAGACCCTCGCGGTGGTCGGGCCGCGGGGCTTGATCGCAGCGAAGCTGCGCGAGCGCTTCGACGGCATCGCCGACGGCATGAGCCTCACCCACAACCGGGCGCCCGATCCCGATCACTGGGCCGACGTCGTGGCCGAACTCAAACGCCCGGCTTGAACCTCAGCGCGTCGAGCCGGCGCCCCCGTCGACAAAGAGCGTCTGCCCCGTGACGTAGGCCGCGTCGTCGCTGGCCAGGAAGACGGTCGCGCGGCCGATGTCGTCCTCGCAGTCTCCGACGCGCCGCAGCGGAATCGTCGCCAGGCTCGCCGCGTAGGTCTCCGGTTCCGTCTCGGACCACGCCACCATGCCCGGCGAATTCGCGTAGGGGCAGATCACGTTCACGCGGATGCCCTGCGGGCCCCACTCCTGGGCGGCGACCCGCGAAAGTCCCCGGATGCCCTCTTTCGCAGCGGCGTAGGGCGCCTGATTCTCGCGTCCGAAGGTGCCGGAGTTGCTGGCGAAGTTGACGATCGAGCCGCCCCCGCGCCGCAGCAGGTGCGGGTGGCTCGCCCGCATCATCCAGAACGTCGCCCACAGGTTGGTTTCGAGCGTGCGCGCGAAATCCTCATCTGTGGTTTCGAGGAGTGGCCGGCCGGGAGTCCGCGTCCAGGCGGCGTTGTTGACGAGCACGTCGATCCCGCCGAGCTCGGACGCGGTGGCCGCGACGGCTCCTTCGCAATCGGCGCGTGTTCCGACATCGCACGGGAAACCCACGGAGCGCACGCCGAGCGCAGAGACTTCTTCGGCGCTGGTCTTCGCCGTGTCCGGGTCGAGTTCCGCAATAGCCACGTCGGCGCCCTGCTTCGCCGCGGCGAGCGCGATGCCGCGCCCGATGCCGCGGCCGCCGCCGGTGACGAGCACGATCTTTCCCTCGAGCCTGCGCTCACTCATGGTTCTCCCTCCGAGTCGGGTCCCATGATACCGTCCCGCTCGGCAACGGTGTACGGGGAAATATATGGGCGAAATCCACGACCTGGGCACCGAGTTCATCCTCTGGGTGCAGCGGTTTCATTCACCCGGGGCCACCTCTCTCTGGAAGGTCTTCACGAACTTTGGGGGCACCTACTACGTCGGCATGATCCCCGCTCTCCTCTGGTGTGTGGATTACCGCACCGGGTTGCGGGTGCTGGCGGTATTCACTGCAACGATCGTCTTGAACACGGCGCTAAAGGAATGGTTCGCACAGCCGCGTCCCTACCAATGGGACTTCCGCGTCGATTCCCCTGGCGAGCAGGGCTACGGGTTGCCGAGCGGTCACGCGCAACTCGCCGTCGTCTTCTGGGGCGTCATTGCGAGCTGGGTCGACCGCGTGGGATTCTGGTGGTTTGCCATCGCGATGATGTTTCTGATTGGGTTCTCACGGGTTGCGATCGCCGTGCATTTTCCAAGCGATGTTCTTCTGGGCTGGGCCCTGGGCGCGCTGACGCTCTGGCTCTACCTGCGCTACGGGTCCGGCGTCGAAGCTTGGCTCACCCGCTATCCGCTCGCCGGCCAGGTCGGCTGGGCGTTGACGGCCGGGGCCGTGGTGTTCGTCTTCGTCCAGCTCGTACCGGGTGGCCAGAGTCCGATGAACGCAGGTGCGGCGGGTCTGATTGCCGGCGGCGGGCTGGGGGCGGCCGTGGGATTGCGGGCTCTCTCGTTCACGGGCCGCGGTTCAGTGTTGCAGCGGGTGTTGCGTTTCACCGTCGGAATGCTCGTGATGTTGCCGCTCATGGGCGCCATGCAGCGGATCGGGATGCCCGACGGCGGGCTCGGCCGGCTCGTGATCGTTGTGGACCTGGCGGTGATCGGCCTCTGGCTGACGCTCGGCGCGCCCTGGCTCTTCGAGAAGCTGCGCCTGTCGGTTCCCTCGAACGCCTAGCGGGCGGCTGGAGAGCGCCTCTTCAAGTGATTTGTTGCTAGGCGCTTGCCCCGGCATCAGGGTTCGTCTTGCACTGCTCGTCGTTTCCCGGAGCACTTATTTGAGGATGTCGATACCGCGGGGTTGTTTCGGGTCCATGGCGATCGAGCAGTTGCCGCTATTGGGTCCGGGAATCCTCTCCGCGATCGAGGATTGAGGAGAGAAGGGCGGCGGCAGTTTCCGCCCGCGTTCAGTCGGCGCCGAATTTCTCGTCGAGCGCGTATTTTTCCTCGAGACCGAGCAATTCGCCGAATTCGTCGAAGCGCATCATCGACGCCTCGAGCCCGGCCGAGCTGCCGTGTTCCAGCAGGTGGGCGTACGCGTCTCGGAGCGCCTTCGCCGCGGCGTACAGGCCGGTCAGCACGAAGCCCACGCTGACGAACCCGAGTTCGTGGGCCCGTTCGAGCGGCAGGATTGGCGTCTTGCCGCCCTCGATGTTGTTCACCGTCTTGAGGCCCGGAATCTCGCTGGTGATCCGCTTCATCTCGGCCTCGGACTCGGGGGCTTCGACGAAGATCACGCTGGCCCCCGCCTCGCGGTAGGCCTTGCCGCGCTCGATGGCCGCGTCGAGCCCCAGCGGCCCCCGGGCGTCGGTGCGCGCCGTCACGATGAACGAGGGCTTCAAGGCGTTGCGCACTTCGACGGCCGCGCGGATCTTCGCGACGTGCTCTTGCATCGGGATGACGCTCTTGCCGCGCATGTGGCCGCAGCGTTTCGGCCAGGTCTGGTCTTCCAGGATCACGCCGGCGGCACCCATCTCGATCAGGGCCTCCACCATGTGGATCACGTTGAGCGGACCGCCAAAGCCCGTGTCGCCGTCGACGATGACGCGAATCGAAACGGCCCGGCAGACGCGGCGCGCCACGTCGAGAATCTCGGTCTGGGTGAGAAGACCGAAGTCGGGTTCACCGAGGTAGGTGGCGCTCACGGCATAGCCGCTCAGCACCACGGTGTGGAATCCGGCCCGCTCGGCGAGCTTGGCGCTCAGGACGTCCCAGACGCCCGCCGAGATCAGGACCTTGGATTCTTCGATCAGCGGATGCTTTTTCCCCATGCTCTCCCCGCTCAGCTGGCAATGTGCCCGTCAGGTTCCAGCCGGTCTGCCGTCTTGCGGCAGTCTACGCGGCCGGGCAGGGGTTCCACTACCATCGCGTGCCATGCGTTTCGGGCTGAGCGACGAGCAGGAGCTGCTCCAGGCGATGCTGCGCGAGTTCGCGGCGAAGGAGCTGCCGGCGCCGCGGCTGCGCGAGATCTTCGACGCCGGCAATGGCTGGGACGCAGCGCTCTGGCGCGGTGCGGCCGGGGTCGGGCTCCAGGGTCTGGCGGTTGCGGAGCGCTACGGCGGTGCCGGTCTCGAACTGCTCGAGTTGGCGCTGGCGTTCGAGGTGCTCGGCGAGGCGGTGCTGCCGGGCCCCTTCCTGGGGCACGCCCTGGCGGCCCTGGCGCTTTCTCGGGGCGGGAGCGACGCCCAGCGCGAGCGCTGGCTGCCAAAGTTCGCGTCGGGTGAGGCGATCGGCGCGCTCGCCATCGCCGAGAGCGGCGACATCTGGGAGCCCGGGCAATGGTCGGCGGCGCTCGACGGCGGTGCCGTGCGCGGCGTGAAGCAGTTCGTCGACCACGCGGCGATAGCGGACGTGTTCGTCGTGGGCGTCTGCGGCGGGAGGCTCGCGCTCGTCGAGCGCAGCGCGAATGGAGTTCAGATCGATCCGGTCGATGGCCTGGATCGGACGCGCGCGTTGGCTCGCGTCGAACTGGACGGCGCGGCGGCGGATCTGCTCCCGGGCGGCTCCGACGTGGCCGATGCCGTCTGCGACGCCGGGCGCATCCTGCTCGCCGCCGACGCTTTCGGAGCGGCCTGGAAGCTGATCGAGATGACGGTGGAATACACGCTGACCCGCGAGCAATTCGGCACGCCGCTGGCGCAGTTTCAGGGCGTGAAGCACGAAATTGCGAACCTCGCCGCGCAGACCGAGCCCATGCGCGGCCTCTTCTGGTACGCGGCGCACGCCTTCGATCACCTGCCCGACGAGAGCGCAGCGGCCGCATGCGCCGCGAAGGCCCACGTCCCGGACCGCGCGGTCCACGTGAGCCGCCAGGTGATCGAGCTTCACGGGGGAATCGGTTTCACCTGGGAATCCGATGTCCAGTTCTGGGCCAAGCGCGTGCTCTTCGATCGCAGCTGGCTCGGAGGGCCGCGCGCCCACCGCGAACGACTCGCCGCGCTGGAGAACTGGTAGATGGATCTTTCCTTCGGGCCGGACTACGAGGTCTTCCGCGAAGAAGTGCGCGCGTTTCTCGCCGAGGCCTGGCCCGCGGACCGCGGCACGGGTGAGCCGGAGCCCGGTGCGCAGCGGCGCTTCATCGCGGCCGCGGCCGAGCGCGGTTACCTGTACCGCAGCATTCCGAAGCGTTACGGGGGTTCGGAGCAGCCCTTCGATCCGCTGCGCGAGACGATCCTGACCGAGGAGTTCGAACGGTCGGGCGCACCCTGGCAGCTCGGCTACCAGGGTGTCGGCATGGTGGTGCCGACGCTGCTCGAAGTGGGTGCCGACTGGCAGCGCGAGAAGTTCATCGCCCCGACCCTGCGCGGCGACTTCGTCTGGTGCCAGGGGTACAGCGAGCCGGGTGCGGGCAGCGATCTGGCGTCGCTCCGCAGCCCAGCGCGGCTCGAGGGCGACACGTGGGTCATCAACGGTCACAAGATCTGGACGAGTGACGCCGACAGCGCCACGCATATGTTCGGCATGTTCCGCACCGAGCCCGATGCGCCCAAGCACGGGGGGATCTCCTACCTGCTGCTCGAAATGGATCAGCCCGGTATCGACGTGCGTCCCCTGCGCCAGCTCACCGGGGCAACGCATTTTTTCGAAGTCTTCTTCACCGACGTGCACGCACCCGCCGACTGGATCGTGGGCGAGCGCGGCCAGGGCTGGCAGGTGTCGCGGGTGAACCTCAAGCACGAGCGAAACCTCGGAGGTGGCAGCCTGGTACGGAATCGTTTTCGCCGCCTGCTGAACCTCGCCCGGCGGACGCCGCTGCACGGACGCCCGGCGCTCGAAGATCCGCTGGTCCGCGATCGCCTGGCAGCGCTCGACTGCCACGTGCGCTGCCTCGAGACCATGACGCTGCGCAAGGTGAGCGCGACCTACAACGACGAAGAGGCCAAGGTGGGACTCCCTACCCTGGTGAACAAGCTCTACGGCTCGCAGGTAAACGAGCAGCTCGTTCAACTCGCCTACGACCTGATCGGTGCCGACGGCCTGCTCGCGCCCACCGATTCGAGCTGGGGGGGCGGCAGCGGCGAGCGCAGCAACACGGACTGGATCGACGAGTATCTCTATTCCCTGGCCGGCCGCATCGCCGCCGGCAGCTCGAATATCCAGCGCAACGTGATCGGCGAACGCGGACTCGGGCTGCCGCGCGATTTGCGCAGCGGGGACGTGCGGCCCCGGTCCTGACGCCCCGCGGCACCGACATCTGCCGCGATCCGAATCCCGGCACACGGGACCCGGGCGATGGGGACCGGCCACCCCGGGGCGCGTGCGTCACTTCTCTTCGGCCAGCTGCTTGCGGAGCTCGTCGAGTGCGGCGAGGTAGTCTTCGGTGACGAGTATGCCTCGAATGCCCACGCGGTTCGCGGCCTCGATGTTTCCCGGGTAGTCGTCGAGGAATACGGCGCGCTCCGCGGCAATTCCGCCGAGCCGTTCGAGTGTCAGCTCGAAGATCTTCGGATCGGGCTTTCGCATCCCCACTTCGCTCGAGTCGATCACGTGGTGGAAGAGCTCGTCTACGGGGAGGGCACGGCTCCAGGCTTCGCGGAACTCCACCACGTTATTCGTCAGCAGTGCCGTCGGTGTGCCGCCCTCCTTGAGCTGCTTCGCGAAGTCCACCACCTCGCTCCGGGCCTCGCCGCTGCCGTTTCGACTCATGGCTCCGAAGAAGTGGAAGGGGTCGGCGTCGAATCCGCCGGCGCGTCCGAGCGCCACGATTTCCTCGCGCGCCGCCTCGAGCGTGATCTCGCCTCGCTCGAGTTGGTGCCACGGGTGGTCCGTGTCGTGGTCGTAGGGACCGAAGACGGCGTCGAAGTAGCGCTCCGGGTCGACGTCGAGATTTCGAGCGATCTCGGCCATGGCGGCAAAGGGTGAGCCGATGAAGACGCCGCCGAAGTCCCAGATCACGGCTTCGATCGCCACGGCTAGCGCCCCTCGAACTTCGGTGCGCGTTTCTCGAAGAAAGCCTTGAAGCCCTCGCGCGCATCGTGGCTTGTGATGTTCACGACTTGTGATGTGGCTTCGACGTCGATGGCCTCTTCGAAGCTTCGGAAGGATGCCTCCGAAAGCATGCGCTTGCTCAGAGACAGCGCGATGGGAGGACCCTGCGCGAGGCGTTTCGCCCAGTCGTCGGAAAAGGCATCCAGTTCGGCGGCGGGCACCACCCGGTTCACCAGGCCCAGCTTTTCGGCCTCCTCGGCGGAAACCCAGTCTGCCAGCAGTGCCAGTTCTTTCGCGCGGTGCAGGCCCACGAGCCGCGGCAGGAGCCAACTGCCGCCGTAGTCGAGCGAGAGCGCCCGGCGCGCGAAGATCTGACAGAAGCGCGCCTCGTCCGAGGCCACGATCAGATCGCAGCCCAGCGCCAGGTTCCAGCCGGCGCCGGCCGCGGTTCCGTTCACCTTGGCAAGGGTGGGCTTCGGGAAGCGGTGAAGTGCCAGGGCGGGCCGTGAAATCTGGCGCATCAGGGCGAGCAGGCTGAGCCCGCCGCCCTCTCCCGCCAGGTCGCCACCCGCGCAGAAGGCATCGCCGGCGCCGGTGATGACTACGGCACGCACGGAGGTGTTCTCGGCGGCGCTGTCGAGCGCCTCCAGCAGTTCGCCGGCAAGCGGAAGATCGATCGAATTCTTCCGTTCTGGCCGGTTCAGGGTGAGGGTGAGGACACCCGTGTCGGACTGGTTGCGTTTCAGGATGTCCACGTCCAGGGGCCTCCGGTTAGACTGGGTCGCCCACGGTAAGTGCCGGGTGGGTCCCGGTCAAATCGGAGTCGAACGGAATGATCACGCGCGTTGCCAACGAACGCATCGTCCGGGAGGGAAACCGTTTCGCGCGAGCGCTCGACGCGGCGGGCACCGCGGCCCGCGCCGGCATCGCGGCGCTTCTGCCCAACGTCCCCGAGTCGCTTTTTGCCTACCGCGGTGCGGGCTGGTCGGGCCGTGTGTGGACGCCCATCTGCTGGCACTGGAATGTCGACGAGGTGCGCTACGTGGTGCGCGACAGCGAGGCGCGCGCCTTTCTGGCTCACGTGGACTTCGCCGAAGCGGCACTCGCCGCGTGCGAAGGCGTGCCGCCCGAGGCGCGTTTCAGCGTCGGCGGCGAGATACCGGGCTTCCGGCGCTTCGAAGAGGTTGCAGAGTTTTCCGACGCAGACCTCGAGTCGCCGCTCGCGGGCGGGACGCTGCTCTACACGTCCGGGACCACCGGCCGTCCCAAGGGGGTCTGGCGACCGCCCGGTGAGGACCGGCCGCCGCCGGGCACCACGGGCCAGGCCGGGCGGGCCATGCTGGAACGCTTCACGGACGATGCCGCCCGCGGACCGCACCTCGTTGCGGCGCCGCTCTATCACGCGGGTCCGAATACGTACTGCGAGGGGGCCGTGCTGCTCGGCGCGGACATCGTGTTGCTCGACCACTGGGATGCGGAGGAGTTCCTGCGCGCCGTGGAGCAGGAGTCGATCTGCTCGACCTTTCTCGTGCCCACGCACTTCGTGCGCCTGCTGCGGCTCGAAGAAAGCCGGCGCCGCGCCTTCGATACGTCGAGCCTGCGGCTCGCGGTGCACGGTGCCGCTCCGGTGGCGGTGGCGGTGAAGCGGCGCATGATCGAATGGCTCGGTCCCGTGCTCTTCGAATTCTACGGTGGAACCGAGGGCGGCGGCATCGGGATCAGCTCCGAAGACTGGCTCGCGCACCCGGGCTCGGTCGGCAAGCCGAACCCCGGTGTCGAAGTGATGGTGCTGGACGAAAAAGGCGAGCCCTGCCCGCCCGACGTCCAGGGCGACGTCTACTTCCGCACCCAGGGAAACTTCGAGTACAAGGGCGACCCGGAGAAGACGGCGGAGGGCCGGCGGGGCGACTGCTACACCCTGGGCGACGTCGGCTACCTCGACGCCGACGGCTACCTCTTTCTCTGCGACCGGCGCGCCGACGTGATCATCTCGGGCGGTGTGAACGTCTACCCGGCCCAGGTCGAGGCCGCACTCCTCGAGCACCCGGGGGTCGCCGACTGCTGCGTGGTCGGTGTGCCCGACCCGGAGTGGGGGGAAATACTGCGAGCGGTGGTGCAGCGAGAGCCGGGCAGCCGTCTCGGCGCCGGGGAGGTGCGCGTCCACTGCAAGGCGCTCCTCGCCGGCTACCAGGTGCCGCGCGCCGTCGACTTCGTCGACGCGCTTCCGCGCACGGAGACCGGCAAGCTCGCCCGGCGCGTGATCCGCGACGGCTACCGCGGCTAAACGTCGCCCTCGGACCGCTCCGCTGGTCGAGCGGCTAGGTCTCGTAAACCGTGGGGAGCGTCGCCTCGATGACGAAGTGGTCCGGGCGTCGCGAGGAAGAGCTTCACTTCGTGAAAGTCATGGTTGATCTGGCATAGCCACTTGGCCGGCATGTCACCGGCCACGAACTCGACCTCGGCAAGTGTCTTGACTTGATGGTCCTCGTCGTAGCGGGCAGCGGCGTTCTCGGACCAGACCTCGGTCATCTCATTGAGCACGTATATATCGAGGCACGCCGGTGTCTCCTCGGGGACATAGCATCCCCGCGGAGCCATGGTGCCACCTCTCTGGCGCGCTTCTGGCTCATATTGGAGCAAGCAGCGTGCCAGCGGATATGCGGTGCAACGTGCGCTCTGCTTGGGAGCAGGGCATTTCAATCCATTCATTGTCAAAACTGAGCTGTTTTGCCCCACCATGCAACTGAGCTGTTTTGCCCCACCATGCAGGGCTGGATCGGCAGAAGTTTCTCAGACCAGAACTGAGCTGTTTTGCCCCACCATGCAACTGAGCTGTTTTGCCCCACCATGCAGGGCTGGATCGGCAGAAGTTTCTCAAACGCCAGAACG
>PBYF01000055.1 GCA_002729515.1 Deltaproteobacteria bacterium
CGGCCGCCAGCGCCGGCTCGGGCTCCAGCCGCACCTCGATCGGCGCCGGCTCGACCACCTTCTTCTTGCGCCGACGGATGACGGCGCCGCCCCCTCCCTCGACGCGTTTTTCGCTGACGTCGACTCGCAGATCGGGCACGCAGAGCTTCTTGCGGAGCTTCTCGGCAACGTCTTCATCGAGCGAAGCCATCGCACTCTTCAGTTCGACGCCCAGGGCTGCCGCCTTCTCGACAAACTCCGCCCGGTCCAGACCGAGTTCTTCCGCCAACTTGTACGCCCTGATCTTCGCCACCGCTCTGCTCTCTGTTTCCTTCCCGCTACGGTACGTGCGGGCCGCCTAGGCCTTTGGCGACGCGTCCAGGGTACCGGGCGTGTCCGCCCCGGCCCGTTCCACTTCTCCGCCGGCAGAGGCCTCGCTGGTTTCTCCGCCGGCCGGGGCCTCACTGGACTCCGCGGCAGCTGCCGCAGCGGCTGCGGCTGCCTCTTCCGCAGCAGCCTGCACCGCCGCCTCGGCCTCGGCTTTCTCGCGCGCCTCGTCCTCGGCCCGCTTGCGCTCGGCCAACTCCACCGCCTTCCCTTTGATGAGCTCCGCCCCATCCGCGCCGATGCCCGGCAATGACGTGAGCAACTCCGAGTTGCAGGCAGCCAGATCTTCGAGCGAGGTGATCCCCTGCTGGAGCAGGAGTTCCGCATCCGCGTCTCCGCAGCCCTCGACCACGGAGACCGCTTCCGAAAGCCATTGCACCAGCTCTCGCAGCTTGGACTCGCTCTTCATATCGATCTTCCAACCGGTGAGTTGGACGGCCAGGCGCACGTTCTGTCCCTTGCGCCCGATTGCGAGTGAAAGCTGGTCGTCGGGAACGATCACATCCATCGACTGCTCGCCGTCATCGATGATCACCTTCGAGACTTGCGCCGGGGACAGCGCGGAGCAGACGTAGCGCGCCGGGTCCGGACTCCAGGGCACGATATCAATGCGCTCGCCCCGCAGCTCTTGCACCACGGCCTGGACCCGGCTGCCCTTCATGCCGACGCACGCGCCGACCGGATCGACATCCGAGTCGCGTGACGCCACCGCAATCTTCGAGCGGGCCCCGGGCTCTCGCGCCGCCGCCTGGATCGTCACGATGCCCTCGTACATTTCGGGCACTTCCTGCTCGAAGAGCTTGGTCAGCATCTCGATGCAGGTCCGCGACAAAACGATCTGCGAACCCTTGGCGTTCTTGTTGACATCAATGACGTATCCGCGGAGACGATCGCCCGGACGGTAATTCTCTCTCGGCACTTGCTCGCGCAGGGGAAGCACCGCCTCCGCGCGCCCCAGATCCACGATGATCGCACCCTTCTCGAAGCGCCGGACGATGCCGTTGACGATTTCGGTGCACCGGTCCTTGTACTCCTCGAAGACGTTGTCGCGCTCCGCCTCGCGGATCAGCTGGATGATCACCTGCTTGGCGGTCTGGGCCAGAATCCTTCCGAAGCCCTTCGTGTCGAGCGTCACTCCGATGTCATCACCGAGTTCCGCACCCGGGTCGAACCGCTTCGCCTCGCTGACGAGCACCTGGGTCGTTTCGTCGTCGACGGTTTCGACCACTTCGCGAAACTCGAAGAGCTCGATCTCGCCGATCTCGTCGTTGTAGCGGGCCTCGATCTCCGTCTCCGTACCGCGGTCGCGCCGCGCAGCCTGTTTCATCGCCTCTTCGACCGCACGGATGATGTCGGCCTTGGCGATGCCCTTGTCCTTGGCGATTTGCTCAATCTCTCGTTTCAGACCGAACATTCCCTCACCCTGCCCCGTTTGGCCGCAATCCCGAACCGGAAAAGTCCGCCCGGGTAAATTCGTAGATCACATTCGCCTTTGCGACTGCATCGAAGGGGATGCCGACGTCGTCACCGTCGATGCAGAGTCGCACCACCCCAGCGTCGAAAGCCACGAGCCGGCCGCGAAAACGCCGCCTCCCCTCCATAGGACGCCGCGTCTCGAGCCGCACCTCCGAACCACACGCAGCGCTGAAGTCCTTCTCGCGGGCCAGCACGCGGTCGAGCCCGGGCGACGACACCTCGAGTCGATAGCGAGCCGGAACCGCGTCGGCAGCGTCTAGCGCGGTGCCCACCTCGCGCGAAATCGCCGCGCGCCGGTCGATGTCGACGCGCCCGTCTCCCCGACAGGTGTCGATGGTGACCCGCAGCAGCCATGGCGCATGCCCGCGGGTGAGCACTAGGTCCACCAGTTCGAGACCGGCGTCCTGCACCACCGGTTCGACCAACCCGCGCAGTTGTTCAGGGATGTCGGTGTACATGGCTCCGATTCGTTTCGACCTCCCCAAAAAAAAAGCGGACAGCAGCCCACTTCGCCCCAACACCCAAATTCACGTCCGTGGAGTATCGCGACCGAACACCCAGCTCCAGCCCACCCCGGTGTCGCTCCGGAGCAGTCGGCATACGATCCGCTAGACTCTCTCTAAGCCCGCGTAAATTAACTGAATTGCCGCTGAAAGGCAACGCGCAAGCCGCCCTCGTGGCGAGCCTGCGGCGGGTCAGGAGCCCTGCGCCTCCAACCCGCCCACGAGGTCCCGGAGCCGCACGACGCCGTGTGCCTCGGCCCAGGCCACCAGGCCATCGGCCACGTCCGCCGCAGCAGCGGGATCCAGGAAGTTGCGCGTCCCGACCTGCACCGCCGTGGCGCCGCACAGCAGGAACTTGAGGGCGTCCTCGGCGCTGCCGATTCCCCCGATCCCGCAAATCGGGAGACCGACCGCCCGCGCCACCTGCCAGACCATGCGCAGGGCGATGGGGCGAATCGCCGGGCCCGAGAGTCCGCCCAATCCGTTCGACAGCACCGGACGACGCGTCTCCACGTCGACGTCGAAGGCCTGGACCGCGTTGATCAGGCACAGGGCATCGGCTCCCTCCCCCTCGCATACGCGTGCCATCTCGGCAATGTTCGTGACGTTGGGCGAAAGCTTGACGAGCAGAGGCAGGCTCGTGGCGCGCCGCGTCGCGCGCACGAGGTCCGCGAGCACGGCGGGATCCTGGCCGAACTCGATGCCGCCGCTCTTGACGTGCGGACACGAAGCGTTGACCTCGATACCGGCGAGTCGTGACACACCGGTGAGGCGCTCGCAGACCTCCGCGTAGCCGGCCACTTCGGTCTCGAATACGCTGGCGACCACCACGACGTCTTCGGGAATCTGCGGGAGCTTCTCCGCGATGAAGGCGTCCACCCCCACGTTTTCCAAGCTGATCGCGTTGAGCATCCCCGACGGTGACTCAGCGATTCGCGGCGGTGCGTTGCCGATCCTGGGCTCGAGCGTGAGGCTCTTCGAAACGAAGCCGCCGATGCGCCGCAGATCGAGGAAAGGCGAGAACTCCGTGCCGTAGCCGAAGGTCCCCGACGCAGTGAGCACGGGATTGCGCAGCGCAATCCCGCCCAGGTCCACCGACGCATCGACACTCACGCCAGCCCCTCCCAGTCGATGCGAGCGGCGTCGAAGACCGGCCCGTCGCAGCAGACGAGTGCCATGCCACCCGACGAGAGAGGGGCCGCGCAGCCGAGGCACACGCCGAAGCCACACGCCATGCGGTTCTCGAGCGAGGCGATGCAGGTTGCCCCGCGCTCCTGCGCCAACTCGGCGCAGCGCCGCATCATCGGCGTGGGTCCGCAGGTGTAGACATGAGCCGCAGGCGTCTGCGCCAACGCCTCCTCGAGCAGTTGCGTCACGAGGCCGTGAGCCCCGCTGCTGCCATCCTCGGTCGCCACCCGGACATCGACACCGAGCGCGGAGAAGTCGTCCAATCCCACCAGGTCCGAGACGCTTTGGGCCCCGAGCAGCACACGCACGGAATTGGAGCCACCCAGAGACCGCACCAGCGCGTAGACGGAGGCGATCCCCGTGCCCCCGGCGACGACGAGCACCGGGACACCGCTAGGCGGCGCCACAAAGCCGCTTCCGAGAGGTCCGAGGAGTCGGATGCGCTCGCCGGGAGACGCCGCTGCCAGCAACGCCGTGCCGCGGCCGACCCGCTTGTAACGCACCTCGAGCGAACCCGGCTCCGGGCCCTCCGCGTAGACGGCCATGGGTCGCGGAAGCAAGGGGTCGCTGCGGGGCGCGGCTCCGAGGGCACCGGGCGAGAGCATTACGAACTGCCCGGGAGCAAAGCCGGGCCACTCCGCCGCGCGCAGCCGCAGGCGGTGGTTTACCCCGCCCTCGCAGCGATTCTCGAGCACCTCAGCCTCAGCTCGGATCGGGGCGGCTCGGGTGCTGTCCACGGCGGGCCCGAACGTACCACTTCGCTCCCCGGGCGCCGCGCGGCAGGCCGCCAGCCCCAAGAAGCCCAGAGGGCACCTGCGCTGCATGCGCCTCGCCCGCCAACCCCCCGGAACGACGAGCCATTCCGAGAGGGCAACGCAGTCAAGCTCGACCGCCTCTGCGTCGATGAGACGCAGTGGGGACCGGCACCCGGCCCCTCTAGGAGAACTCTTGCCGCCGATCCAGGATCCGCACCGGGAGCGCTTCGACCTCGACCCCGGCGACCGCCGCGCCTTCGAGGAACTCGAGGAGGCGGCTTTCGTCGCGGGCGACTGGAGCGAATTGGTGGCGCTCTACGAAAGGCGGCTCGAGGCGCCGGATCTCGAGAACGATGCGACCGAGCGCGGCCGCCTGCTCCATCGCCTGGGCCGCGTCCACGCCGAGCGCTGCAATGCCCCCGGCGCTGCCCTGGCCTGCTGGCGCGACGCGGTCCGAGCCGATCCGACCTGCCGGCCCGCCCTGGCCGAAATGCGCAGTGAAGCGCTGCGCCGGGAGCAATGGGACGTGGCGCTCCAGATCCTCGAGGCCGAGATTGAGCTCGAGCAAAACCCCGGCCAGCGCAGCCGGCTCCTCGCGTCTGCGGGAGAGATCTGGCTCGACCACACCGACGACGACGCGCAGGCGCTGTCGCATTTCGAGCGCGCCCTCAATGCGCTGCCGCATGAGGCCAGCATCCTCGAGGGCGCAGCGCGCGCCGCCGCCCGGAGCAATCGCCCGACCCAGGCCGCTGCGTATTGGGAGCAAATCGCCGCGGTCTGCGACGGTGCGAGCCGCGCCCGCGCCCGAGTCGCGCAGGCCGAACTGGTGGATCCGGAGCGCGCCGCGGCACTCTACCGCAGAGCCTTCACGGACGATCCCCACAACTCCGAGGCCCTTCGCGCGCTGGCCACACTGGCGGAGGGCGAGGCGCGCTGGACTCTCGCCGTCGAATTCCACGAACGCCGCTACGAAGTCGCCACCGATACCGCAACGCGCACGGAGGCCGCTCGGTCGGTCGAACGAATATACTCGACGAAACTCGACAATCCGGGCGCAGCGCGCTCTTGGCTCGAACGCTCCACGGCGGCGGATTGCGCGACGCGCAATGACGACGCCGAAACCGCAAGCAGGAAAGCTGGGAAACGGCACGCCGCACCCGAGCGTCCGTCTTCCGCGCACCCGCAAAACACCGGCGACGATTCCGCGCTGCTGACCACCTACCGCAGCGAGGCCTCGGTGACCGACGACCCGGCACGCTTGGGCTGGCTCGTTCGGGAAATCGTCCGTATTCACGCGGGGCGTGGAGAGACGCGAGACGCTCTGGCCTGGGCCGAGCGCTGGCTCAACGCAGCTCCCGAAGAGACCGAAGCCTTCCTTCTCACAGCTCGGCTCCACGAAGCCCTGGCGCACGACACCGAACTCATCTGTGTGCTGGAGCGTCTGGACCCGTTGCTGCCACGCGATGCACAGGCCGACAACCGGCGCCGCCTGGGCGACCTTCACGCCGCCCACGGCCGATTGGATCCAGCCCTCGCCGCGTACCGATCCGTGCTCGACGCCGACCCGTTCGACCTTCGCGCGCACGAGGCAGCCATCGCTCTGCTCATCGACACAGGTGCATCGGAAGAGCTGGCCGACACCTATCGAAGCCTCGCGGGGTTCTGCGAACAGCCGCGCCGGACCGAGGTGCTCGACGCCCTCGCACGGCTACTCGAAGAGCAGCTCGGCGACCTGCCGGGTGCAGCCGATGTGTTGGCGCACCTGCTCGAAGACACCGCACCGCCCGCGGACGCCGACGAGCGGCTCGAATCGTTGCTCGCGCGCACGGGCCGGCACGAGGAGCTCGCAAAACAGCTCGAGTATCGCGCAAAAAGGGCGGGTGCAGCCGAGCAGGGGGCACTGCGCCGACGGCGCGCCGAAGTTCTGCTGGACTCCCTGGGCGATTCCGATGCAGCCGTCGAGGCCTACCGCGAACTGCTGGGGGATGCGCCGGACGACGAAGACGCGCGTGCGGGCCTCGAGCGCTCGCTGCGCGCGGCCGGTGACCTGCCGAGTCTCACCGACTTCCTCGAAGAACAGGCGCTGCGCCATCCGGAGCCAGCGGTGCGCGACCGACTCCGCTCCGAACGCGCAGCGATCCTCTCGGACGATCTCGACCGCAGCAACGATGCGGCCGAAATCTTTCGCCGGCTCGCGCGAGAGGCGAGTGCGCCAGAGGAACGCCGACGCGCTGTGGAACATCTCGAGGTTCTCCTCGAACGGATCGGCGACCTGGATGGACTGCGGTCGCATTGGGAGGCACAGCTCGAAGACGCAGACACCTCGCAGCGCGCCGCGCTGAACGAAAAACTCGGCGAACTATGCCTTCACCGCCTCGGGGATGCGGAGGCCGCCGCCCGCTACCTGGAGGCCGCCGCCCGCCTGGCACCGAAACGCACGGAACTCTGGCGCAGCCTGGCCCGGCTCTACGAGGCGGCCGGACGGTCCGCAGACGTGGCCCGCGTACTCGAAGCCGAACTGGAGACCGGCGTCTGGCCCGAGGTGGAACGAGCCCTGTCGAGCCGCATCGCCGCGCTCTGCACCGGCGCTCTCGACGATCCCGAACGCGCGCGGCGTCATTACGAGCGCCTGATCGAACTCGATCCGGACAACGGTGCCGCCCAAGAGTTCCTCATCGCCCGCTGGCAGGAAGACGGACGACCCGAGGAGGTCTTGCGGCTACTCGAACGGCGTCTCGACGCCCTCGATGCACAGCCCCGGGACGACGCCGGACACTGGGCCGCCCAGCGGACCTCGCTGCGCCTGCGCATTGCGGGCCTCCGAACGGGCGCACTCGACGATCCCGACGGCGCGATCGCTGTCCTCGAGGTGGGCCTCAGCGAGATCGGACCGCTCGCGGCGGTCGCCGATCCCCTGGCCGACCTGTATCGACGTGGCGGCTACATCGAGGATCTGATCGACCTGTGCAAGAACGCCGAAATCGCTTGCGAACCGGGCAACGAGCGCGCCACGTGGCTCAAGCGGCGCGGCGACGCCCTGCGCGAGCGAGGCGACGACCGCGACGCAGCGGACGCCTACCGACGCGCACTCGACGAGCGTCCGGCGGACGTCGCCGCGGAGGCCGCGCTGCGCGACCTCTATCGGCGGCTCGGGGATTCGGAGGGTCTCGCGGGGCTGCTCACGGCGAAGCTCGCCCGACTCAACGGCCCCGAAGAGATCCCGGCACGCCTCGAGCTGGCGGCACTCCATCAGGGCTCCCTGAACCTGCCGCATGAGGCGCTCGCGCAGTTGCGTCGGATCGTGCGGGTCGACCCCGGACACACCGAGGCCCTCGCCCGCGGACTCGACCTCGCCGAACAGTTGAATCGAGACGAGATCATCCGAGAGCTGCTGGACAAAGCGTTGTCGAGACCGCAGCCGCCCACGCTGCGCGCCGAACTGCTCGCCAGAAGCGGGCGACAACTTGCGGCAACCCCTGACGGCGCCACATCGGCGACAGCGAACCTCCGGAAGTCCCTGGAACTGGATTCGAGTCGAGATGAGGTCCGCGAGACGCTGCGACGACTGCTCGAATCCCAGAACGACTGGCCGGCGGCCCTCGATTGCCGACTGGCCGAGGCCTACCGCGCCGAAGGAGCCCGACGCGTCGCGCACCTCGAACAGGGTGCAAATATTGCCTGGCACAAACTTTCCCCCGAGGCAGCGCTGCCCTGGCTGGAACGACTCCGGCACGAAGCGCCGGAGTGCGCAGACGTGCCGGCGCGCATCGCTGCCGCGCATGCCGACGCGGGTCAGCCGCGAGCACGCCTGCACGCGATCGAGGCGCAGATCGAACTCACCGGCGACCCCCGCTCCCGGCGCGACCTCTGGTGCGAATCCGCGCATCTGCTCGAACACGAACTCGAATACCCCGCCCGCGCCGCCCAGGCACTCGAGCGGGCGCGGGCACTGTGCCCCGACGATCCCGAGATCCTGCACACGCTCGAGCGCCTGTACCGTGAAGGCGGCCGGGACCGCGAGCGCTGCAACGTCCTCGAAGCCCTCACCGAGCAGTCGAGCGGCGCAGAGCGGGTGCCGATCCTGCGCGAGGCCGCGGCCATCTACGCCGACCGCCTCGGCGAACCGGGCCGCGCTGCGGCGTTGCTCCTCCAAGCCGTGGCGGAGACTCCCCGCAGAAATACCCTTCACGCTGAGCTGCTCCGAATACTGGGCAACGCCTTGCGCCAGGCGGGGCCGCCCGACGCCTGGGCGCGCTGCGCCGAGGCGGAACTCGCGGCACTCGCGGCGGGGGGCGAGGTCTTCGCCGAACGGCGACTGGCCCTGCACGCAGATCTCGACGCCTGGTACCGCCGCATCGGACGCCCGGACGCGGCGCTCACCCATCTGCGCGCGCTCGTCGACGACGCACCCGCCGGCTTCGACCCATCGCATCGCAACGAGACGGCACTCCTCGAGGCCCTGCGCGCGACACGGAACAGCGTCGAACTCGAGTGCCGGTTCACAGCCCAGCTCGAACGCACGGGTGGAGACGCCGCGTCGTGGCTCGAACTCGCCCGGCTCCGCGACGAGGCGCTCTCGGCAACGACCACTGCCGCCGAGGCCTACCGCGTGGCGCGGGCCTTAGACCCCCGTGACGTTGCGGTGCTGCGAGGGCTGCGCAGTTGCGCCGAGCGCCTCGAACTCTGGGAAGAAGTTGCCGACACGCTCGCCGCCGAACTCGAAGTCATTGGCCCCGACGCGCCTCGGCAACGCGCCGCACTGCTCCGAGGCATGGGCGACGTCCACTGGCGTCACCTGGACTCTACGACCCAGGCCCGCCGCGCCTACGCGGCGGCAATCGAGGCCTGGCCCGAAGACCTGACTGCCTACCGCTCGCTCGAACGCCTGCTCGAGAGCATGGAGAACTGGTGCGGTGCGGCAGACCTCTACGAGCGCGAAATCGAAGTTCTCGGCAACCGCGAGCCCGACCGCCGCTGGGCTGCATGGCTGCGCACCGGAGACATTGCTCGCAACCACACGCAAGACACCGAGCGCTCGCTCCGCGCCTACGTGGCTGCGGCAGACATTGCACCTCTTCCCGCCGAGCGAAGCCTCGAAAGGGCTGAACTCCACCATCACTGCGGGGAGATCGAGGCCTTTGCCGACGTCTTCGCCGACTGGTGCGACACGCCGGAGTCTGGGGCCCTCGCAGCCGACCACATGCGGCTGGCGGAAACGCTGGAAGCACTCGGGCGGGCCGACGCGGCACGGGTGCGGATCGAACGCGCCCTGGAGCTGGAGACCGAAAACGCCCAGGCCTGGTATGTGTCGGCGCGACTCTGCGAAGCCGCGGGTGAGCCGGACGCCGCCTCCAACGCGTGGCGCTGCGCGGCAGCGCTGACGAGCGGCGCCGAGGCCGCCGAGGCCTGGCACCACGCCGCAGCTTCGAGTCCCGTGGCTGCGGTCCTTCCGCTGCTCCGTGCGGCGGCCGAGGCGGATCCCGCCTCGAGGTCCGTCCAGTCGGACCTCGCCCGCGCCGCGCTCGACACAGAAGCCTGGGCCGAGGCCGAGACCGCAGCCTCCCATGCACTCGAAGACGGCGACGCAACTCACCTGGAACCCGACGTCCGCCGTGCGGTGGCGCTCGTGGGTGCACGGGCAGCGCGGGCTCGAGATCGCAACGCCCGGGCGATCGACTTCTGCGAGGAGGCGCTGGCCGCCGACCCGGAATGCGTCGAAGCACTCGAAAGCGCGGGCGAGACCTGCTTCGCACTCGGCGAGTTTCAAAGGGCGCGCGGCTTTCTCGAACGGCGCCTGGCGCACCCGGATCCGGACCCGAGTGCAGCCCGGCACCTCATACTGCTCGCGCGCTGCCTGACCGAGGCCGGCGAAGCCGGTGCAGCGCTCGAACGCTGCGAGGCGGCACTCGAACGCGACGCCGCCCTGGGCGACGCCCACAGTCTCTGCGTCGAGCTGCACGAGGCCGCCGAGCGGATCGACGCCGGCGTGGCGGCACTCGAACGCTGGGCACTGACGCAGACCGGAACGGCCCGGAGCGCTCCTCTCCTGCGCGCTGCAGAGTGGGAGCTCACCGCAGCCGATCGAGAGTCTGACGCGGAACGCCACCTGCGGGCCGCCACCCATGCGGATCCGGAACTCACCCGCGCCTGGCGACTGCTGGCAGAGCTGCTCTTGCGCAGCGACCGCAACGACGCAGCCGGTGAGGCGGCGCTGGCCGGACTGCGGGCCGGGAACACGGACGACGCCGACCGCAGGGCCCTGGAACTGGCGAACGCCCGGGCGCTGGAGCGGGCGGGCGACGCCGACGCCGCCGCAGAGGCCTTCGGACGGGTGGCCGAGACCGATCCGGCCTGCTTCGAGGCAACCGACTCCCGGGCCCGGCTGCTGCGTGCCGCTGGAGACTGGCGCGGGGCCGCCGACAGCCTCGAAAGCTTCACACTCCGCTACGCGGGTGCGGACCGGACGCCGCTGGCCCAGGCACTCGAGCAGCTCGCACGTCTCCTGGCCGGGCCCCTCGAAAACGTGGACGGCGCCATCGACGCCTACCGCCGCGCCGTGGAGTTCGAACCCGAACGGACCGCGCTGCGAGCGAGCCTCGGCGAGCTGCTGAGCCAGCGGCCCGAGACCTGGTCTCAGGCGCTTGCCCAGCTCACGGCGACACTAGAGCTCGACCCACTCCACCCGGGCGCGCTCCGCGCCACCCTGAGGATCGCCTGCGCGCGGGACGACGCAGCGGCAATCGATGTGGGGCGCGTGCTGCTCGCCGCACTCGGCATCGCAAACTCCTCGCAAGCCCCGGACGCGCACCCGCGCCTCGGGTTCCCGCTCGCGCCGGAGGCCAGGCTCGACGGGGATCTGAGCGAAACGCTCCGTGCGGCGGTCCAGCGCGTCTCCGCCGAGATCGGTGACGCGCTCCGGGCTCCAGCCGAACTCCCCGAACCCGACGCAGACGCCTGCCCAGCCGCCCGTTTCCGCGCGGCGGCGCTGGCGGCCCAGGCCGAGCTCACGGCCCCGGGCCTGCTGCCCCTGCCGACCCGGGAAGTGGGCGATGTGGTGCGGTGCGTCTTGACGCTGGCGCTTTCGCCCGATTCCATCCAAACCTCGGGCGCCATGCTCAACGCCCTTGCCGGGGCAATCGGACGCCGCGCGAGGCGGCACCTCAAGCGCGCCCTGGCGGGGGTGAAACTCTCATCCATCGAGAACTTCGATTTCGCGGCCTGGCGGCAGGAGCTTCGCGCCCTGGCCGCAGCTCGGGCAGTCGACCACCTGGGCTGCGACCTGCGCACGGCTCTGGTGGCCCTGGTGTGCGAGGCAGACGATCGCAGCCCGTCGGAGATCGACCCGACGGCCGACATCTCTGCCCTGGTGGCGGCGTGCCCCGAGGCCCAGGCCCTGGTGACCCGGGTGGTGCGGGAGTGGATCGCACGCCTGCGCGCGCAGGGATGTGCCGCGCGCCGGTCGCGCGTCTAAGGCGCCTCGGGGGCCCGCACCGCAGACACAAGGGCCCGATTCAGGTGATCCCGACCCAGGACGCGCCAGGCAGCGGGAGACTCGAGAATCTCGGAAACCAGCGCCAGGTGGAGCGCGTGCCCCCCTCGCTCGACCCGGATGTGAGCCTGGAGCCACGTCCCGAGCAGCATCAGATCCCCGTAGAGGTCCAGCACCTTGTGGCGCACGAATTCGTCGGGCCAGCGCAGACCCTCCGGATTGATGACGCCCTCGTCATCGAGCACCAGGGTGTTGTCCAGCGAGCCCCCCTTGGCGAGCCCAGCGTCCCATAGTGTCTTCACCTGGCGCAGGAAGCCGAACGTCCGGGCGCCCGCGACCTCACGCTCGAAATGGGCCGGGTTACGGCCGACGATCTCCAGGCACTGCCGACCGATGGCCGGGTGTTCGAAGTCGATGGCGTAGGAGATGCGAAACTCGCGGGCGGGTTCCGCGCGGATCCACCGCTCGCCGAGGCGCACCTCGACCGGCCGCCGCAGCCGCAACCCCCGGCGCCGCTCCGGCTGGGCGAACAGCCCCGCCGACCGCACCAGGTAGACGAAGGATGCCGCGCTTCCGTCCATGACCGGAAGTTCCGGTCCCTCGATTACGACACGCGCGTTGTCGACTCCGAGCCCGTGAAGCGCGGCGAGCAGGTGCTCCACCGTGCGCACCGTGTCCGCTCCGCGCCCGAGCGTCGTCGCGAGTCGCGACGACGCGATGAATTTCGCGTGCGCGGGAATCTCCACGCTGCGGCCACCATCGCTGCGCACGATCACGATGCCCGTGTCCGCCCGCGCGGGCAGCAACGTGAGTTGAACCGGCGCTCCACTGTGGAGCCCGATCCCAGTGCAGGAAACCTTCTCGGCGATGGTCTGCTGCGTCTGCAAGCTGCTCCCCCCCCCACGGTGGTATGCCGCCGTATGAGGTAGCGAAGCCACCAAATCGCACAAGCCCCGCGGGGAGCAGTGCGTCAGGTCTTCGGAGCGGCCCTCAGTTCCGCCAGGATCTCTCGCGCGCTGCCGTAACGCGCATCGGGGGCCTTCTGCAGGCAGCGCAGAATGATCCGCTGCAGCGTGGGCGACACCTCGGGGTTGATCTCCCGCGGATCCGGCGCCGGCGTATGCACGTGGTGATACGGAAGGTTCCCCTCGCGGAATGGCAGGATCCCAGTCGCCAACTCGAAGATCGTGACCCCGAGCGAATAGATGTCTGTCCGGTGGTCCACGTTCTTGCCCAGGGTCTGCTCCGGACTCATGTAGTAGGGCGTTCCGGAGACGACCGTTGTGTGGTTGCGAACCTCCTCGATCACCTTCGCCAGTCCGAAATCCATGATCTTGGCCTTTCGGTCTCGGGTCCACATGGTGTTCGCGGTCTTGATGTCGCGATGAACGATCTTCTGCTCGTGGGCGTATGACAGCGCCTCACACATTTGCCCGAGGACGTGAACGGTTCCGCTGCAAGAGATCTTGCCCCGTGCCTTCACGATCTCCTTGAGCGTATTGCCATCCACGTACTCCATGGCGATGTAGTAGACGGCGTCCTGCTCGCCAGCGTCGTAGATCGTCACGATGTTTTGATGGTTGAGCTGGGCCGCGCTCTTTGCCTCGCGCAGGAAGTTCTTGAGGGCCTTCGGATTCTCGTTCAGCGTGTCGGGCAGCACCTTGAAGGCCACGACGCGGTCGAGCACCGTGTCCTTCGCCTTGTAGACGATTCCCATCCCGCCGCGGCCGAGCTTGCCGACGATGCGGTAGCGGCCCTGCTGCAGGGAGCCGGAGAGCGGCGAGCGCTTTGCCTCCTCGCAATCCATCTGGGCCTGGACCTTCTCCTTGCAGTCCGCCACCCGCTTCGCAACATCCGGGTAGTTGTAATCGAAGGCCAGGATCTTCTCGAAGATCTCGAGCGCTTCGCGATAGTCCTCGGTGGATTCGTGGACCGCGGCCAGGCCAAAGAACGCCTGGACATTGTCGCGGTCGAGCCGGGCATCGCCCACGGCGTAGGTCAGCTTCTTGAGAGCCAGCGAGTGCTGGCCGCGACCGCGAAAGATCTCGCCGAGGATTGCCGACGCCCGCGGGAAGTCGGCGTGATCCGGGCCCAGTTGCTGGAGCGCCGTGATCGCCTCATCGTCCCGCCCGGCCTCGCGGTGCAACGCGCCCGCGCGCAGATACTCGCCGGCCTTGACCAGACACCCGGCCTCGCGTTCCCCGTCTCCCACGAGCGCCCACCACTCCGCTGCCTCGGCATGCGCACCCCCCCGCTCGTAGTTCTCAGCGGCACGCTCTCGATTACCGGCACCGCCGAACATTTCGGCTGCCTGGGCGTACTCGCCCTGCATCTCGTAACACTCCCCCGCCTCCTCGAACCGATTGAGCATGCGGTAGAGATCTCCCGCCGCCATGTGCTCGCCGGCGTCCGCGAAGGCCTGTGCCGCCTCCGCTTCCTCGCCGCGGTCCCGGTGGTATTCGGCCAGCACGCGCCGCGCGTCCACGTCCCGGCCCAAGGCCTTCAGCACTTCGGCAGCGCGCGGCGCATCGTGGGCGCGCAGGAAGAGATCCGCCGCCGCCGCCTCGCGACCGCAACGCAGCGCGATCTCTCCGGCAGCCGCCCAGCACTCCCCGCGTTCGAGCACCTTCTGCGCCTTCAGATCCCGATCGGCGCGCTGGTAGAGATCGCCCGCCATGCGGACGAGTTTGCGCAGCTCGGCCCGGCTCTTCTCGTCGCCGAAGCCCGCGTTCATCTGGAGCTCTGCGATCACCGTCTCGAGGCTCGTGGCCGCCCGCAACCACTCGTGACAACGCACCCAGGCCTTGGCGGCGTGACGCGAGAAATCACACTCCTCGTAGCACTCCGCGGCCCGGCGCCAGTCTCCGGCCTTCTCGAACATCTCGGCAGCGACACTGTGGTTCCCGCCCGCCACGTAGGCATCGGCGGCGCGGACCCACTCCTCTTCCTGACAGAGAATCGCACCGGCCGAGTCGTAACTTCCGGCCTGCAGGTAGAGATCGGAGCACTCGAGGAAACGGTTCTGGTCGTGGCGGATCTCGGCCGCGCGGATCAACTCGCCCGCCTCGATGAAGTAGCCGGCCGCCTCGTCGTTCAGGTAGTGCTGGAAGCAGAGCTCTGCGGCCTCGAAGTGACGACCCGCCCGGGCCAGGGCCACTGCCTGCCGGCACACCTTCTTCTGCGTCTTCTTCTCGACCGGGGCGACGACCTCGCGCGGCGCCTCCTCGCCGACCTCATCCTCGGACAGCGGCACCTTGGCGCGTCCCGCGATCAGACCCGCCACGAACAGGACAAGGCCCAGCGGCGCGAGCCCGTACCGGACCCCTGCATTCTCCAGCAGGCCCTCGACACGCTCGGGCAGATCGGCGGGCCCGGCGCGGAATGATCGCTCGAGCGCGAGGTCCATCAGCCGCTCCTGGAACCAGGACACCAGCGCCTGCTCGGGGAATAGCGCCACGGCCAAGGCAACCCCTCCGCCCAGGAGAGCCAACCCCCCGAAACCGATCAACAGCAGCTTCACAGCAACGCGCAAGGGACCCCCCTTTGCGTTTTCTTCATCGGCCCGCGGGCTTGCGAGCTGAAAGCCCATCCCGCCAGGAGCCGTCCTAGAGCAGCTTCTGCTGTTTTTCGCGGATCGAGGCGAGCGCTCCGAAGTGGCCTCGGGAACGGTCGGTCACGACGCGACCGCGGGGGGTGCGGGCGAGGAAACCCTGGTGGATCAGGTAGGGCTCGACGAGATCCTCGAGCGTGCCCTTGTCCTCTCCCACCGCGGCCGCCAGCGTCTCGAGCCCAGCGGGCCCCCCGTCGAAGCGCTCCAGCAGGGTCGCGAGCAGCGCCCGGTCGAGCCGGTCGAGCCCCAATTCATCGACCTCGAGCCGCTCGAGGGCAAAAAGCGCCAGCGCGTGCGTCACCGGCCCGCCGCCGCCCTCGATCTGTGCGAAGTCGCGTACGCGGCGCAGCAGACGGTTCGCGACGCGCGGTGTGCCGCGTGAGCGTCCGGCAATCTCTCCCCGTGAGCCGGTCTCGAACTCCACGCCTAGCATCATGCCCGAGCGCGCCAGGATGCGCTCCAGGTCCTCGGGCGGGTAGTACTCGAGCCGCGCGACCCAGCCGAAGCGATCGCGTAGGGGCGCGGAGAGCAATCCGGCGCGCGTCGTCGCGCCGACCAGCGTGAAGCGCGGCAAATCGAGGCGCATCGAACGCGCGCCCGGCCCTTGCCCCACCAGGATGTCGAGCTGGTAGTCCTCCATCGCCGGATAAAGAATTTCCTCCACCGCCGCCGGAAGCCGGTGGACTTCGTCGATGAAGAGCACATCGCCCGCCTCGAGGTTGGAGAGCAAAGCGGCGAGATCGCCCGTGCGCTCGAGCGCCGGGCCGCTGGTGACCCGCAGCGCCGCACCCATCTCGTGGGCCACCACGTGTGCGAGGGAGGTCTTGCCGAGACCGGGGGGGCCGTGAAAGAGCAGGTGATCGAGAGATTCGCCCCGCTCGCGTGCCGCGCGGATGAAAATCGCGAGGTTCTCGCGCAGACGCTCCTGGCCCACCATCTCGTCGAGCGTACGTGGGCGCAGCGCTTCGTCGAACCGACGCTCCTCGGGAAGCGCCGCGCCATCCAGGGTCTCGCGGGAGTCGGGGAACTCGCTCATCGAACCAACCTGCGCAGCGACGCCCGAACCAGGGTCTCGAGCGTCGCCTCACGGCCCTGCTCCGCCAAGGCGTCCGCAATGACCCGCTCGGCGTCCGCGCGGGCATAACCGAGGTTGAGCAGCGCCGAGAGCGTCTGTTCCCGGGCCGAATCCTCGGGCTCGGCCAGACTGCTCTCAGCGGGCTTCACCTGCGCGGCGAGTCCATCGACGCGATCGTGCAGCTCGAGCAGGATGCGCTGGGCCATCTTGGTACCGATGCCCGGCACGGCGCGCAGCGCCGCCACGTTCTCGCCCCGAATTGCGGCGAGCAGATCGGGCGGCGAGAGACTGGAGAGCACCGTCTGTGCCAGCCGCGGTCCGACCCGGTTGGCCTTGAGGAGCAGTTCGAAGGCGGCGCGCTCGGCCAGCGAGTGGAATCCGAAGAGCTGGATACCACCCTCGTTCGCGTGCGTGTAGACGTGAAGTGCCACGACCTTGCCCGGGTCCGGCAGCTCGGCAAAGGTCGAAAGCGGCACGTGCAGCTCGTAGCCCACCCCTCCCACGTCGACGACGACCCGCGTGGGGGAATGCTCCGCAAGCACGCCTTCGAGCCGGGCGATCACGACGAGACCCGGACGCGAACGCGCGGCGCAGTTCGCCGCCGCCGGGGCACCGGGGAGACCCCGGCAGCTTCGAGGCGACCCCCGTGCGCGTGGCGGATTGCGACCGCAAGCGCATCGGCGGCGTCGCTGGCCCGAACGCGGTCGATGCCCAGGAGTCGGCTCACCATGCGCTTGACCTGATCCTTCGTCGCCCGACCGCTGCCGGTGACGCCCTGCTTGACCTGGGAGGGGCTGAACTCGTGGACGACCAGACCCGCCCCGCCGAGCGCCACGAGCACGGCACCCCGGGCCTGGCCCAGCAACAGGGCCGAGCGCGGACTCCGGGCGACGAAGATCTGCTCGATCGCCGCCACATCGGGCGCATGGCCCTCGATCACCTCACACACCGTACGGTGGAGGTAATCCAGGCGCTGGGCGACCCCGGCGCGCCGCGGCGGCCGCAGCACACCGTGGGCCACGTGGACGAGCTTTCCTCGCTGACTCTCCACCACGCCGTAACCCGTAGCGTTCGAACCCGGATCGATGCCCAGGATGCGCAAGGCAGTTTCCTCGGAGGATGGATCGAGCCACTCAGGGGGGGTGGGTCTAGGATGCCGTCACCCGGCGATTCTCGCCATCTCTTCGCCCGAGATATCGAAGTTGGCGCTGACGTTCTGGACGTCGCCGAGGTCTTCGAGAGCGTCGGCCAGCGCCAGCATCGTCTCGGCTGGCCCGCCCTCGAGGGCCACCGTGCTCGTCGGTTCCAGCGCGATGGCCGCGTGGACCGGCGCGAAACCCCGCTCCTCCAGCAAACGCTTCACAGCCTCGAATTCGCCGGGAGCCGTCACGACCTCGACCTGGGACCCGACCTCGACGACGTCATCGGCCCCGGCCTCCAGCGCCGCCTCGAGCAGCGCGTCCGCGTCGACGCGCTCGAACTGCAGCAGGCCCTTCTTCTCGAAGAGGTAGCTGACGCAGCCGGCCGCCCCGAGGTTGCCGCCAAACTTGGTGAAGACGTGGCGCACCTCGCCGACGGTGCGGTTCTTGTTGTCGGTCAACGTCTCCACCAGGACCGCAGCGCCCCCCGGGCCGTAGCCCTCGTAAACGACCGGCTCGTAGGCCTCCGCGTCCGTGGCGCCAATGCCCTTCTCGATGGCCCGGGTGATGTTGTCCTTCGGCATATTGGCGATCCGGGCCTTGTCGATCGCCAAGCGCAGGCGCGGATTGGCATCGGGCTCGCCCCCGCCCAACCGGGCCGCCGTGGCGATCTCGCGGATCAGCTTGGTGAAGATCTTGCCGCGCTTGGCGTCGGCAGCGCCCTTCGTGCGCTTGATGGTGGACCACTTGGAGTGGCCAGACATCGCAACCCCTTGGAGTTATTAAGGATATAGCACGCTACTCCGGACGCTCCAAGGGTGCTGCCGGACCCGCGCCTCGGCCGGCAAACGCGCTTAGGCCCCATGGGGTTTCGCCGATACGCCATGGGAGGCGGCGAGATGATGGCAGTAGACGTGCGGGGGGACGAATCCCCTTCATGCGCTCCAGCAGGGGGCAAGGAGGGACCTCATGAGCGAGATCGCAATCGGAATCGACCTGGGGACGAGCAACTCGTGCGTCGCGGTGCAGCGCGCTGGAAACGTCGAGGTGCTCCCCAACGCCTATGGCGAACCCATTACCGCCAGTGTCGTGGAACTGCGGAAAGACGGTTCGATCGCGGTGGGAAACGCTGCCCGGGCCAACATCATCCACGACCCCAAGCACACCATCTCGTCTTCCAAGCGACTGATGGGCCGGTACTACTTCTCGGAGGAGGTGAAGAAGGCCCAGGCCATCTGCTCCTACGAAATCGCCGAGGGACCGAACCACGGCGTGCGCATCAACGTTCGCGACGAACTCTTCTCACCTCCGGAAATCGGCGCCATGGTCCTGCGCGAAATCAAGGCCGTCGCAGAGGCACGCCTGGGTGAGCCGGTCAGCCAGGCCGTCATCACGGTGCCGGCCAACTTCAACGACAACCAACGGCAGGCGACCAAGGACGCCGGGCGCATCGCGGGACTCGAGGTGCTCCGCATCCTCAACGAGCCCACCGCGGCCGCGCTGGCCTACGGCTTCGGCAAGGGCCTGTCGCAGCAGGTCGCTATCTACGACCTCGGCGGCGGCACTTTCGACATCTCGGTCCTCGAGATCGGACACGACGTCTTCGAGGTGCTCTCCACCTGCGGAGACACCTTCCTGGGCGGCGACGACTTCGACGACCGGCTGATCGACCTGCTCGCGGACGAGTTCATGGAGAAGGAGGGGATCAACCTCCGCAACGACCCATTCGCTCTGGAGAAGCTCAAGGTGGCCGCCGAGGCGGCCAAGAAGGAACTCTCCATCGCGGAAGAGAGCGACGTCCGCATCCCAGACATCGTGTCCGCCCCCGATGGATCGTCGTCGCTCTCTCTCGAACGCACGGTGACCGCCGGCGAATTCGAGACACTCGTACACGACCTGATCCAACGCACCTTCAAGGTCTGCGACGAAGCGCTCCAGCAGGCAGGCGTGATCGCGAGGGACCTCGACGGCGTCATGCTGGTCGGTGGACCGACGCGCCTGCCGGTCATCCACAACGCCGTGCGCGAGTATTTCCAACAGGACCCACGCACCGACGTAGACCCGGACCAGGTCGTCGCCATGGGCGCCGCCATCCATGCCGCCACCCTCGTAGACATCGAGAACAAGGCGTTCCTCCTCGACGTGACGCCGCTCTCGCTCAAGATCGGCGTGGCGGGCGGACTCGCAGAGACCATCATCGAGCGAAACACGCCCGTCCCGATCGAGCAGACTCGGACCTTCACAACGTTCCAGGACGACCAGGAGACCGTCGTCATCCGGGTCTGTCAGGGCGAGTCCCGGGACCTGTCCGAAAACGAGTTGCTGGGCCAGTTCGAATTCTCGGGGTTCAAGAAGGCCCGGCGCGGAGACGTCAATATCGATGTCACCTTCGAGATCAACGAGGACGGAATCGTCAACGTCACGGCACGAGACCCCGAGACCGGCCAGGCCACATCCACCTGCATCACCCTCTCCTCGGGGCTCTCCGAGGGAGAGATGCGCGAGATCATCGAACAAAACCGCACCGAGCGGGTCGAGTCCGCCACTCCCGAGGACGCGGAAGTGCTCGGCGCCGTCGACCTGGTGGCAAGGCCGCTGAATTCCGTTCCCAAGACGCGCGGCCTCTGCAACGACTCCGAGACCGGTGCGGGAGAGCCCGCGGGGGCCGCGATCGACGCCAGCAGCGGAGCGGCGGATGCGCTCGATAGCGAGGTCAGCACCAGCGCCTCGGATGCGCTCGATAGCGAGGTCAGCACCAGCGCCTCGGATGCGCTCGATAGC
>PBYF01000056.1 GCA_002729515.1 Deltaproteobacteria bacterium
GCCGGGGTTGCGCTCGGGCTCCCTCCGAATGAGGGCCGCTGCAGGGAATGCGGAGGACGTATTCGAACGAGTTCGCCGGGGTTGCGCTCGGGTGGCCGAATGTGCTCGTTGGGTGCGGATCGACGACGACGCCCTGGTGAAACTGGCTGCAGACCTGGCGTCGGCGGACGAGCCGTTCCCCGACCCGGTTCACCGGCCGTTCGGAGACGAGGCGACGACACTGGCGTTCGTCCTGACTCTCGATGCGGTGAATTTCGGTTCCGGGTGGTTCCCGGAGCTGCGGAAGCGGCCGGGCCGCTCCGGGTACTTCAGCATCGCGACCGGATTGCGCGAGCGTTTCGAGGCGGCTGGGCCGCTGCCCGCGGCGGCACTGGTGGACACGAACTCGGAGGACTGCGCGGAGATGTTCGGGCAGCGCGGTGCCGGGGAGGGTGCTGCGGAGTTGATGGAACTTTTCGCCCGGGCGCTTCGCGAGCTGGGGGCCTGGCTGCTGGCGCGGTATGCCGGGCGCTTCGAGGGACCGGTCGAGGCCGCCGGAGGCTCAGCCGCGCGGCTGGTGGAGGCGTTGGCCGAGATGCCCCTGTATCGCGACGTATCCCGTTACCAGGGCTTCGAGGTTCCGTTCTTCAAGCGCGCCCAGATCACGGCATCTGACCTCGCGACTGCGTTCGGGGCTCGTGGTTACGGGCGCTTCGACGACCTTCGACACCTGACGATATTCGCCGACAATCTCGTTCCCCATGTCCTTCGCTGCGAAGGTGTGCTCGTCTATGCAACGGAGCTCGCAGAGAGAGTGGACGCCGGCGAGTTGCTTCCGCACGGCTCGCCGGAGGAGGTCGAGATCCGTGGGCTGGCCGTGCACGCGGTGGAGCGTTGCGTCGAACAGTGCTGGCGCCTCGGCGCCGAGGCGACTGCCCGCCACCTCGACAGCGTGCTCTGGAGTCGCGGGCAGCGTCCTGAGATGAAGGCCCGGCCGAGGCACCGGACCCGGAGTTCTTTCTACTGATGCGAGGGAGCTCGAGTCTCGTGCTGCCTCTGGTCGCGGGCGTTCTGGCCCGGGTCTTCCTGCGCTGAAGCCGTCCTCGGGGCGGCCGCCAGGTGCTGCAGCGCGCGGCAGAGCTCGTTGCGGGTGGGGGGGGTTAACCAGGCCGCACGCAGCCCTTCGTTGCACGCACGGGAAACGTTCGCGGAGTCGAGATCTGCCGGAAGGGCCACCACCAGGGCTGCGATGCGTTCGCCGATGCGCAGCAGTGCCGGGCGGAGAGCTGTGTCGAGGTCGAGCAGGGGCTGTTCGGGCGTGAAATCTGGGTCGCGCACGGCCGCCATCTGGACGTCCCGGGCCGCCGCGATCTGGGCAGCGTAGAAGGCGCGCACTGCTTCCGCCGTGGGTGCGGGCCGACCCGCGCGCTCGGCCGCCTTCAGGACGGCAGCTTCGCCGGCGGCGATGACCACCCGCTCCCGCTGGGGTGCGGCGATCGGGAGCACCGAGGCGCGTTTCGCCGCGGCCACCGCCGGCATCAGGGCCAGGCGTTCATCCAGGGCGGCGATGAGGGCCTCGAGGGGAAGTGCGGTGGCCGGCCCGGGCGCGAGACCGAAGTGGCGGCGGCGCAGCTCCGCCAGGCTTCCGTCGGTCTCGCGCTCCAGCAGCCAGGCGTCGAGATCAGCCCCGAGGGTACTGGCATCGGCGCTGACCAGGAAGGCTTTCCGATCCCGGGTAAACGGGCCGAAACGGCGCACGTCTCCCACCTCGCGCTCCCAGCCCGGTGCCTCCCGCGTGTCCGTCAGCGCCGCATCGACGCCTCCGGACTGGAGCGCCCGCAGTACCTCGGCGTTGCCGCGGATGACCACGAGGGTCGCTTTCGGGAAGTGCGCCAGGGCCACGCGCTCGAGGTGCCCGCCAGCGTTGACGCCGAGCCGCAGCCCGCGGCGGTCCACCTCGTCGAGGGAAGACACGAGCGTCGGCTCGCGCACCAGGACGACGGCGCCGCTCTCGGTGACCGGCACCGAGAAGCGTCCAGCGGCGCTGCGTTCGGGACGCACGGTGATGCCGGACATCGCCACGTCGAAGCGGTGGGCCGCCAGCAGGTCGAGCAGTTCGGGCCAGGCGAACGGTACGAATTCGATCGCCCGACCGCGCTCTTCGGCGTAGGCGTTGGCGACGTCGATATCGAACCCGCGGAAAGCGCCGGCTGCGCCGGATCCCGGACCCGCGCTGCTGAACGGCGGATAGTCGCCGCTCGTTCCGACGCGAAGCGGGGCGGGCGCGTCGGCCGCCTGCGCCACGGCGGCCAGCAGCACACTGGCCAGGAAGCCCGCCAATACCATGGGGGACTAAAGGATAGCAGCGGTTTGACCGCCCGGCGGCGATTCTCTAACCTCCGGTGTTCGCTTCGCTTCTCGCCTTTTCGGCGAGCATCCCTAGAACCTGCCCGTTGCGCCTTGGTTTCGAGAGGTTTCAGTCATGCTGCACCTTGAAGACGTCGAGTCGGGCGCCCGCGTGACCCACAAGAACACGGGCCTGCGCTACTCGATCGTCGAGGTTGGCGACGACGAGGTCTTGCTGTCACCGGAGACCGAGGGGCTTCAGGACCTCGAGGTCGCCATGAAGCTCTTCCGCGAAGAGTTCGTGCTGACCGACCGGTTCAGCGCCAAGCGCTCCAGGGGTCGGGGGCGCCGCCGCGGGCGCGGAGCGCGAAACGCTGCGCCCACGCCGAGCGGGCCGCGTGTCAAGGGCCGCATCAAGAAGATGGTGCGCGAGCGCGGCTTCGGCTTCGTGCGCGGAGACGATGGCAAAGAGGTCTTCTTTCACCGCTCGGGTCTCGGCGCGACCGATTACGACAGCCTGTCCGAGGGGGACGTCGTCGAGTACGTGGTGCAAGAGGGCCCCCGCGGCGCCCGGGCCGAGAACGTGCGCTCAGTTGCAGCAGCCGAAGCCGCTGTCGCCACTCCTCAGCCCGGCTGATAGCGGTGTACGATGGGCAGCCGCCTGCCCATTCCGAATGCTTTGGGTGAGGTTCGCAGCACGAGCGGTGCCTGTCTGCGCTTGTACTCGTTGCGGTCGACGCGGGCGACGATGTCGCGCACGACCTTGGACGAGACGCCGGCTGGCGGAGTGATTTCGGCCGCCGAGAGTCTGCCCTCCACCGCCTGTTCGAGGATCGCGTCGAGCACCTCATAGGGCGGAAGGTCATCGGAGTCGACCTGTCCCGCGGCGAGTTCCGCGGAAGGAGGCTTTTCGATGCTGCCGGCCGGGATACGCGGCCCATCGGCATTGGCGTTTCGGGCCAGTGCGTACACGTCGCGCTTGTAGGCGTCGCCCAACACAGCGAGTCCACCCACCATGTCGCCGTAGAGCGTGCAGTAGCCCACCGAGAGCTCGCTCTTGTTCCCCGTGGCCAGGACGAGCCGGTTCTCGGCGTTGGAAACTGCCATCAGGATTGCACCCCGGATTCGCGCTTGGATGTTCTGCTGGGCCAATCCGTAGTCTTCGCGTTCGCCGAAGAGCGCTGCGAAGAGCACCTGGAACGACTGGTAGATGGGTCCGATCGGAGCCTGGCGCACCTCGATGCCGAGCAGCCGGCCCAGTTCCTCGGCGTCGCTCACGCTGTGTTCTGAGGAGAAGGGGCCGGGCATCAGGATGCCGAGTACGCGTTCGGGTCCCAGGGCCCGCGCTGCCAGGTGGGCCGTCACGGCCGAGTCGATGCCTCCCGAAAGCCCCACAACGGCCCCCGGCGGCAGTCCCTGCTTTCGGAAGTAGTCGCGGATTCCGAGCACGAGGCCGGCTTCGAGCTGCTCGACGTGCGGAAGATCCTCGATGCTCGTGGCGGACAGGGCCGGGTTCGCTTCGATATCGACGACCCGGAAGTCCTCTTGGAAATGGGCGAGCTGCGCGAGAACCTGTCCCCGAGCGTCGCACGCCAGGGATGCACCGTCGAAGATCAGCTCGTCGTTGCCTCCGACCTGGTTGACGAAGACGAGCGGCACCTGGTGACGTCGGGCCAGGTCGGCGAGCATGTTGCGACGGTCCGCGCCCTTGTCCACGTGCCAAGGGGACGCCGAGAGATTCAGCACGAGTTCCGCGCCGGCGCCGGCGAGTTCTCCGGTCGGGTCGACGGCGTAGCCGAGCGTTTCGACCCAGGCGTCCTCGCATACCGTGAGTCCGACACGGTGGCTGCCGATCGATACCGTCTCTCGCGTTTTGGCGCCGCGAAAGAAGCGTTTCTCGTCGAAGACGTCGTAGCTCGGGAGGTGCGACTTCGGACGCACGGCCGCCCGACGGCCGTCGGCGAGGAGCACCGCCGCGTTCATCAGCTGTTGCGGATGGGTGTCGTCGACGGGGACGACCGCGCCGAGCACGATGGGGAGTTCGCGGGAGAGGGGGGCGAGTGCGTCGAGTTCGCGCAGTTGGTCGCGAACGAAGCCATGGCGCTCGAGCAGGTCCATGGGCGGGTAGCCGGTGAGAACCATCTCGGGCAGGGCCACCAGATCGGCTCCTGCCGATGCCGCGCGGTCGACCGCTTGCTCCACGAGTCTGCGGTTTTCACGCAGGTCGCCGACGCTGGGGTTTACCTGGGCAATCGCGACGCGCACGTTCGGGGACCTAGGGAAAGTAGACGTAGTTGACGTTGGCGAGGAGCGCCGGCTTCGGTGCCCCCTCGACCTCGAAACGCACGGCGAACGTGACGCGCACACCACCCGCGGGGAGGTCTCGAGTGTCCTTGATTTCTGCCTTCATGCGCACGCGCGAGCCGGCGGGTACCGGTGTCGAGAAGCGCAGCCTGTCGAGGCCGGTGTTCACGGCCGTCTTCCAGCCTTCGATGCTGAGAATCTGCCCCAGCAGATCGGGTGTCATCGCCAGCGTGAGGTAGCCGTGGGCGATGGTCGCCTTCCAGGGCGATTCGCGGCTCGCCCGTTCCACATCGACGTGGATCCACTGGTGGTCCCCCGTGACGTCCGCGAAGCCGGCGATGCGATCCTGGTCGATCGTGGTCCACTCGCTGGGGCCAAGTGGTTGTCCCACGTAGTCTTTCAAGGCTTCGAGGCTCGGGATCGAGATCTTGGGAACACTCACACCGGGGATCGTATAATGCCGGGGCGCATTGCGCCCGGGGGGTCATGACCATGTTCCGCAGGACCCGCAACGCTTGGTTTGCAGCGCTCCTCGTCGCGCTCGTCGTGGGGTGGTTCCTCGCGGGTTCGCTCCTCTATCGCTCCTTCATCGGCCTGGACGCTTCGGCGTGGATCGCGGGTAGGGGTATCCAGCGGTTGGTGGTGGCGAGTGCCCCGGAGCTGAAGAATGCGGTGGGCGGGGTCGTGTGGCTCGTCGTAACGCTGCTCGCGATCGCGGCATTTGGCTTCTTCATTGTTCGCGCGACGGTGCGGGCGCGCGTGGCCGCGATCGATCCCGAACGCCGTCGTTTCTTGACCGGTGCGGGTGCAGGGGCGGGAGCGGCGCTCTCGTCACTCGTTGTCGGTGCGGGAGTTGCGGCCAGCCGCGCGGTGCTGGGGGTGGGCCACGACAACGAGGGCTGGATCGGTATTGGAAAGATCCAGGATCGCGACGTGGTCTTTACCCACCCGGAGCCCGATCCGGCCTGGGAGGGCAGCCGTATTCGCGAGTATCGCCGCTTCGGGCGGACCAATTGGCAGGTCTCGGACATCGTGCTCGGAACGGGCCGCATCCGCGATGAGAACGGCGAGCGCATTGCGCGCGAGGCCATCGACCGGGGCATCAATTACTTCGATACCTCACCGGATTACTCGGGCGCGGGGAGCGAACAGGCGATGGGGCGCGCGATCCGCGGCGTGCGCGACTAGCTCTTCATCGCCACGAAATTCTGCACGCCGATCGGCCACCTGCCGCCCGGCACACCGGTCGAAGTCTACAAGGCGGCTGTCGAGGACAGTCTTGGGCGGCTCGGTACCGACTACGTGGATCTGGTGCACATCCACTCCTGCGACGAGCTCGATCGATTGCTCGATCCGAACGTACACGCGGCCTTCGCGCAGCTGAAGCAGGAGGGGAAGGCGCGCTTCCTGGGCTTCTCGACCCACACGCCGAATCTCATCAACGTCGCGAATGCAGCAGTCGCCGACGGCCGCTTCGACGTGATGATGCTCGCGTATCACCCGGGAATCTGGGCTCCGATCGATGACATTATTCGCCGCGCTCGAGCGGAGCAGGACATGGGCGTCGTCGCGATGAAGACGCTGAAGGGTGCGAAGCACCGCGGTCTCACCGACTTCGAGCCGTACGCCGATAGCTACGCGCAAGCCGCACTGAAATGGGCACTCTCGAATCCGGATATCTCGTGCGCCGTCATCTCCTTCTTCGAGGACCAGCACGTCGACGAGTACATCGCGGCTTCTGGGCTTCCCTTCACGCCGAAGGACCGGGCGGCACTCGACGCTTACGACGCGCGGATCGCCGGCAGCTACTGCGGTCCGCACTGCGGCCAGTGTCTCGGTGCCTGCCCAGAAGGTCTCCCGATACACGACGTATTGCGTCAACGAATGTACTTCGAGGATTACGGCTGGGAGAAAGAGGGACTTTCCCAGTACTCGAAGCTGCCCAGGAATGCGGCGGCCTGTGCTACGTGTTCGGCCCCTTGCACCGGGTCGTGCCCCTACGGCATTCCAATTCAGGAGCGCATGGTACGTGCCCACGACTTGCTCACGATTGGCTAGGCTCCGCCTCCGCTGGCTCGCAGCCGCCTCGCTCGCCCTCGGGGTGGGCGCCGCGTTGGCCCAGGAGGCGCCGAAGGGAAAGCGCCACGAGGATGCGGCCGTTCATCCCGTGCCCTGGACCTTTCCCCCGATCGATTCCTGTCAGCCCGGCGAGAGCCTGCGCGGTTGGCCTCCGGGCACCGACGCACCGGCCTTTCCGTTCCACACCGGTGATACCTTCAGCATGGAGGAGCTCGATGCGCTGAAGGACTTCCTGCCGCCCTACGTTTGGGAGCAGCGGGACCGGTTCTTCTACGAGGGCATGCAGCTCGAGATCGGCCGTTGCTTTGCCGATTACTCGCCACCGTCGTTTTACCGCGCTGCTACAGCCGCCCACGTTGGCGAGCCGAAGCTCGCCGAAGACGGGGGCCTCGTCGACTACACAGCGGGTCTTCCCTTTCCACCCGACCGCTTCGGTCCCGAGGATCCCGAGGCCGGCGCCAAGTGGGCCTGGAATTTCGAATTGCGCTACCAGTGCGCCGGATTCTGGGGTGATTTCCGGACGTCGGACATGGTAGGCCGCGACGGACGCGTGGAGCCGTTCGTAGGCGAGATCTTTCGCGCGCAGACGGCCTTCCGTTCGGACCGCAAGTCCAAGGACTACAAGGTTCCCGGAGCGCGCGGCAAGCACTGGGTGGTCGGGGGAATGCTCAAGGAACCCTTCGACGCGCGCCACTATTCGTGGCGCCAGTATCGCGACGTCGATCACATGACCGATCCCGATCGCAGCGACGACCTGCATGCCTACCTGCCGGATTACCGCCGGGTCCGGCGTGTGCCCGCGTCCGGCATCGAGGGCGTCTACATGCCTTCGTTCAGCGTGGGGGTGATCAAACCCTCGAGCATCTCGGGGCTCGTCGGTGGAGCTGGCAGCGTGGGTGGGGCGATGGCCGCCACGATCACCACCAAGCGCAGCGGTTTCGAAGGCGTCGAGCTGCGGCCGCTGCTCTACGAGATGCGCGTGCTGGGGGTTCAGGACGTGTTGACGCCGATCAACGCGCGTACCCCCGCCTATCCTGTCGATGAAAACCGCGAGTTCGGTCCCTGGGGCCTGTCCTTTGCGTCGGACCGCTGGGACCTGCGCCGTGCGGTCGTTCTGGAGGGCCGGGCGAAGGCGAGCCGCAGTGGGGACCAGATGGTGCGATTCATCCAGCACGTGGACGCGCAGAACCTTGTGCCTCTCTACTACGCCTCCTGGGACTACAATGACGAGCCCATCGACGTCGGTATGTTCGTGGGCCGCTGGAGTGAGGATCGCGAGGACTATCCGCGCTGGCCCGATGACGAGAAGCGCGAGGTGCGAGGCATCGACACGACCGGCGCTGCCTTCGCAAACCTTTCGGTCGACGGGGGCTGGCGCCGTGAGTCCTGGGAGATGATCTGCATCCCGCCGAAGGACGCTGCCTTGAAGCGCGATCTCTCGGTCACCAACCTGACGAAGCGGCGTTAGTCGCTGGGTCTGCACTGTCCACATCGCGCTTCGCCCGGTCTTCGAGCACAGCAGCGAGCCGGCGGCGGGCCGTTTCGTTCTCCGGATCGATGGCGATCGCTCGGCGGTAGTGAACGATTGCGCCGGGCAGGTCACCCCGGTCTCGCAGTGTGTTCGCGAGATTCGTGTGGGCTAGGCCGTAGCCCGGCGACGGTGCGATTGCTTTCCGGTAGTGTTACTCGGCTTCCTCGAAACGTTCGAGGTCGCGCAGCGCGTTGCCCAGGCCCTTGTGGACGCGTGGGTCATCCTGCAGACGGCCCCCGTTGCAGCGGCGAGCAGGCAGCCGATGAGGAAATCGCGGCGCAAGTCCCGCTCATTCTTCATCGCCGTGAATTGCCTGCACGAAGGCCGTGTGCAGCGCATCGCGGATCGTCTCGCGCGTTGCACTTCCGTAGACTTTGCGGAAGGCTTTCACGGGAATGATGCCCTTGGCCATGGAGCGGTGTCCGCCCCCCGCGCCCAAGTCCTCGACCACGGCGCGTACCACCTCTCCAGCCGCTCGAACGTAACCGACGTTGCGCACGGAGAAAACGAGGTCGGGGCCCACGATCCCTGCCGCGATGGCCCATTCCGCTCCCTCGGCCTGGAGGCCCATGTCGGCCACCTGCGGGATTACGTCCTCGCGCACTCGTCCGAGCACTAGCAGGTGGATGCCGTCCTTGACACTCGTACTGGCGAGCGCGCGGCCGAGGGCCTTGAGACCGTCGCCTGGAAGTGCGGGGCGTTCGATGCGGCGCAGCAGTGCCGGACTGTGAAACGCGTGCAGGTAGGCAAAGGCGGACATGTCTCCGGGGCTCGTCTCGCGACCGAGCAACTGGGTGTCGCTCTTGATGCCATAGACGAGCGCCGTCGCGAGCCTGGGGCGGAGGTCGAGGTCGCAGGCCCGGATGTACTCGGTCAGGATCGTCGCGGTGGCGCCGTAGCTCGGTCGGATGTCGCGGATGACTGCGTCGTAACCGCTGCGCTCCGGGTGGTGGTCGATGACGACATCCACGGAGCGCACCCGCGCGGGTGGGCTCTCGCCGAAGACCGTCGGTTGCACGTCGACGAGCGCCAGGCCGTCGAACTCGTCGAACTCCTCGGGCGTGATGGTGCGCACCTCGAGACCCAGGACCTCCATCATGGCGCGGTTTTCCGGTCGTTTGACCTCCCCGAACGAAATCAGCGGCGCGGTTGGGCTCTTGCGTCCGAGCAGCGCCCGCAGGGCGTAGCCGCAGGCGATGCCGTCCGGGTCCGGGTTGGGCTGGAGGAGGATCCCGAGCTTCTCCCGGGGCGCGATCAACGCGCGCAGTTCCACGACGCGGCGCAGGTTCGCGAGATGTGAAAACTCCTGGTCGACGTCGTCCCGGATCAGGGTGCGCAGCCCGGCGCGCAGCAGGCAGGGGTGGTCGGGCAGTTCCTCGGCGTCGACACGGTCGGAGAGCACGAGGATGGGGATCCCTGGACTCGCCGCCTCGATCAATCCCACGGCGTTGCGAATGAACGGTCCGTCCTCGCTCACCACGGCAAACTCGTCGCCGGGCCCTGCGCTGAGCTTGCCGATGCCCTCGGCGCCGAGTCCGCCGGGTAGGGAGTGGAAGCCAGGCGGCCGGGCTCGCCCGTCCTTGTCCCGGGGAACCCAGGTCAGCTCTTCGTCGTCTCCGGCGCCGATGCGGGCCCACATTCGGGCCGAGTCCGCCCCGTCGCAGAGGATGATGCGGCGTGCCAAGCGCCCCCCAACGTGATGGCTGGGCCCGTCCGGGTGGGCGGCCCGCGGGCGATCGGGGCAGTGTAGCCGCCTGGGAATCCCGTCCAACGTCCATTGAGCCCCGCGGGGTATCGGGCGGGCTGCTATCCACCGCCCGTGCTTCAGCCCATTTTCGTCGGGGACGTGCAGGGTTGTGCCGACGAGTTGGAGACGCTGCTCGGCCGCGTCGAGGCGACGTTTGGAACCGCCTTCGAACTCTGGATCGTGGGCGATGTGGTGAACCGGGGACCGGACAACCTGCGCGCGTTGCGCCGGGTGCGAGAGCTGGTTGCGGCGGGACGTGGTCACTACGTGCTCGGGAACCACGAGCTGAACCTGCTCCGAATCGCCGCTGGGCTGTGTGAGCCCTCGCCCCTGGACACCATTTCGGACCTTCTCGAAGCGCCGGATGCGGACGATTGGATCGAGTGGCTGCGCCGGCGTCCGGTGGCCATCGCGGGCGCGCTCGGGTCGCAGCGCTTTGCGCTGGTGCACGCAGCGGTGCATCCGGATTGGGGAATCGACGAGATCGCGTGTCGTGCGTCGCGCGTCACCGAGCGCCTGGGCGCCGAGTCGTGGTGCGAAGCCCGGGAGTTTCTGGCCGGAGACCCGGCCGAGGACGAGGTTCTCGACGCATTGTTGCGTTTCACCCGTTGTCGAAGCGCGAATGGTGAAGGTTCCTGGGCGGCCGAGGCCCCGGCTCTTGCGCCCTCGGGGTACCGCGCCTGGCACGAGGAGTGGTCCGAGCGCGGGCACGGCTACGGTGTCGTTTACGGTCATTGGGCTCTCCAGGGATTGCATGTCGCGCGCGGCCTGCGCGGTCTCGACACGGGCTGCGTGCACCACGGTCGCGGCCGTGACGGTGTTCTGACTGCCTGGGTGCCAGATCCCAATGGGGAAGAGCCCTTTGCCCCACACGACGAGGCGTTCTGGCGTGTTCAGGCGCGTCGCGCGTACTACGTGCACCGAGATTCTTTCGAGTCCGGTGAGATTTCCGATTGATCCTTTGTCCAAGTCGGCCTACGCTTGAGCTTGTACAGGGCTCGCGGCGCAGGAGACCGAGGTCTCGCTCCCGTCGGCCAAACGAATCGTCGATCGAGTTCTGTGCAGCACGTGGCGTCGAAGGGGGCGAGCGAAACGGCCCGTCGGGATCAATTCCCGCGTGGGAACTTCGACTCGCGGGCCATGGCGCGGGAAGCCTTCCCGGACCCGGGAGCCTTCCAACAAAGAGGCCGGAGCTCGAGGCGGGGAATCGCGAGCGTATTCTGGCGCAGCCGGTGCGCGGGTGTGCGGTCGTTTCCTGCCAAAGACGTTTTGTCGGCGCGTTCATCGCGTCTGCGTCGCTCCGCCAGTCTCGGACACCGGGCCCGTCGGAGGCCCGGGAAGGACCCGCCGCCTCGGCTACTCTCGACTGCGCCCATGCCACGTGACTCGCACGGCCGTTCCTTGTCTTCCGGCTTCGCGGGCACCGCGCGCCCGCGGCTCGGTCTGGCGCTGGTGCTCGCCAGCGCAGCCGTCGGTTGCGTGACGAATCCCGTCACCCAGCAGACCGATGTCGTTTTTGTCCGTGAAGCCGACGAGGTGCGCCTGGGCAACGAGGCCGCCGCGAAGGTTGCAGAGGAGGTGGGCATCGTTTCCGATCCGCGCCTCACGGCCACCGTTGCCCGGGTGGGCCGCCGGGTCGCCGCTTCGGCACCCGAACGAAGCTACGACTACTCGTTCGAAATCGTGGACCTGGCCCCACCCAACGCCTTCGCCCTGCCGGGAGGTCACGTCTACGTGTCGCGGGGCCTGCTCGCCCTGGTCGACAGCGAAGACGAGCTCGCCAATGTGCTCGCCCACGAGGTGATCCACGTCGCTGCTCGACACCACGCGCAACGCCAGGCCCGCACCGCGGGTGTTGGCCTGTTTGCGCTGCCCGGACTTCTCGTGGGTAGCGCAATCGGCGGGCGGCTGGGCCAAGCAGTGATTGCACCGTTTGAGGTGGCGGGCGCCGGGGTCATCGCGAGTCACAGCCGCAGCCAGGAGTTCGAGGCCGACGACTACGGTCAACGTCTCTCGGCTTCGGCAGGCTACGATCCCGGCGCACTCGCGACGTTTCTCGCCACTCTCGAACGCGAGCGCCGGCTCGGGGCCGAGGAGGCCCGTGAGCCGAGCTGGTTCGACTCCCATCCATCGACACCGCGGCGCGCCTCCGAGGCCGCCAAGCGCGCTCAGTTGCTGCCGGCCGACGGCGTGGGGCCGGCCGCAGATCGCGAAGCTTTTCTGCAGCGGTTCGATGGATTGCTCGTCGGGGATGATCCCGCCGAGGGCGTCTTCGATGGCCGGCGCTTCCTGCACCCGGACCTGGACTTCACGATCGTGGTTCCCGAAGGTTGGAAGGTGAGCAATACACGCAGGGCCGTCGGCGCGATCGAAGCGGGCGGCAGTGCGCAGGTGGTGCTCCGTCAGCAGGAGAAGGGCAACGACGCGCGGGAGGCGGCCAACGGTTTCCTCGCCGAGACCAGAAAGCACGTCCAGATGGATGTGGCACGCATGGATGCGGTCGAGTTGAACGGGCGAATCGCGGTGCATGCGCTTCTGGTGGCTCGGGCACCCCGCGGTGACGTCATCCTCGATCTGACCTGGATCCCCCACGGAGGTTTCGTTTACCTGCTTTCGGGCACCGTGGCGGGTGGCTACAGCGACGTGCACCGCGCCACCTTCGCGGCCGTCGCGCGGAGCTTTGTGCCGCTCGGTTCTGTCCGTCGCGCGGGCATACAGGAGACGCGCCTGCGCCTGCGGACGGTGCGGGCTGGGGAGAGCCTCGCCGACTTTGGACGTCGCGCTGGAAACGCCTGGGATCCCGAGCGGACTGCGGTTCTGAACGGCATCCCGGAAAACGCCCAGCTCCGTGAGGGGCAGTTGCTCAAGGTGGCAATTCCGCAGCCGTACCGTCCCCGCGTGCAATAGCTACAATGCGGGCCCCCGACGAACAGGACTCTGGGAGTGCCTATGCCGCAGGTCGTCGTTCCGCCTCCTTACCGGGGTTCGACCCTGGGCGAGGCACGAATTCCGGCCGACGGGTCGACGTTGCGCGAGTGCTTCGAAGACGTCGGCCGACGCTATCCGGGATTCATCGAACAGATCTTCGACGGCGGTGGCAAGGTTCACAAGTTCGTCGACGTCTTCGTCAACGGTGAGGAGATCGACCGCGAGGACGTCGATAGCGGCGTGGCGGCCGAAGACTGTATCGAGGTTCTCGCCGCCGTCGCCGGCGGCTGATAGCCTGCAGAATTCGGGCGGCTGATAGCCTGCAGAATTCGATGAGGAGAACCCCGTGAGCGGACCGGCTGGTGATCGCATGATTCGGGTCGATATGACCCGGCAGACTACTGAAATCGTTTCCTTTCCCGCCGAGTGGAAGCTTCTCGGAGGGCGCGCGCTGTCCGCGAAGATCCTGCTCGAAGAGTGCGACGCGAGCTGCGATCCGCTCGGGCCTGATAACGTGCTCGTGATGGCGCCCGGCGTCGTCTCGGGAACTTCGGCGCCCACGTCGGGCCGGATCTCCATGGGTGGCAAGAGTCCGCTCACGAACGGGATCAAGGAGGCGAACGCGGGTGGGAATCCCGGACAGGACCTGATGAAGCTCGGCTACCGCTGCATCATCGTGACGGGGCAGCCCGCCGACGCCGACAAGCGCTACGCGGTGGACGTCACTTCCGAAGGCGCCCAGGTGGTCGAAGCCGATGCCTACAGGGGAATGTGGAACTACGCGTTGATCGACGAGTTGGCGAAGGTCTACTCCGAGACCGCTTCGTTCATTTCGATCGGCCCGGCCGGCGAGCTGCGTCTCTCCGGTGCGTCCATTGCCTGTACCGACCAGGAGAAGGCGCGGCACCCGGCGCGGCATGCTGCGCGCGGGGGCTTGGGTGCGGTGATGGGAAGCAAAGGCCTCAAGTACGTTTCCGTTGATGCCGGCAAGGCACCAACGCGCCAGCCCGCGGAGCGCAAGGAGTTCATGGCGGCCTGCAAGCAGTGGACGAAGGCGTATCGCGAGGGTCCGCAGATGTTTGCGACCGGAACCAGCTCGGTGGTCCCGGTGGCCAACATGTTGAATACTTTTCCCTACAAGAACCGTGTCGAGGGCCAGTCGCCCGACGCCGAGAGTCTCGACGGGGCCCGGATCGTCGAGAGCTTCGAGGAGCGCGGCGGGGGAATGCACAATTGCATGACCGGGTGCATCGTGCAGTGCAGCAACGTCGTGCACGATACGGACGGGAACTACAAGACGTCCGCCCTCGAATTCGAAACGCTTACGTTGCTCGGCTCCAACTGTGCCATCGCGAGCTGGGACGATGTCGCCGACCTCGACCGGCTGTGTGACGAGTTGGGTGTCGACACGATCGAGGCGGGCGCGGCCCTGGCCGTCTACATGGACTCGGGCGGGCTCGAATGGGGAGACACCGACGGCGCAAAACGAGTTCTTCGGGAGATTGCCGAGGGCACTGATCTCGGGAAAGCCATCGGTGACGGAGCGGTCGCCACGGGCAAGCGCCAGAAGCACCACCGGGTGCCGGTGGTGAAAGGGCAGGCCGTTCCGGCCTGGGACCCGCGGCCCCTCAAGGCTACCGGCATCACCTATCTCACCAGCGCGATGGGGGCCGACCACACGGCCGGACTGATCGTGAACCCGGGCTTGCCGGAAGAGGAGTGGGCGCGGGCTTCCCAGGAGGTGCAACTCGTGAATGCGGTCACCGACTCGTCCGGATTCTGTCAGTTCATCCAGCCCACGCTCGACGATATCCGAAAGTTCTACGGCCTGTTGTATGGAGAAGAGGTCAGTCGCGAGCAGATTGCGGATCTGGGCTGGCAGTGCATGCGGGACGAGTGGGAGTTCAATCGTCGTGCGGGCTTCGGGGCAAAGGACGACGTGATGCCCGACTGCATGAAGCAAGATGCGATCGGTCCGGCGAATCTCGTCTGGGACGTGTCCGACGACGTCGTGCGTCGTGCCTACGAGCGCTTCGACGCGCGCGAAGAACTCTTTACCACCAAGGCGGCAGGCTGAGTTCGGCGATCTCTCGCGCTATCGGCCGTTACGGCCAGGAGGAAGACCGGTTGCGCGATGTCCGGATGAGAGGCTTCGCCCAGCGAGCCGACGTGGAAGAGGTCGAGCGCTTCCTCGAGGACAGCTCCGGGCCGCTGGAGTCCGAACCCGTGGGGATTCTCGACTGCGTCGGGCGCGTTCTGGCCGAGCTCGTGAAGGCCGAGTGCTCGGTTCCGGGTTTCGCGCGGGCCGCCATGGATGGTTACGCCGTGCGCGGTGAGGAGACCTTTGGCGCTTCGTCCTACGCGCCCATCGAGTTCGCGCTTCTCGGTGAGACGTTGCCGGGACGTCTCTTCCGCGGGCGCGTTGGCGCAGGCGAGGCGGTGCGGGTGATGACTGGAGCGCCGCTGCCGGAGGGCGCGGACGCCGTGGTGAAGGCCGAGGTCTGCGAGGAGCGCGGAGCGCGCGTCGGGATCTCGGAGCCGGTTGCCCCGGGGCGCAACGTGGGGACGGTGGGCGAGGACATTCAGAGCGGCTCGTCGGTGCTCGAGCGCGGGCGCAGGCTGCGACCGCAGGACGCGGGGGTGTTGGCCTCGATCGGAGTCGCCGAGCCGCACTGCATTCGAAGGCCCACCGTCCGCCTCGTCGTGACGGGAGACGAATTGTTGCCCGCGGGCAGTCGGCCCGAAGGGGTAAAGATCGTCGACAGCAACTCGGTGGTGCTGCGCGGGCTGCTCGAGCGGGATGGAGCCGAGGTGCGCCCGTTCGAGATTCTTCCCGACGTGCCGGCTCGGGTCCGCGAAGCGCTTTCGACAGGCGATGCGGACGTGATTCTCGTCTCGGGCGGAAGTTCGGTCGGCACCGAGGACCACGCTCCGCGTCTTCTGGAAGAACTCGGCACGCTCCACTTCCACGGGGTTTCGATGCGCCCGTCGAGCCCGGCCGGCGTCGGGACTATTCCACGCGGCGGAGAACTCCCCGACGCACTCGTCTTCCTGCTGCCCGGAAATCCGGTGAGTTGTCTGTGCGCGTACGAGTTCTTCGCAGGGCCGACGCTTCGCGCACTGGGCGGGCGCTCGCGCGAGTGGCCCCACCGCCGTGTGCGGCTGCCACTGGCACGCAAGATCACCTCCGAAGTCGGGCGCACCGATTACGTGCGCGTGATTCTCGAAGCCGGACACGTGGCGCCCATCGCGACCTCAGGTGCCTCGATTCTCTCCTCAACGGTGCGCGCTTCCGGCTGCGTGATCGTGCCCCGGGAACTCGAGGGCATGCCCGAGGGCGCCGAGGTCGGGGTGTTTCTGTACGACGCGGATGCGTCGTACGCCGAGATTCCGGATCTGGAAGCTCCGGTGTGAAGCAGGAGCAATTTCTCGACATCCTCGATCGCGACGAGGCTGAGGCGCGCTGGCGGCGGGCCATCGACGCGATGCCCCGCCGAGCGGAGGAGGTGGCGCTCGACGCTGCGCTCGGGCGTGTGTTGGCAGAGGACGTCCGCGCGGAGGTGGACGTCCCCGGCTTCGACCGTTCGAACATGGATGGGTTTGCGGTGCGGGCCTCCGATACGTTCGGCGCCGAGGAGGAGACGCCTGTCCGCCTGCGTCTCAACCCGGAGTCGATTCCCACCGGTGTGGCACCCCGGGTCGAGGTCCGGGCCGGGACCGCCACATCGATCGCGACCGGCGGCATGTTGCCGCGCGGTGCGGACTGCGTGGTGCCGGTGGAGTTAACGGACATCGAGGATGGTGAGGTGGAGGTTCGCCGGGCGCGGGTGCCGGGAGCTGCAGTTTCCTTTGCCGGCACCGATATTGGGTGCGGCGAGACGGTTCTCTTTGCAGGAACCCGGCTCTCGTCGCGCGACACAGGGGTACTAGCGGCGGTTGGGCGCAAGCGGATCGACGTCGTGCGGCGGCCGGTGGTCGCCATTCTCTCGACGGGTGACGAGATCGTGCAGCCCGGCGAGGCCATGCGGCCCGGGCTCGTCTATGACAGCAACGGACGCATTCTGGCCGACGCGGTCACCGAAATTGGCGGTGAGCCGCGTTTTTTCGGTGCCTTTCGCGACGACGAAGCCCAGCTGCGCGAGGCGCTGGACCGGGGGCTAGCGGCGGCAGACCTGGTCTTGCTCTCCGGAGGCACGTCCAAGGGCGAGGGGGATCTGAATGCCCGGGTGGTGGCTGCTCTCGATCCGGGGATCGTGGTGCATGGTGTTGCGCTCAAGCCGGGCAAGCCGATCTGTCTGGCCGCCAGTGGGCGGCAGCCGGTGGTGATCCTTCCCGGCTTCCCGACGTCGGCGGTCTTCACCTTCCACGAGTTCGTGGCCCCGGTGCTGCGCGAGATGGCGGGTCTACCGAGACACGAGCGCCAGCAGGTGGGTGCCCGGCTGGCGCAGAAGGTCGTCTCGGAGCGCGGCCGACTCGAGTACCTATTGGTCGGCCTGGTGCGCGATGCCGCCGGTGCGTTCTCGGCCTGGCCCATGGGAAAGGGGAGCGGCAGCGTCACCGCTTTCAGTCGTGCGGATGGCTTCGTGCGGGTCGCCCGCAATACCGAGATCGTGGACGCCGACACGCCGGTGGAGGTGACACTCATCGGCCGGGATCTCGAGTCCGCGGACCTGGTGGTAATGGGGAGTCATTGCGTTGGCCTGGACGTCATTGCGGCGGCCCTCGCCGGTGAGGGCGTTCGAGTCAAGGTCCTGGCGGTCGGCAGCCAGGGCGGGCTCGTGGCCGCGCGCCGCGAGGAGTGCGACGCAGCTCCGCTGCATCTGCTCGATCCGGAGACCGACTGCTACAACGAGCCTTTCCTCGATGCCTCGCTGCGGCTCCTGCCGGGCTACGAGCGTCTCCAGGGAGTGGTGACCCGCCCCGACGAGACGCGGGAGACCGAGGCGCTGCTCGACGACCCGTCCGTTCGCATGGTGAACCGCAACCGGGGGAGCGGCACGCGAATCCTGATCGACCAACTACTCGGCGATCGGCGGCCGCCCGGCTACGCGTACGAGCCGCGCTCCCACTTCGCGGTGGGTGCGGCGGTGCTCCAGGGTCGGGCCGATTGGGGGGTCACCATCGAGACCGTCGCGAACGAGAGGGGTCTCCGCTTCCGTCCGCTGCGCGCCGAGCAATACGATTTCGCCATTCCCGTCGACCGCTGGCAACGGCCCGCTGTCGTCTCGCTGCGCCGCGCGCTCGAGAAGGGCAGTGCGGTGAGGCGACGGCTCGAGGCGCTCGGTTTCACCCCGCGCGGCTGATTCGGACGCTTCCGCCGGGCGGATCCCGGGGTATGGTGTGCAGCGCGTGGCCGTCGTATTGCGCAGAGGATCCAGACTCGGCAAGTACCGGCTCGACCGTCGCATCGGTCGGGGCGGCTACGCCGAGGTGTGGAAGGCCCGCGACACCGTCGAGGACGTCGGTGTCGCCCTCAAGGTCGCCTACCCCTCCGCCGTCGAGGAATGGGGCCGCAAGGTGATCGAGCTGGAGGCTCGCATCGCGGGCCGCCTGCACCACCCGGGCATCGTGGCCGTGCGCAACGCCGACTGGATCGATGGCCGCTTCGTGATGGCGATCGAACTCGCGCGGACGCAGCTGAGCCGCTACGTCGGGGCGAAGCGTTCGGGCCAGGTGGCGCTCGAGGTCGTGCGCCAGATTGCGGCGGGGCTCGCGCACGCTCACGAGCGCCGGGTGATGCACCGCGACGTGAAGCCCGACAACATCCTGATCTTCGAAGACGGTCGCGCCGCACTGGCGGACTTCGGTGCGTCCCGATTTGCCGCTGATATGACCCGGACCTACACGGACGCCGGAACCCTGGGTTATATGGCACCGGAGCAGGCCTACGGGCGTGCGCGGCTCGCGTCCGACGTCTTTTCGCTGGGGCTCATCGCTCACGAGTTGCTCACCGGGAAGCTTCCCACGTGGCCCTTCGAGTGGCCTTTCCCCGGGCACGAACGCTTCGAAGTGAAGGTGCCCGAGCCCGTGCGCCCCGTGCTGCGCAAGGCCGCCCAGTTCGACCCGCGCAAGCGCTACCCGGACGCGCAGGTCTTCTACAAGGCGTTCGAGAGGGCTCTCCAGCGCGCCGCCGAGACGCCGGCAAAGCGGCGCGCTCGGCGGCGACCGCGAAAGAAGGCGCTGGCTCCGTCTCCCCTGGCGGTGCAAGCGGCCGCGTTCCGGCGCACTCAGGGCAAGGAACTCGGCATGAGCTTTTCCTGCCGGCGCTGCGACGGGCCGGTCAGCGAGGCCATGCGCTGCTGTCCGTGGTGCGGATCGAAGGACAACTCGTTCCGGGAACTCTCGCGCTTCCCGCTCGTCTGCCCCGAGTGCGAGAAAGGGGTGCGTCCGGAGTGGGGCTACTGCCCCTGGTGCTACCGAGGTCGCTTCCAGGGCAATGGCCGCCGGCCGCCCCACGATGCCCGGGCCGTGCGCCGGTGTGGTCGCCGAGGCTGCGAAGGGCAGCTGCGTCGCTTCATGAGTTACTGCCCGCTGTGCAAATGGAAGCCGCGGCGCCCCTGGAGTACTCCGGGGCTCCCGGACCGCTGCCCGAAGTGCCGCTGGGGCACCCACCACGGTTATTTCCGCTTTTGCCCTTGGTGCGGTCGCCGCGAAGCTCGCGCTGGGCATTTCCGCTGAAGTCCGTGCCGTCTAAGCGAGACGGCGAATGGCCTGGGCCTTGATGAGGGCGTGGACGCGGGTGTCGGCGTGGAGTTCGAGCTTGCGAACGGCGGCGGCGGTGAGCTTGGCGACGAGACGTTCGCCTCCCGGATCGAGCGCGAGGTGGACGAAGGCGTCGTCGCCGGTGGGCTCGCAATGCGTCACCCGGGCGGGCAGGACGTTGCGGGCCGAGATGCGCCCGGGGGGGTCGACCGCCAGGACGACGTCCTCCGCGCGCACACCCACGCTCATGCGCACACCCGCCGTGGTGGCGACGGGCAGGGCGAGGCGCAGACCGCCGTCGGTCACCAGGCACCGCTCGACGCCCGCCACGGAGTTTCCCTCCAGCACGTTTTCGAGTCCGAGCGCCTCGGAGAGCGGCAGCACCGCCCGGCTCCAGAGCACCTCCGCCGGCGCCCCGCTTGCGACGATCCGACCCGCCTCGATGACGGCGACGCGCTCCCCGAGCAGCTGCGCCTCGTCCGGGTCGTGCGTGATGACGAGCATCGGGAGCTCGAGGGCGTCGCGCACGCGGATCAGGTCTCGCAGCACGTTGGCGCGCCGCGTCACGTCGAGGGAGGCGAGCGGCTCGTCGAGCAACAGAGCGCGAGGCCCGGAGCCCAGCGCGCGGCCGATCGCCACCCGCTGACGCTCACCACCCGAGAGGTCGCGCACGTCGCGTGTGAGAAGTGGACGCAGCTCCAACACCTCCACGGCGCGCTCGAGGGTCTGCGCATCGGGGCCCGCGAAGCGGAGGTTCGCCTCGACGTCGAGGTGGGGAAAAAGGGTGGGGTCCTGTGGCACCCAACCGAGGCCGCGCTGCCAGGTCGGGCGCCGCAGGCCGGTCTCCGAGTCTTCGAGCCACTCCCCGCCGATGCACACGCGCGCCCGCGCTGTGGGGTGCAGGCCCAGCAGGGCCTCGAAGAGGGTGCTCTTGCCGGCGCCGCTCGGACCGAAGAAGACGGACACGCGCTCCTGCCAGGAGATCTCGAGGTCGAGTTCGAAGTGCCCGCGCGTCAGCGCCACGGAGAGAAGGTGGGGAGGGGTGCTCACGGGGTGTCGCCCCGCAGCCAGCGCTCGCCCGCCCACATGGCGGCGAGGCCGAGCGCGAAGGACACGGCGCAGAGCGCCGCCGCCGCCGAGTCCTCGCCGAGTTGCACCCGGGACCAGATGCCGAGGGCGAGCGTCTCCGTGCGGCCCGGGATGATTCCGGCGACGACGGCCGTGGCGCCGAATTCTCCGATGGCGCGGGTAAAGCAGAGGAGTGCTCCGTAGAGCACTCCGCGTTTCGCCAGCGGTAGCGTCACGCGAAAGAAGCTCGCCACCGGGGAGAGGCCGAGGGAACGTGCCAACTGCTCGTAGCGCGTGTCGACGGCGGCGAATGCCTGCTCGCAGGCGCGCGTCGCGAGGGGGAAGCCCACGACGGCCGCCGCCAGCGCAGCGGCCCAGGCGGTGAAGACGAAATCCACCCCCGTCGCCTCCCAGAGAGCCGCGAGCGGGCCGCGGCGGCCCAGGAGCCAGAGCAGACCGAGACCCACGGCGACTGGCGGGAGCACCATCGGCAGCGTGACCAGTGCCCTCACGAGCGACTTGCCCCGGAACTTGCGGCGCACGAGACACCAGGCCACCAGCACCGCAACCGGGACCACTGCGACGGTCGCAGCGGCTCCGATCCAGAGTGTGAGCCGGGCGATGCCCAGGATGTCTTCGGCGTTCACGGCGTCTCGAACCCGGCGGCCACCAGGATCCGGCGCGCCTCCTCTCCGGCAAGAAAGGTGAGCAACGCGTCGGCAGAGGGATCGGCTCGGATCAGGCGCGCCGCGGTGTAGACGATGGAAGGCTGCTCGGCCCTCGGCACGCGAAACGCCACGTGGGCCGCTCGCGCGGCGCGCGCGTCCGTGGCGTAGACCACCGCGGCGTCGGCGTTGCCAGCGTCTACCGCTGCCAGCGTGGCGCGCGCGTGCTCGGTCTGCACGAGGCGGTCCTCGAGTGTCGCGAGCAGCCCGAGCGATGTGAGCCACTCCCGGGCGTAGCGTCCCACCGGCACGGCGCTCGCGGGCATTGCGATGCGGCGGATGCTGGGGACGAGCAGGTCATCGGCTCCCCTCAGTGGCGTGCGAAGCCCAGGTGCCGTTACCACGACAAGCCGGTTGCGGGCGATGTCGTGCCGAGCTTCTGCGGAGATGAGCCCCTGGGCCTCGAGCCGGTCCACGAGCGCCGGGTCGGCGGACACGAAGACGTCGACCGGCGCGCCGGCGCGTGCCTGTGCGGCGAGCGTGCTCGAAGCCCCAAAAGTGAGGAGTACACGTGTCGAGGGGTGTCGCGACTCGAACTCCCGGGCAATCTCAGTAAGGGGCTCGCGCAGGCTCACCGCCCCTGCAGCGACGAGTTCGGCAGCGACAGCCCCGGGCCCCGGGGCGACCAGGAGCAGTATTCCAGCGATCGACGCGTGCACCGACATGCAGTCTTCCCCGTCGGGGATCCGCGGGCTTCATAGCACGCGGGCGCAGCGGAGCGGAGTCGGCTGGTGATACCCTCGCCGCTGCGGAGTAAAGTCAATCGACGGTACCGCAGCCTTTGCGGAAACACAGGGTCTCGCACAGCGCGGTGCGGGCGACGCGAGAAGGCTGCTCTGGGGGGTGTTTGCGAACGCTCATCACGCTCATGGCATTCGTTGTGGTGGTGCTCGTCGTCGCCGTCGGCCGAATTCCCGAAGGCGAGGTGGCTGAGCTCGTCACGTTCGATCGCAAGGGTCATGGGATCGAGACGCGCCTTTGGATCGTCGACCTCGACGGCGAGACCTGGGTACGCGCACCGAAGCTGGATGCAAGCTGGCTGTTGCGGCTGCGGCTCAATCCCACCGCACACCTTTCCCGCGACGAGGGACTCGTCAGCGTCCTCGCATTTCCCAGCAGCGACCCGGAGGTGCGGCGTGCGGTGAATCTCGCCATGCTGCGCAGATACGGGCGGCTAGAGCGGGCCTTTCGGTGGCTGAGGAATCCGGAGCAGACCGTGCCGGTACGGCTGGAGAAGCTCGCGCCAGCACGCAGATCGTGACCCGAGTCGGCTAGAATAGGCCCAGCCGCGTCCCGCATGGCGTTGCCGTCGACAAAGCTTCGGAGACAACGATGCTGCGTAACGACTCAGCTCGGCCGGCCGGTCCCGTCCAACCGCGCGGCGCCTTTGTCCTCTACCTGGAGGGTCCCGGCGATCGGGGCATCGTGAACGGCTGGTGCCGGCGGCTTCTGCCTGCACAAGCGGGCTCGCTCGCTCGCTCGGCGGTCATCCTGGGTGGGAAGCGGCCCGCGCGTGCCGTCGAGCACTTTCGCTCGCTCGGGGGGGCTTCGGAGGGTCTCCGAGGTCTGTGCGTGCTCGATCGGGACGATGGTCGGAGTGCGCTGGGCGCTGAGGTCGAAGAGCCGGGCCTCGATTTTTTCACCTGGGGGCGCCGGCATATCGAGAGCTATCTGCTGGTACCCGATGCAATTCGCCGCTCCCTGCGCCTGCCAGAGTCCGACGCTCGCATCGATCTTGCGCTGCGCGAGCACCTGCCGGACGAGAGCGACTCCGCTGCCTGGGGTGAGCTGGATGCGAAGCGTTTGCTGGCCCCGGCGGGACCGGTTGCGCGGGTTCTCGGCATGAAAATCCCGGCCAGCCGGGTGGCTCGTGCGACCCGGGCCAACGAGCTGCACGAAGACGTGCACGCGTTCTTCGAGCGCCTGCGTGTCGAACTCGGCGTCTGGGACGTCGAGGTGGTGCGCTAGCCAGCCAGTGAGTCCCCGCGCCCTGGCCGGTCCCCTCCTCGTTCTCGTCGTCACAGTGCTCACCGGCTGTGCCTCGGATCTCGTGGTGCGAGCACCGGACACGGTGGTGGCGCCGCGCCCCTCGCCGCTGGCGGACCTCGCGCCGCTCACGATTTCGATCGGCCCGGTGGAGGGCGCTCCGGACCCTCGCGAAGCGGTAGGGGAGCGGGGGGGCGCATTTCTCCAGCCCGGGGGGCCAATCTACCTCACGGAGGCGCCGGCCCGCGCGGTGCGCCGGCTGGTGGAGGAGACACTCTCGAGTTCCGGGCACCGGGTGGTTCCGGACGGGGCTGAGGTACACGTGGCGCTTCGGCTCTTGGAGTTTCGCGTTGACGCGCCCCGGGACGGTGCGATCTGGGACGTGGTCGCGCGCGTCGGCGTGTCGCTTCGCGTCTCGGCCGCCCCAGGCGACGAGGCCTGGGAGGAGTTGCACAGCAGCTCTGAGCGCAGTCGGCGGGTGGCCTGGCGGCCCGGAAACACGAGCGTGGAGGCAGTACTGCGGGCTTGTCTCGATGACCTGGCGGTGGTCCTGGCGAGCCGCGACGAGTTTGCTGCGGCCCTCGCCACCCGCGCGAGGGATCGCGGGTGAGGGTGCGGCAACAGCATGTGTGAGGGCTTCTGTTTCCGTCGAACTGTGTGAGACTGCGGCGATGGATTCCAATCTCTTGTTCTGGACCGCCGCACTCTCGAATATGGGTATGGTCGTTGTGCTCGCAGCGGCCGGGGTTCGGATGCGTCGCAGGAACCAGATTTCTCGCCACCGCCGACTCATGCAGGCCGGCAGCGTGCTTGTGATCCTCTTCCTGCCCTCCTACTTCGCGAAGCTGCACTTCCTCGGGCGGGAGAACATGGATGTCTGGAGCAGTGGGGCCGTCTGGGTTCTGCGTTTTCACGAGGTGTTCGTACTGCTCATGCTCCTTTTTGGTTTCCTGGCTCTGCGCCGCGGTCTGGCCCTGGCACGGACGGGCAACGCGACACTCGACCCTTCGGACCCGCCGGCGGCACCCGAGCGAGCGCGGGGTCATCGCCTTGCCGGTTGGATGGCTGTCGGCACGGCGGTTGCGGGCTTGCTCACCGCGTGCCTGGTCCTGCTCGGCATGTACCAGCGCGCCGGCCTCGTGTAGCGATGCGCGCGATGGAGCTTTCGCGGGCGGCACCCGTGGAGACGCGCCCGCTGCGGGCGGTTGACTGCGAGGTGCCGGTTCCGATGCCGGACGAGGTGCGGGTGCGTGTGGAGGTGTGCGGCGTGTGCCGGACCGACCTGCACGTGGTCGAAGGCGATCTCGAGGTGCGTCGCTCCGCCGTGATTCCCGGGCACCAGGTGATTGGGCGGGTCGACGCGCGGGGCGACGCGGCCGGTCGCTTCCGGCTCGGCGAACGGGTCGGCATCGCCTGGCTGCGGCGCGCTTGCGGGAACTGCCGTTTCTGCGCGCGCGGTGACGAGAACCTGTGCCTGACGCCCCAGTTCACGGGCTGGGACGCGGATGGTGGCTACGCGGAGTTCGCAGTCGTTCCCGAGGACTTCGCCTACCCCCTGCCGGAGGCCCTGGTCCCGCACGAGGCCGCGCCGCTGCTGTGTGCCGGGATCATCGGCTACCGCGCCTGGAAGTCCGCTGCGGTGCCGTCCGGGGGCAGGATCGGTCTGTGGGGGTTCGGGGGCTCGGCGCACATCACGATCCAGGTCGCACGTCACTTCGGGTGCGAGGTCTATGTCTTCAGCCGCGGCGATGAGCACCGCGAACTCGCCGAGGAGCTCGGCGCCGCCTGGGTGGGTGCAAGCTTCGACACGCCCCCGTATCCGCTCGACGGAGCGATCCTCTTCGCGCCGGCGGGCGAGCTCGTGCCGCCGGCCCTTGCGGCCCTCGACCGTGGCGCCGGCCTCGCGATCGCCGGTATCCATCTCTCGGATGTGCCGCCGCTCGGCTACGAGGCACACCTCTTTCATGAACGCTCGCTTCGCAGCGTCACGGCCAACACACGTGAGGACGGCCGGGAGCTGCTGGCGCTCGCCTCCGAGATCCCGCTTCGCCCGCACACGACGACCTACCCGCTCGAAGCGGCGAACGAAGCGCTCGTGGAGCTGAAGAACGACCGGGTCCGTGGTGCCGCGGTGCTCGAGGTTTCTCCCTAGAGGGCTACGGGCGCAGGCCGCGTGCCTTGGGACCGGATTCCACGGAGACGATCTCGAACGACCGTCGTACCCAGTCGACTAGCAGCGGTCGTGTCTCGCGCGGGTCGATGATTTCTTCGATGCCGAAGGCCTCAGCGGTCAGAAAGGGCGAGCGCAGGCTCGAGAGTTTCTCCTCGAGTTCCGCACGCAGCGCATCGGGGTCGCTCGCCGCCTCGATTTGCCGGCGGTAGGCCGCCTCGACGCCGCCTTCGATGGGGAGTGAGCCCCACTCGCCCGAAGGCCACGCATAGCGGAGGTTCAGCCGGTGGTGCGCACCGTGGCCCGCGCCCGCAACACCAAACACTTTGCGCACGATCACTGAGACCCACGGAACATCGGCCTGGTACACGGCGGCCAGTGCGCGGACACCGCGTCGGATGGTACCGCTCCGCTCCGCCTGCACGCCGATCAGGAAGCCCGGGTTGTCCACGAAGTTCACCACGGGCAGGCGGAAGGTGTCGCAGAGGTCGACGAAGCGGGTCATCTTCTCGGCCGCGGCCGAGTCGATCGAGCCCGCGAGCTGACGCGGGTCGTTCGCCATCACGCCGACGGGCACCCCGTCGAGCCGCGCCAGACCCGTCACCAGCGAACGTCCGAAATAACGTCCCATCTCGAAGAACGAGCCCAAATCGAGCACGAGGCCGAGTAGCTCGCGCACGTCGTATGGCTTGCGCCGGTCGCGTGGCACGATCGAGAGCAGCGTCTCTTCGCGCCGCTCCGGGTCGTCGTCGCACCGTATGCGAGGCGGTGGCTCGAAGACGGAGCTCGGCAGGTAGGAGAGGAAACGGCGCAGCTGCGCGAATGCCTCTTCCTCGTTGGCGACCTCGTTGTCGACGGCACCGCTGCCCCGGGTGTGGATGTGCGAGCCCCCGAGCGTTTCCTTCTCGACTTCGCGGCCGAAGGCGCGGCGGACCACGGGCGGCCCAGCCACGAAGAGCTGACTCGTGCCGCGAACCATCACGGAGAAGTGCGACGCTGCGACCCGGGCGGCGCCGAGCCCGGCGACGGGGCCGAGCGCCGCCGCGACGACTGGAACGCGCGAGAGCAGCGCTACCGAGATCTCCCAGTCGGGATTGAAGGGCACGTAGGAGCGCCGCAAGGCCGTGTTCATCTTCACCGAGCCGCCGCCCCCGGTCCCGTCGACCAGACGCACCATCGGAAGACGCAGGTCGTGGGCCGCCTTCTCGGACCAGCCCATTTTGTTGCCGATGGCGCCGTCGGCGGCGCCGCCCCGCACGGTGAAGTCGTCGGCACCGATTACGACGGCACGTCCGTCGATGCGTCCTCGGCCGCAGACGAAGTTCGAGGGCGTGAGGTCGACGAGATGCCCTTCGTCGTCGTACTGTGCGCGTCCGGCCAGGACACCAGTCTCGTGAAAGGAGCCGGTGTCGAGAATTCTGTCGACGCGCTCGCGAACCGGTAGTCGCCCGGCGCGGCGTGCCCGGTCGACCCGTTCTCTGCCGCCCATGCGCTGGGCGAGCCGGCGGCGGCGTTCGATTTCGTCGATTTCGGGTTTCCAGGACATGACGCCCCATCTTACACGGATGCTTCGCTACGCTGCTCCCGTGTGAAGCTGCTGGCGCTGGACTTCGACGGTGTGATCTCGGACAGCGCGCCGGAGGCCTTCGTGGTGGCGCTCCGCACCTTCTATGCCTTGCACCCCGGGGCACGGATTTTGCGGGATGCAGTACCGCTGTTGGCGGAAGCAGCACTGCCACCGCCCGGAGTCGTGGCGGCGAGTCCATTGTATGCGCCCTTCCTCGACATGATGCCGCTCGGAAATCGGGCCGAAGATTATGCTGTCGTGCTCACGGCGCTCGAGTCGGGTCGGGTGTGCGAGAACCAAGGTGCTTACGACACCTACAAGGCCGGTCTCGATTCGACCGAGCTGAACTCGTTCCGCCGGTGCTTTTACGAAATCCGCACTGCGCTGGCGGACGCGGAGCCGAAGGCCTGGCACCGCCTGATGGGCGCCTACCCCGGCATTCTGGATCTGCTCCGGCGCCGTGCGGGTGACGCCGTTCTTGCGATCGCGACGGCGAAGGACCGGGGCGCTGTGGGCAGGTTGCTACGAGCCTATGGCATCGGGGATCTCTTCCCCGATGGCAGCGTGCTCGACAAAGACACGGGAGTGAAGAAGCGCACACACCTGGAGCAGCTCCGCACCCGCTTCGGTTTCGCGCCCTCCGAGATGACCTTCGTCGACGACAAGGTGAGCCACCTGGAGGCCGTGGCGCCGCTCGGCGTGCGCTGCGCCCTGGCCGGATGGGGTTATAACGGCGAGCGCGAGTCTGCGCGCGCCCGGGAGCTGGGTCATCTCGTGCTCACGCTCGATGACGTCGAGGCGCGCCTCTACGGCACTACCTGATGGGCTGCGCCCCAGCGCTCGATCCACGACGGTGAGACCCGCTGCGTCCTTCCCGAGATGAGGCTCGGCCAAGCGGGGCGGTGTGGAGCGAGACGAGGAGTCCCTGGCGCGTCGCCGACCAGTTTGATCCGGACGAAACCCGTGAGCGCGGTGCCGTCGGCTATTCTTCTGCCATGGATGCCGCTCTTCGCATGCACGCCGAACGAACTCCGAATCCAGACAGCATCAAGTGGGTCGTGGGCCGGTCGGTGATGCAGGGCGGTGCAACGGTGCACTTCGACACGCCCCCGGGCGTGGAGGTGTCGCCGCTCGCCGAGCGGCTCTTCGCGATCGACGGAGTGGTCGGGGTATTCCTCGCGGCAAACTTCGTGACCGTGACCAAGCGAACCGAAATCGACTGGATCGACCTGGCCGAGCCCGTGGCCGCGGCTATTCGCGCCGCTGTGGGCACTCCGCTCGGCTCCGCGTTCGAGCCACCGGTCGTCGTGGACGAAGAGGTGCTCGCAGCGCGTATCCGACGCGTGATCGATGAAGAAGTGCGTCCCGCTGTCGCGATGGACGGTGGTGACGTCGTCTTCGTCGGTTTTCGGGAAGGTGTGGTCGAGGTCAGGTTCAGGGGTTCGTGCAGCGGTTGCCCCAGATCGTCGGCGACACTCGAGAGCGGAATCGAAGCGCGGCTCCGGGAGCTGGTCCCCGAGGTTCGAGGGGTTGTCGCCCGATAGGCGACGTCTTACTCTCGCCTCGTCTGACACCCCTCGTTGTGGTTGCCGTTCGTCGCGCGGTCTGTCTCGTCGGACGGAAGGGGAATCGGCTGGCGCGTACGCCGAAGGGGGATCTCGGTCGGGGTGGACGGAATTGGCGTCGCGCCCAGGGCCGGCGTCTGCGTGGCCGGCTCTCTGGGCGAGGCCGCGCGACGCTGGCTGCGCTGATCGGAGGAATCTTCGCGTGTGGTCTGGCCGTGGTGGGGCTGGTCGCAGGCGGGGGCGGTGACGGAAGTGATCGACCGCCGGATCTCGAGCCGGTATCGGCCCCCGCGCCCTACGCGCCGCCGGAGCTCTTCGAGCGGCCCCCCGTAACGCGCGCTGTTCTCGAACTCGGAGCCTTTCAGCCGCCGGGTGTCGACGCCGGCCGTGTGGGCGACACGGGTGTCCACGGTCGGGTATTCGAGAGCGTTCCGTTGGGGAGTGCCGGGATCGACGGGCCGCTGCGGGTCGAGTACACGCTGGACGCGGCGCTGACGCGTGAGGTGCATCGGGCCCTCGACAACGGGCGCGTGTCCATGGGCCACGTGGTCGTGATGGACCCGAATACGGGACGGCTGCTCGCCTACGCTTCTACGGACCTGCACGCATTTCCACCGACGCGGGCCTACCCGGCGGCGTCGCTCGTGAAGATCGTCACCGCTGCAGCAGCGCTTGCCGCGGCACCGGATAAGGCGGCACTCCCGTGTCGCTACCGGGGGAGCGCGTACCGGTTGACCCCCGCACGCATCGATCCTCCGCAAACGGGTCGCACCGTTTCGCTGCGTCGAGCGCTGGCTTTGTCGAACAACCAATGCTTTGCCCAGCTTGCGGTGCACGCAGTCGGCGGAGATCCACTCATGGAAATGATTGGGCGCTTCGGCTGGCTCTCGGCGCCGGCACCAGCCCACGCGGTGGGCAGTGTGGACCCGGGCAAGGACCGCTACGACCTGGGACGCCTGGGAGCCGGTCTCGCCGGTGCCGAGATTACGCCGTTGCACGCTGTTCAGCTCGCAGCGGCCCTTGCGCACGGGGAGATCGTGGCGCCGCGTTGGGTCGAGCGCGTCGTCGATGCGAACGGCCGCGAGCTGCCGCTTCCGGCGTTGCATGCTCCGCGGCGCGCGATGGATTCCGCGATTGCGGCCCAGCTGCGGGAGATGCTCGTTGACACGACCACACGGGGAACCGCGCGCAGTGCCTTCCGGCGCCGCAATGGCCGCCCAATGCTGGGTGGGGTGAAGGTGGCGGGAAAGACCGGGAGCCTCACGGGTCGGGATCCGGCGGGCAGGTACGAGTGGTTCGTGGGTGTGGCGCCGGCGGATGCACCGCTTCTGGCCGTCGCGACCGTCATCGTCCACGGTGATCTCTACTGGCGGGGCGGCTCTCAACTCGCCGCCGACGTGCTGCGCCGGGCCTTCTGCTCCCAAGGACGCTGTCGCGCCGAAAATGCCGTGCGCTGGATCCGTTCCACTGCTTCGGCGACGGCCGTCCGGGTGCCCCGGGAACCTCCTGAGGGCTGATCGTCTCCGCGTTTCGGCAGTCCCTAAATTCGGAACTATTGGTACCGTAAATTTGCGGGTGTGGAGCCCCCGGTTGGTTGGAAACGCCGGACCTCCGCGGTCCGGATCCCGCTCATTTGAAGGAACGGGTGTCGGGCGTCTGCGGCCGGGTGCAGTCGGCGACGCCACCGGGCCTGGATTCAGTTCAAGGCCCTGAGAGCAACTCGTGACTCCAGCGTCTCCGGGTCGCCCCCGCTCCTGTGCGGCGATGGCCCCGGCCAATCGGACGGGCGCCATGGGTTCGTTCCCCGCCCTCCACGGCTTGACGCTATCGCAAGAAACGGTACTAAGGGTTTCGTATTTTACGGAGTAAACGATGGGTTCCACGTCTCCCGGCCGCGGACGGCCTCGGGACCCGGGGGCCGGTCGGGCGATTATCGGTGCCACGCTCGAACTGCTCACCGAGGAGGGCTACGACGGTGTGCGCGTCGCGCAACTGGCCCGGCGTGCCGGGGTCAGCAAGGCGACGCTGTACCGGCGCTGGCCGAGCAAGGCGTGGCTCGTCGTGGCGGCGCTTCGCAGCACGCCGCCGCTCGAGCCGGTGGACACCGGGAGTCTCCGGGAAGATCTGGAGGCGCTCCTGAACCAGTTCCTCGCGATCTTCGATTCCACTCCCGTTGCCGGGCTCCTGGCGGCGCTCGCCATCGAGCGATGCCGCGACCCTAGTCTGGCTCGAAGCCTCGATTCCTTCGTCCGGGAGCGCAGGCGCCCCTTGGTCGAGGCCATGCAGCGCGCTGTAGCGCGCGGTGAGATTCCGCCCACTGCGGATCTCGACCTCGCCGCCTCGCTCGCCGGGGGCCCCATCGTCATGCGTGTGCTCTTCGGGGGTGCGACTGACCCCGCCGCGGTGCGGCAGCTGGCCGAACTGGTCGGGACCGCGCTCGGAGAGGTTCGGATCGAGCGCAGCGCGTGCTAGGCCGATTGCCCTTCAGATCGAGCGTGGTGCATGCTACGCTGAGTGCCCTTTCTGGAAGGATCGATGGCACGCAGCAAGAACAAGCAGAAGCGTCGGCGTCACCAGCTCAAGCTCCGCCGCCGTCGCCGCCTCGAACGCAAGAAGCGCGAGCGTCTGGCCGGCTAGAGGATCTCGGTGACGACGCTGCCCATGGCGCGGGCTTCGTCGTCGTGGAGTGACTCGACGGCTGGCAGGCTGGCCACCAGCTTGTCCAGCTGCTTTGCGAACTCCGGATGCATTTCGTCGAAGCGCAGCAGCAGGCCGTTATCGCCGTCGTCGCGGTCGGCGGTCGCCCACACCAGAAACGGCTCCTTGTGGGCCGAGCCGTAGATCGCCAGGTGCAGGCGGTCGCCGAGTTCGAGACCCGAATCGCGCTCGACTCGCATTCCACCCATGGAGAGGTCGCGCGCCAGCAACACGCGGATCGCGCGGTCACCGAACGCGGGCACCCGGAGCGGATAGGCCCCTCGATGGCCGCTGCGCCGCTCGAGCGTTTCGTCGAAGCCGGGCGCGAGCGCCCTTTCGGTGGCTTCCTTGGCGAGGGGATCTTCTTCAGCCCGTTGCGCGGCACCCGGGTGTTTTTCAGTCTCGAGTTGCACGTCGACTTCTAATCCCACGTCGCGCGCAAAGACTCCCGCGCGAGTCTCGGGTGGGTCGAGGCTCGGCTCGGTGGCCGAGGGCTCCGGTGCGCCCCGCTGCGCCTGCGGGGTGGGGAGCCATTCATCGTCGGGCAGTGTTCGGCCCCCAGCGCCGAGCGTTGCCGGTCCGCGGGCGCGGTCGTCGAGGGTCTGCTCCAGCGCCTCACGCGCCTCGACCGGAATCGAGGTATCGAAGGCGACGGCGGCGCTGTACGGCCCGTCGGGTCCGAGGTGCTCGTCGAGTCCAATCCGCACCACCGCTCCCGTGACGCTCACTGCGTCACGGGTGTCTTTGCGTGGCGGAAGGGTCACGCGGATGTGGCTGCCGATCGAGATGGCCCACCGCGAGAGGAGCCGACAGCCGCTGGTCGAGAGGTCGGCCAGGATTGCGCGGCGCGACAGCATTCCCGAGCGGAAGGAAACCCGGAGCCCCATGGGAACGCGCGGCTCGTGTCGCCGCTCGTCACCGTTGTAGAGGCAGCGCATCAGCATCAGCCGCAGCGCCTGCGGGTGTACGGGACGTCGCACCAGGTAGTCGAAACCCACTGCGCGAAGATGCGCGCGCAACGTGGGTGAGTCTTCGTCCACGACGACCATGCGAACCATCGCTTTGGTGTCGCCGAGGTCGATGGCTTCGATGCGTCGCGGGGTCGTCACCAGGAGCTTGCGCGGCGGCGGCGTACCCTGGGCGATGGCGCCACCCCGAATGCGGCCGTACGAAGTCCCGAACTCGGCCAGGATCTCCTGGACGTCTTCGAGTTCACCGTCGTCGAGCAGCAGAACCTCGGGAGACCCGGTCATGGACGCTCCGCACCCCGCGCTGGGTGGCACCCTTACCGGTCGTCCGAACTGCGCGGAACCTGTAGCGCCGGGCCCGGAGCCCCTCTGAGGCGTCCCCGGTGGGCCCCCCAGATGCATGCCGCCGCCAGTGTCAGGCCGAGGGCGATGCCCGCGGCGCCGGGCGCTGGGCTCTCGGGCCAGCCGGCGCCGAGGCTCACGGCCACCAGGTTGTTCGCAGTGTGGCACAGGATCGCCGTGCGCACGCTGCCGGCGATCAGAGCCGCTGCGCCGAGGTAGAGACCGAGCAAGCCGGCGAGTACCGCATGCACCGGGTCGATGTGGAGTGCACCGAAGAGTGCAGCGCCGAGAATCACGGCCCCGCCCCGGCCGATCACCGGTTCGAGGCCTCTCTGGACCAGGCCGCGGCACAGGAGCTCTTCGGCAATCCCGGGCGCGATTCCTATGGCCACGAGTGCCAGCATCAGATCTGTGCCGCGCGCTTGCGAGAGGTGCGCTTCGAACTCGGCCAGCGGAGTTCCCTCGCTCCAGCCCATGACTTCGAGCACGCCGTCGAGTGCGAACGACAGAGCGAGCGTTCCGAGAACGAGCAACGCGATGCTTCCGCCGCGGAGCCGCGCGGGTTCGAGCCCGAGCCGCTCGGTGACGGGTCGTTGAGAAAGCATCGCTCCGGCGACCGCCACCAGGCCGAGGAACGTCTCGAGGCCCAGTGAGTTCAGGCAGATCCGATGCAGGCTCTCGTCGCCGTTCGTCGCCGTGGCGCACGTCGCGAATCCGATGGTTCCGGCCAGGGAGGCTAGAGCGACCGACGAAAAAACGTGCCGGGGCGCCGCAATCCGGGCCCAGCGAACCAAGCGCCGGGGAAGCATCGTGCACGCCAGCATACGGCTCGTCGCCGAGGCTTCACAGCCTGCTACCCTCTTATTTGTGGCGATCTCCTCCCTCGCATCGTCCCTACTGATCGCCATGCCCCAGCTTCGGGATCCCAATTTCCGGCGCACGGTCGTGATGCTCATTCAACACGATGACGAGGGGACGTTCGGCGTCGTGCTCAACCGCGGAACGGAACTCAGCGCCGTGGGGCTCTGCGCGTCGCTCGATCTCGACTGGGGCGGGGAGTCGGCGAAGCCGATTGGTTGGGGAGGACCCGTCCAGCCGCAGACAGGCTGGCTCGTGTTCGACGCGGAACTCCCGACGGGTGTCGGCCGGGACGTGAAGCAGGTGGGCCAGGGCATTCGATTCGCCGGTTCGCTGGATGTGTTGCGCCAGGTGGTCGAGAAGCCGCCAACCGACCTGCGGCTCCTGCTGGGCTACGCGGGTTGGGGACCCGGACAGCTGGAGTCGGAACTCGTCGAAGGGGCCTGGCTGGTGGCTCCGCTGACCCGCGAAGTCGTCTTCGACGTGAACCCATCGGTGATGTGGGAGCACGTGCTGCGGAGCATGAAGATCGATCCCTCGACACTGATCGCCGGCCGCGGAGTTCATTGACTGTTTCTCGCGGTATCCCCGGGTATTCCGCGTCGCGGACGGCCCGGGACCCCGTGCGAGAGTAGAGCTGATCCAGGCCGAGCTTTCAGAAGAGCTGCGTGAGGGGCTGGAGGCAGCTGTCCGTCGCTGCCCCAACAGCGTCATTTCGATCGCGGACGGTAGTTGACAGCCCCTGCGGGGACCGGCTCACGGCGGCGTGCCATCCTGCCGATGGGCGAGACATGCCGAAAGGGTCACGAGAGCGGCTGCGCCCTCGGGGTGGACGAGCGCGTGCGACCCCGAGCTTCGGCGAGGCATTGCCTCGGATCACGGAGCATTTCACCCTGGAGGGAGCGCTGGGGGTGGTGGTCGTCGATGCGGCGCGGCTGGCTGTCATCGAACAGCAGTACGGAGTCGAGGCCCACCAGCGGGCGATGTCAGACCTGATCGCCCTGGTCCGGGACCTGATCGGTTCTCGGCTGTCGGTCAACGACTTCGTGGTGGCCGGAGAGACCGGGCGCAACGAGATCCTCGTGCTGGTCTTCCGGGAGCCCGACGAGGCCGCTTTCTACAAGCGTGAGCTCCCGGAACTCCAGCGTGCGCTGGTGGAGGGTCTCGGTCGGCGTGGCGGCCGCGTGGGTTACCCCTACCTGAAACAGGCGCCGCCGCTTCAGATTGGCTCGGGTGCAGCGCTGCGCAACCCGACGATCGGGGTGGACTCCCAGGTGAGCGCTGCGCTGCGAGAGGCCCGCGACGAGGCGCATCTCGCCGCTCGGATCGCCGCTCGCCGCCGCCGTCACCAGATTTTCGAACTCGTGCTGGACGGGAAGGTTCACTCGGTTTACGAGCCAATCGTGGAAGTCACGACACGCACCGTATTCGGCTACGAGGCCCTGGCTCGCGGGCCCGAGGGGACCGACCTCCACTCGCCCGCCGCCCTCTTTGCCACCGCCAGCGAGCAGGATCTCCTCTTCCAGCTCGACTGCCTTTGCCGCCAGAGCGGTCTGGCGGGTGCCCGGGACCTGCCCGGGGGAGCGATGCTCTTCCTGAACGTGCGCCCGACGACGATTCACGATCCGAGCTTTCGCGCCGAGGCGCTTTGCCGGACGCTCGAGGCGTGCAGGCTACGGCCCAGCGATGTCGTCTTCGAGATCTCCGAGCAGGAATCGATCGGAAACTTCGACATCTTTCGTGAGGTGCGCGACTACTACCGGAAGCTCGGCTTCCGAATCGCCTTGGACGACACCGGGGCCGGCTACGCGAGCCTCGAGGCGGTGATGGAGCTCTCACCGGACTTCATCAAGGTCGACCGCGCCTTTGTCTCCGGGATCGACGAGGATCCGGCGCGCCAGGAGCTGCTGCGCGCCCTGCTCTCGGTTTCCGACCAGATCAACGCCCAGATCATCGCCGAGGGACTCGACACCCTCGAAGAACTCGAGACGCTGGGTCGGCTCGGGATTCCCTACGGCCAGGGTTGGCTCTTCGGCAAGCCCCATCCGCTGCGCTCGGACATCTGACGCACCGACCATACTCAGAGGGTTAGAATCGGCTCCGAGATCGGGAGGGAGCTGTCTTCGTGACCGTCGGTTGCGGCGATGCGTTGCAGTCGGCCCGGAAATATACGATGGGGAGCGTGGGACCAGCCGAGGTGCCGCGATGGGGCTCACCGGTCGAGGAGGTTTGGAGCAATGAGCGGACTCTTTGACGTGTCGGGGAAGGTGGCGTTGATCACGGGGGGGTCGCGGGGGATAGGCCAGATGATCGCACGCGGTTTCGTCGAACACGGGGCGAAGGTCTACATCGCGTCGCGCAGGGCCGATGTCTGTGAGCAGGTGGCGGAAGAGTTGTCGGCTGTGGGCACGTGCATCGCGCTTTCTGCCGATCTTTCGACTGAGGCCGATTGTAGGCGGCTCGCGTCTGAGGTGGCGGAGCGTGAAGATGCGCTGCACGTACTGGTGAACAACGCCGGTGCGAACTGGGGTGCACCGCTAGACGAATATCCGGATGCGGCGTGGGACAAGGTGCTCGCCCTCAACGTCAAATCGATCTTTCACCTGACGCGCTTTCTGTTGCCGCAGCTCGAGAATGCATCGACCTCCGATGATCCGGCTCGTGTAATGAACATCGGATCGATCGATGGTCTCCAGGTGCCTGTGCTCGAAACCTACGCCTACTCCAGCAGCAAGGCGGCGGTGCATCAGCTGACGCGGGTGCTGGCGAAGCGGCTGGCGCCTCGGGTCACGGTGAACGCCATTGCCCCGGGTCCCTTCGAGAGCAAGATGATGGCGGAGACTCTCGAGCGCTTCGGGGATTCCATTGCCGCTGGCTGTCCGATGCAGCGCATCGGCCGTCCGGACGATATGGCCGGCGTTGCGATCTATCTCGCTTCGAGGGCCGGCGCGTACGTGACAGGGGCCGTGGTTCCCGTCGATGGTGGGATTTGGACCACCCATTGAAGCTCGTCGCAGCACGGCTTCTACTCGCCGCGGTCGCGGTGGGTATGGTTCTGGCCGCGGCCGAGGGCTTCCTGCGCTGGCGCTCTTCGGACTTCGAAGCTTTCGGAGCCGCCCAGGAACTTCCCTGGATCCGCACCTCCCCAGACCGCGAACGGACCTTCACCGTGGATCCGCGTTTCGGCTTCCGCCCGAGGCTCGACGGCGAGATCTACGACGAGTATGGCACTCAGCGCAACGAATATGGTCTGGAGAAACCCGCCGGGCGCACGCGTGTCCTCTTCATGGGCGATTCGGTGACGGCGCGTCGCACCCTGGTGGATGCGATTTCCGACATCTACGGAGACGAGCGCTTCGAGTACTGGAACGCCGGGGTCGAATCGTTCAACACCGTGCAGGAGGTCGCGTTCTACCTGGAATACAACGCTGCGATTGCACCCGACCATGTGGTCCTGACGTTCCATCTCAACGACTACGAGACCACACCGATTGCCTTTCTCGACGACGAGGGCCGCGTCGTCGTCTTTGCGCTCAACCAGCCGGCCCGGCGCATCCAGCCCTGGCTCTTCGAGCACTCCTGGCTGTATCGCTTCTGGCTGGGTCGCGTGCGCATGCGCGCGGGGGACTTTGCAGCCGTCGCACAGGAGGTTCACGAGAGCCTGCGCCAGTTACGGGACGTGCTGCGCGAGGAGGGTATCCGTCTCACCGTTCTCGTACTTCCGCTGATGCAGCGGCCCGGGAAGTGGCGCCCGCAGGAGCGCAACGCGCGCTTGCGCGTGCTCAAGTTCCTCAATCGCGAAGGGATCCGCCACTTCGATCTGTTGCCCCCCCTGCGCAAAGCGCTGGAACGAGGTGTGCCGTTCCAGGAGAGTCGTGGCGACGTTTTCCACCCGAGTCCAGAGGTCTCGAAGGTCTTCGCCGAATACCTGGCCGAGCGGGCCCTGCTTCGGGACAACGCCTCCGAGCGGTGATGCGCTCCCAAAATGCGAAGGGGCGGTCTCCCATCAGGGAGACCGCCCCAGAGGCTCAGCCTGCGAACAGGCTCGATGCCGTGGCTACTTGCGCATGCGCTTGCGGCCGATCAGCACCAGGCCCGCAATGCCCGAACCGAGCATCAGCAGCATTCCGGGCTCCGGAACGAACTCGATGAGCATCGTCTGCGCCGAGGCCACCTTGGCGCTCGACCCTAGGGTCAA
>PBYF01000057.1 GCA_002729515.1 Deltaproteobacteria bacterium
CCCGTCGGCCGGCGAGGCCTGTGATATCGTAGCCCCGTCGGCCGGCGAGGCCTGTGATATCGTAGCCGCGTGGGCCGGCGCGCCGCAGTACTGCTAGCCGTCGGCACCCTGCTCGGCTGCGTGACCCGACCTCTGCTCGAGCAGGACTGGGTAGTGGTCGAGACTCCCCACTTCGCCATCATGAGTTCGCTCGGCCCGGAGGCGACCCGCCAACTCGGCGACGACCTCGAACGGTTCCACAGCGCCGTGGAATTCGTCACGGGAACTCGCCTCTCCCACGCGCCCCTCCTGACCCGCGTCTACGCGTTCGACGCTCCCGTCATCGAGCGCCCCTTCGACCGCCGGGGCCTGCGCTCCTACTTCCTGCCCTCGCCGAGCGGTCCCATCATCGTGCTGCGAAACGGCGGAGGTTGGCGGGGCGATGCCACCCGGCTCGTGCGGCGCCGCTACGCCGAGTACCTGCTGCGAAACCGGGACGGACTCGATCAGCCGCTTTGGCACGATTCCGGCTTCCCGGAATTTGCAAGCACGATCGTAGTCTGGGACCAGGGTGCCGAGATCGGCGCGCACGACCGCAGACGATTGGAGCAGCTGCGGGACCAGATGCGAATCCCCTCGAAGCGACTCCTCTCCGCCGAGACACTCGGCAGCTACGACCCGGACGCCTTTGATCGGGAAGCGTGGCTCGTCGTCCACTATCTCTTCTTCGGGCAGCCCGCCTCGGAGGCAGTCGGCTCTCACCTGCGGCGCTACAGCGCGCAGCGCGCCCGCGGAACGGCGCCGACCCCGGCGTTGCGCGCGGCACTCGGTGGCACGAGTTCGAACCTCGACCGCAGGCTCAAGAACCACCTCCGCGACAGCCGCTTCGATACCCTGGCGATGCGGATCGATCACCACTGGAATGAACAACCACAGCGGTCACTTGCACGAGACACGCTGTGCGCTGAACTCGGCTGGCTCGCGATCGAAATCGGGAAGCTCGAGCTGGCACGGGGCTATTTCGAGTGCGCCGTCGCGGCCGAACCGCGAAACGGCGTGGGAGCCGCGGGCCTTGGCGCCGTCGACGCCCGTGAACAACGCTGGGAGGACGCCGAAGCGCACTTCGAACGCGCGCTGGCAACAGCACCCGACAACGCTCGTGTCCGCCTCGAAATCGCGGAGGCCTACCGCAAGCGCGCCCAGACCAGCGTCGACCCGGACGCGCGACACGGCCTGGCCGAAGCAGCTCGCAGACAATATCGAAGCAGCCTCGAACTAGACGAGCAGATCCCCGAAACCCACGCGGGGCTCGCTGCCACATTCCTGATTGCCGGCGAAGACCCCGCACTGGCCGTCGCTCCGCTCAAACGCGCCCGGGAACTGCTTCCTGCGTCACTCGAGATTGCATTACTCGACGCCGAGCTGCTCAAAAAGCTCGGGAACCCGGTCTCGGCGCGGCGGCACGCGAACACGGTGCTTTCGCGCACTCGATCGAAACAGACCGCCCGGGCCGCGCGCGCGATCCTCCAGCAACTCGACGCGGCGCCCTGAACGGGTACCGCGCCGATCAGTCTCCGCCGCGGGGAGCGAGCGGCTCGAAGCCGACCTCCTGCACGACGATCCCGGACTGCAGGGGCCCCCGCTGGCCGATTTGCACCACCGCGTGGCTGCCCGCACCGGGCGGGTTCGCAGGCCGCACCGGCAGCCGCACCTGGAAGGGACCGGAGAGGTCCAGTCGCACGTGCCGCCGCGGCCCCCACACCACCTCCATTTCCAACACGACCGGCAGCGAAGTCTCAGGCAGGACGACCCCCCGCATGACGAGTGGCGCTGCCCGGTCTGGCAGCACCAGCAGCCCGCGCCGTCCGAGTTCCCAGCCTCCCGGCATTTCCCCGACCTGTCGCCGCCAGCCCAGCCAGCCATCGCCCACGTGCAGGGCGTGGTCCCGGTGCCGGAAATCCAACGTCGCCGGCTCCGTTTCGCCACCGGGATGGCGGTCGACGGGCCGACCCTCGACGGCCGCCGCCGGCGGCCCGGCCCGATCGCCGGCAATCCAGTTCCCTACCACTGCTGCCGCTAGTTCGTGTCCCGCCAGCGCCAGGTGACCATCGCGTTGGTAGATCCACGCACCGCTCTGCGCCGCCTCACGCAGCGGCCCGAGCAGCATCCGCGCCTCGATCCCCTCGGATTCGAAGAACCGGGAGAGCCGCTCTTCTGGAAGGTTCCATTCGAGAAGGTCGGAAAGCGGCGCCCCGGTCGCCCGGCGGATCGCCAGATCCAGCGCGACACCTTTCGCATTCGAATGCACCTGATCGATCGTGGGAATCACCAGCACCAGCAATCGGGCACCGAGGGACTCCACTTCGTCGCGAAGCGTGCGAAGCAGCAGAAACGTGTCGTCCCACGCCGTCTGCCATCGCGAGCCAGGTGCCGGCTCCCGAAAAAGCTCGAGTGCCTCTCGGGGTGCCGCACCCGCTTCCAGGCGCTCACCCTGTCCGGGCCTCGCCGGCCACGGCATCAGCCAGGAAATTCGACGCTCGGCACCCATGGCCAGCACGTGGCGCTCGGCAACCGCGAAGAGCCGGGAGTGTCGCCGCAGCCAGGAGCGCAGCGGATGTGTCCAGCGCACCCGGAGCCGTCCAGACTCTTCTACCACGTAGGGCCGGATGTAATCGCCCACGCTCACAGCAGTGGTTCCCGCGAGCGCCAGCGAGTTGTTGGCAAGATCGTTGCCGGGGTAAAGCACGAGCACGACGACCTCGGGACGCAGCCGCGGCCCCAGAAGCCGCAAGAGCAACAGTTCCTGGCCTGTCCCGTAGTCCGAGGCCGAAAGATTCGCGACTTCGGCGCGGATCCCGCGCTCCGCCAGCGCGGCAACGCTCCGCGAGGTCATCAGGTCCTCGTCGCGCAGCCCCGGCGCGAAGAGGAAGGAATCCCCCAGAAAGACCACGCGGAGGGCCCCGCTGGTCGGTTCCGCATCCGAGAGATCCGAGCCGCGCAGACCCGAGGAGTCGAGTGCAAGCGGGAAGGCCCCCCGAGCGTCGCTCCGCGTACCCCGAAAGCCCGGAACTCCGCGAAAGCCGAGCTCGGGATGAAACTCGAGCAACTCGCTGTGGTAGCGCGGCGGCTCGAACAATAGGCGCAGCGTCGCCTCACCGACGAGCAGCGTCAGCACCGCAACCACAACGACCACTCCAAGCTTGCGAAGACTCATGGCGAGGGCCAGCTTGCAAGGCTCATGGCGAGGGCCAACCTGCGAAGGCTCACGGCGAGAGACTGCCGGCATAGGCATCGAGCGCCACCGCGATGCCCTCGTGGATCTGCTCCGGGTCATCGAAGGCCCCCGGCTGGAGCAATATCGACGGGGCTCCGGCTCGCCACTCGTTGGAGAGCGCGGGGGCGTGCGTCAATACGAGTCCGCCCCAGCCCTCATAGACCCGCCGACCACCGGGCGTGAAGACGAGCACGTGGAGCGAGACCGCGGGGATCTCACCGCTCCAGTGGGTGTCGCCAAACTCCGTCCCCGGCTCGTGGTGCCCAGCGCCGGCCACCCCGGTACTCCGCCCGGTCACCCGCCGCCGCACGCCGTCCCACTCCGCCGTTCGCCCCCGGACGCGCGCCCCGCGGATCACGAGCGAGGGCAGCATGAAGAGCTGAAAATCGGCGTGCTCGGTCAGCGCGCGCACGAATTCACCCACAGCCTCATCGAGGCGCCTCTCTCCTGGGTCCGACTGGGCAACGGTCGCCACCGCGTCTCGCCACAGGTTCGAGGCGTCGGAAGGCCAGATCACGGCGACCCGAGCGTCTCGTTCCTGGAGGTAACGGATCATCTCCCTGTTCACCGGCTCCACCGCGTCCTCGAGCATCTGGGGGAGCCGCACGGCCAGGTTCACCGGCGCCATCACGATGCGCTCCGCACCTTGCAAGGGTGGCCTCGAGACCCCGGACGCACCGCAGCCGAACAGCACGAGCGCGCAGCCCAGCGCCACCCCCGCCGGCACTTCGGTCCATCGAATCGGGCGGCCGATCGCGAGTCGCACTATGCTGATCCTCTGGGTATCGGACGGGGATCAGAGCCGTAGCGCACCAATCCAGCGGCGTCTTCTCGTGCCAAAATACAAAGTGTGAGCCGGCAAGAACCCGCTGAAGAGTCGACTGGTACGAGGCCTCCCGGGCCGCGGGCGGGGCTGGGCGAACGCCTGCGAAGCGTCTGGGCCCAGCCCACGTACCGATTCGCCACCTTCTTCCTGCTGTATCTCGTGCTCATCGCGGTGGGATATCCGCGGCTCCGGATGCGCCTGGGGCCCCTGCTGGAGGTCGCGGAGCGATTCACGGCACAGGTCGTCTACGCAACCATGAGCCCCTTCTCATCCGAGGTGCGCCTGGTCGACCATCAGTGGATCTTCAACGGACAGTTCCCTGTGGTGATCATCGAGGAGTGCACCGGACTCTATGAAGCGTTGCTGCTCGGCGCCGCACTACTCGCCTTTCCGACCACCTGGACCAAGGCCCTGCTCGGGTTCGCCATCGGCTTCCCAATGATCTACGCAATGAACATCATGCGCATCTGCCTGCTGCTGGTAACGGGCCGCTACATGGGCAGCTGGTTCGATCTCCTCCACGTCTACTTCTGGCAGGTGACGATGATCGCCATGGTCGCATCGACCTGGCTGTTCTGGGTGATCTGGGTGGTCCGCGGGGACTACGGGGCCGCGGAGGCCACACGCGGCCAGGAGTCCTGACCCGACGGGAACGGCACCCCGACGGTTCCATCGCCCGAGAGCGAACAGATGAAGCCGTAGAAGAGCTGGGCCTGGGACCGCACACCGAGCTTGGCGTAGGCTCGCTTGCGGTGGAGCGCCGCCGTCGCCGTGGCAATCCCCAGGCGAGCCGCTGCCGCCTTCGTGGAACTTCCGCGCAGCAGCAGGCGAACCACCTCGCCCTCCCGGCGCGTCAACAACTGGCTGCCGAAGCAGTCGAGCGCTGCCTCGACCCGCTCTTGAAGACCTGGCGCGGCGAAGCTCCTGCAAGACATCGCGCGGGAAGCGGCATAGCTGCGCCAGTGGAGACGCAGGGCAGTGCAAATCACCCCCTGAACACCCCGGCAGCAATTCAGCTCGGCCGCTGAAAAGCTCGAGCAGGCGGAATCGCGCAGGATCAGAAGCGCCAAGCAGGCCGAGTCGGAAACCCGCGCCAGGAAAGCTACGCGGCGCACATCCTCCCCTTTGCTCACGCTCCCCGCCACGTCCACGTCCGTAAAAAACCCGGCCGGCGCAGCAGACAAAAAAGCCCCGTGATAGAGACCCAGGAGGAAACCGTCTACAAGATCGGCACGGGTCTCCCGCCGCTGATCCGCGTGCGACGCCAACTGGTCGAAAAGCAAGTCGGGCGGGCCGCTGCGCTGCACGGCGTACAGAAGCCCGCGACCCGCTGTCACGAGTTCATTCAGGCTGCCCAGAAGCGCCGGCCCGAACTTCTCACTATCGACACTGCCGAGCAGCCGTTCCGCCATCTGGACCCGTGCCCCGCTCTCGAAGCTCTCGGCGCGCATCCAGTAAACTTCTCCCATTGCGCCACTATCGTTCTACCCCCGTTTGAGGGATCGGGGCACGGATTAGTCGAGGACTCAGAAAGCTCCGAGTGGCCGTTGGAAAGTGTATTCGGCGGGTCCGAGCACAAGGGCATCCCAGACCGTGCCGATCCCCAGAGATGCGGCCGCCAGAGGCCCGAGGATCAGGAAGCAGCCAAAGCCCCCGACGGTTGCTGCAACACCGATCGGCCGGAGGAGAATGACGTCAAACGCCCCGGCACCCAGGACAGAGCCGGTCTCGGCGGCGCGGGCAAAGCGGCTCTGGGTCGGGGTCACCGGAGCCGTATCCGGCTCCGTCTCCGCACTCTGTGCATATCCCGGCAGACTCAACAACGCGGCGAAGAGGACCACACGGGTCCAGAGGCCATGCGTTCTCGGGTAGTGCACGTTCAGGTCTCCACGAAACACCGCCACTCGAGCCGTCACAGCGGAAGGCCATGCTTACCCCAGCCCCACAAGCGACGCCACCGCGTAGCGAGGGATCGCTCGTCCAGCCCCCACCAGCCAAAAGAAAGACAAAAGGGCGCAGGGGATTCTTCCCCTGCGCCCTTTTGTACGCTTCGGCTGCTTACGCCGTTGGCAACGCTTCTAGAAGCGGCGTCGGAAGGCGTAACCTACCGCGATTACCATCAAGGCAGCCGCGGCCGCGAAACCGGTCTTCGACATGGTCGGAGCCGCTCCGCCCAGCACTAACGTAAAGGTATCCATCGAGCCCGTGCTTAGCATCGTGGCAGCCGTCTTCCGGATCGACAAGCCCCCCGCGACCATCGTGATCTGACCGCGACCAAGGTTACTGCGCATGTCCGACCCGGTACCGGTGAAGTAGTCGTAGCCCCCTGGAACATTGGTATTCTGCTGGGCGACGACCATTCCTGTCGTCCACGGGAAGCCCGTATTGGTCGTTGTCGCCGTTACGGCTTGGTATTGCGTACCCATGCCGATATTCCCGGCGGTACACATGGTCAAATTGGTGTAGCTCGCTATGGTAGTCGGGCCGCCCGCACCCATATTGAATCCAGTCGGACATGCGGTGAACTTGCCCGAAGTGGTTAGCCTCGGACCTGCCTTACCAAGAGGAATGTTCTCGGTCGTTCCCGGGATGATGAGCGGCTGGGTCGCCGGACCCCCCGGAAGCATATTCTCTGACCACTCCCATTCCGTGACCACCCCCCCGGTGGATCCGAGCGGCGCCGCGCCCTGCACTTGGAGGTTGCCCGCGCCGCCACCGAACACGTTGTGGAATGCCTGGAATGGCGTGGTGGTTCCCGGCCAGCCATGGCCAGCGCGCGGCCTGCTCACGAGGCCGGAGCCCTTCAGCAGTAGCCGCATCGTGCCGCCGAACGTATTTGCGCCCGCGGTGTAGACAACCCGACCGGGCCGGCCACTACCCAGCGGGGCCGCTGGCGGGCCCGGGCAGGTACCAGCGGGCTTTCCTTGGTTGCTGCCTAGCGGCCCCTTGGGGCAGAATGTGAAGCTACCCGGACCCCCGCCCTTGCCGAATACACCGGGCCCACCTTGCGGCTTTACGGAGATTGGAACGGGGGCTTTAGCGTCGGTGAAATCCGTCGTGATCTGAATGTTGGCAATGCCCGCCAGCGGGAAACCAGGAGGCGCCACCTTCCCAAAATCATCGACAGCAACACTTGCGGGAACCGTGAAGCTTGCCGGCGATTTCCCGGTGACAGTCACCGTGCCCACGCCCATGAGGTTGTCGTTCGGGATGCCAACCGGAAAATTATGCTTGCCTTTGTTCGCTGGCGTGTTCGGCACAGTGATGACAAACTGGAGCGGAATGCCAACGGCTCCACGCTGAGCCAGCCAGTCACTGGATACCTTGTACGTGCGCGAAGCCGTGGCCTCACCCGCCATGCCCAGTACGAGCAAAACCCCAAGAATAGTCATGGCCTTCAAGCCAGAGAAGCGACTCGAGTTAAACATTGAACTCCCTCTAATCCAGCGCGCGGGTTTAGCTCGCGCACGGTCACCAGTCGTCTGGCGAAAAAAAATGCAATCTCCATGCCGGGAGTCTAATCAGGTGTATGGAACCTGTAACTCCCTGTAAACACAGGACTCTCAAAAGACTCTTCTGCCCGTGGGGACTCAGACCCGCCAGTGAGAGGAAACGGTTTGCCTCCAGGGAGGAAATGCTTTTCCGTGCGAAGAGTTCACAGGTGACACCTGTATCCCCTTTTTTGGGATCCCCGCGTTCCCAGCTTGCCCCCCCATCGAAGCACGGCTAAACAGTCTCGGGCGTGAGGCCGTGGGGAGTATTCATCGCTCTGAGCTTAATCGGGCTCGGATTTGGACTGGGTTTCCTCGCCGCGAGCCCCCCACCATCGCTCCCCCCGCCACGAGCGGCGGCCCTCGGAGCCCTGCCTGCACCGGGGACTCCAGCAGCGGCGGTCTACGAGGCGCTCCTCAACCCCGACGCCTTCGTGAGAACCGCGGCGCTAGGAGCGGTGCTCGCCGAACTGGGGCCCGACGACCTGGAGAGCGTCCGGACGGTATACGAGTCCGTCGTGTCTGCTCCCACCGACCCGGAACTAGCAATGTTGGCGCAGTGGTGGGCTCGGCACGACCCCGAGAGCGCATTCGAGTGGGCCCGGACCAACCAGTCGGTCGAGACTGAGTACCTGGTGGTGGTGGTGCTTCGCACCTGGGCGCAACAGGATCCCAACGCCGCCAGCAATGTCCTCGGTAAGCTTGCCGCAACACCGATATTCAATCCCGCCATGGTTGCCATCCTGCTTGGCTGGGAGGAGGGAGGCCATGCAGACCTCCCGACTTTCCTCAGCAGGATGCCGCAGGGCATGCCCTTACAAACCGGCATCGAGGCCCTGGCGCGGCGCAAGACTCTCCGGCACGGAGCCGCCGATGCGATTTCTTGGGCAAAATCGGTCCCGGACGACATGAAACCGGGGGGGGTAAAGATCACCACCATGCGCCGCGTGGCGAGTGCAATTGCCGAGTTCGACCCGGAAGCCGCGATAGCCTTCGCCACAGAGTACGGCGATAAGCCGCAAGGCACCGGAATGTACACCCGGGTCGCAAGGGTGGTTGCTCGCGGCGATGGCGTGCGCGCGATGGAATGGCTCGCCACGCTGCCAGATGGATCACCGCGAACCGCAGCCGTCAGTGCCGCCTACCGGAAATGGCTTGATGTCGACCGAGAGGCGGCAATGCGCTGGATGCGGAGTCAGCAGACCGAGCCGTGGCTCGATCCGGCGGTCCAGCTATTCGCCAAGCGACTCGCACTCGAGGACCCGGAACTCGCGTTGGAGTGGGCCGCCGAGATTGATGACGGGCGTAGGCGCCACGATGCGATCTTGAGAGCTGCCCGTCTCTGGTGGCTGGCGGACCCGATCGCGGCCCAGAACTGGATCGACGGCGCCGACCTACCCGACGGGATGCAGAAGAGGATCACGAAGCCCGACTAGACGATCCGACGACCCGCTGCGCGCAAACGAGGGGCCGGCACGGGGAGCAAAGCCGCGGCGCCGGACTCGGGAAACCTAGGGGGCAGCCGCCGCGTCCGGCCGCGTGGCCTCGGTAGGCTCCCGCGGCTCGCCTTTCTGCCCCTCCAAGCCGATGAGCAGCGCCTCCGCCTGCGGCCCGCCCTGGAACCGGACCGCCTGTCGCGCCAGGACGAGCGTCCTGCCGGACTCCGCCCCGCGGGCAATACGCAGGCCGGCGAGCCGCCGCAGTCCATCGGCATCGTAGGGGTCGCGCTCGACGAGTTCCACGAGTTGCTCTTCGGCCGCTTCCGCCCTTCCCAGTGTGATCAGCAGTTCCACGGTGGAGCGCAACGGCTCCAACGCTTCGTCGTCCGCTGCGGCCGCACGCGCGTAGAAGTCCAGGGCTTGCTCGGGGCTCCCGGCCCGTATCGCAAGCCGCGCGAGGCCCTCGAGGGCCTCTACCTGCTCCGCATCGAGTTCGAGAGCGTGCTCGTAGGCGGCGCGCACCTCCTCTGCGGGAGCGCCCACGCTCTCGAGCACCCGCCCCCGCAGCATGTGGAGCACCGGGTTTTCCGGGCTGTTCTCGAGCGCGGCATCGAGCGTCGGCGAGGCCTCTTCGGCCTTCCCCATCTCGCTCAGGGCGATCACGAGCACACGGAGCGCTTCGGCGTTCACGGCCAGCGTGAGGTCGAGGTCGCTACTCCCCAGCACCACACGCGCCGCGGCCTCCGGTCCCCGCCGCGCGCCCATCCCCTGTGCTACGGCGGCGACGGCCCGTCCCCAAGCGGGGGTTTTCCGAAAGTGCGCCGTCCTGCGACGGACGACGTCCGTCCGACCCGATTGCGCGGCGAGCCGGATCCCTTCGAGGCGATGCTCGAGTTCCAATGGAGCTCTTCCGCTGTTCAACGCCTGCTCACTCCGAACCGCGTCGCCCTCGGCCGCGTGCAGGCGGGCCAATCGGAGCCTCGCGTCCGTCGCGCTGGCGTCCGCGCGAATCGAATACCGGTACTCCCCGATCGCGCGGTCGATCTCCCCGTTCCGCTCGGCGGCGATCGCGGCGTAGTAACGCGCCACGGCATTTTCCGGCCAGAGGAGCAGGCCCTCGCTGAACTTCTCCAGAGCTTCTGCGTTGCGGCCCTGCTCGAGGAAAACCCGCCCCTCGGCGAGACTGCGGTAGACGGGAACCTGAATGCCGCGCGCCAGCTCGAGGGCCTCTTCGAGCTGTCCGGCCATCATCAGAGTCTCGGCCTGTTGGAACCGCAGCTGGGGATCGGGCTCTCCACCCAATTCCCGGATGCGCCCGACGGCACGGTCCACGGCCGATGCAGCGGCGGAAAAGTCCTCTGTCTCGATATAGAAGTTGCCGAGATCTGCCCATGCCTGGATTGCGGCACCGTCCGCCTCGACCTGAGTGCCCTCCAACAGCACATCGCGGGCCTCCTCGAAACGCCGGGCCTGTCGAAGCCTCGAGGCGTACTCGCGTCGATAAGCCGAGGCCGCCGGGTCCCTGTCGAGCACCGCCCGCAAGATCTCGAGGGACCGCTCCGGGCGTGACAGCCCGTCGTAAAAGCCGAGTGCCTCGCGAATGACGAGCGGACTTGCCCCCCCCAGCTCGAGACACTTGCCGAAGCGCTCATCGGCCTCCTCGACTTCGCCCTTGGCCGCGGCAAAAGCGGCCCGTGTCGTGCAGTAGAAGACCTCCATCTCCGGCCCCATGTCCAGCTCGGCGAAGCGCCGTGCCAGATCATCAGTCACCAACTCGGCTTCTTCGACCCGCTCGAGACCTAGCAGCGCGACCGCGCGCATGATCAACGCCTCGGACTCGTCCGGATCCAGTGCAAGCGCCCGATCCGCATCGGCCAACGCCCCCTCGTAGTCGCGGCGGGAATCGATGTGCGCCCGGGAGCGCAGCAACAGCGCCTCCATGTTGTCGGGCTCCGCTTCGAGTACTCGGCTCGCCACTTCTACCGCGGCATCCTGGCTCTGCGCCAAGATGGCCGCTCGTACCACCTCGATCCCCGCCGGCACGAGCCATTCCGGGTCCTCCATCGCCTTGCGAAGGGACCACTGGCCGAGGTTTGGCTGCCCGATTCCAGCCATCGCGACCCCGTAGAGGTAGTGCACCTCCGGATCCTCGCTCCCAGACTCGACAACGTCTCGCAACGCTTCGAGCGCCTGGCGCGGGCGCTGGATCGCCAAACTCTCGCGCGCACTCGCCACGGGATCCGCGGGCGTACAGCCGGCAACGAGGAGAGCAGCCGCGAGGACGAGTCCGCTGAGCAAAAGTTTCGACATGGCGCCGAAGCATAGCCTGCGAGTCCCCTGCCTACCCAGTCGGATTCTAGGCCCGTTCTCCCGCCCGGCCTGCCCGGTTCGATGCCAGTTCGCTAGCCTCCATCGCCGTGCCGAATTCGATCCTCTCAAAGCGGTGGCCCTGGCTCACGGCCGCCGCACTGGTCGTACTCGCAGCGATGTCGACGCTCATCACGATCCGATGGGGCGACCCGAGACCCGTCGGATCTGCCGAGGACATCGCGGAACTGGCGACGCGATCAGACCTGAACGTGCTCTTCATCCTGATCGACACGCTGCGAAGTGATCGTCTCGGAAGCTACGGCTATGAGCGCGACACCAGCCCGACGCTGGACCGGCTCGCATCCCGAGGTGTGCGCTTCGCGCGACAGCTATCCCAGTCCTCGTGGACCAAGGCTTCCATGGCATCGCTCTGGACGGCCCTCTATCCGAACCGGACCGGCGTTACGCGGTTCAACGACGTGTTGGCAGATGAGGGCGTCGAATCTCCGGCGGAAATCCTCCGGGACGCGGGGTTTCGCACTGCCGGCATCTACCGCAACGGCTGGGTAGCGCCCTACTTCGGCTTCAAGCAGGGTTTCGAAGTCTACGACCGGCCCTCCCGGCAGCGGGCAGCGCCCGCAGTGATCAAAAAGAACCCAACCGTCAGCAAAGGGGGCACGGATGAGGACATCGTCGACTCTGCGGTGGAATTCCTCCGCGTCCACGGCAGGGAGCGCTGGTTCCTCTACCTCCACCTCATGGATCTCCACGAGTACACCTACGATGAGCAGTCGGCGCTCTTCGGGTCCGCCTACTCGGACATCTACGACAACTCGATCCGTTGGGTGGACGGGACACTCGACATTCTGCTGGGCCACCTCGCCGACCAGGGCTACCTCGAAAACACTCTCATCGTAATCGCCTCAGATCACGGCGAGGCATTCGGCGAACGGGGTCTAGAGGGCCACGCGCGCTTCCTCTACCGGGAGACCACCGAGGTTCCGCTGATCTTTGTTTTCCCGTTCAAGCTCGAACCCGGGGTCGTCGTGAACGCAAGAACGCGAAACGTCGATATCTGGCCGACGATCCTCGACCTGCTGAAACTGCCCGCCATTCCCGAGGCCGATGGCCGCTCGCGCGTTGCCGAGATCTTGGCGGCCGCCCGCGGCGAGCCGATGCCGGACGATGGCGAGCCGGGCTTCGCGCACCTCGACCGCCACTGGGGCCAGCGCGAGAAAGACCCGATGCCGACGGTCGCGGTCACCGAAGGCCCCTACCGCTACTTGCGTATTCCCGTGCAGGACGAACCCGCGAGAGAAGAACTCTTCGACGCCGGCGAAGACCCTGCCGAACTCGACAACCTGATCGACACGCGTCCCGAGGTCGCAGCGCGCCTTCGATCGCAAATCGACCGCTATCTCGAGAACACACAGCCCCCCGGGGAGACGACACCGGCACCGCTCGAAATCGATGAGATGCAGCTCAATCAGCTGCGCGCCCTCGGCTACCGCGTCCCCTGAGCAACGCCCCGCGAGCGCTCGAGCGTCGCAGCCGGTGCTGTCGCACCCCCCGCCGCACCGGGCTCACCAGTGAAACGTGATGTCGAGACCGAACGTGCGCGGATCGCCAATGTAGTTGATCACGATGTCCTGGAAGGCCGACGCGTCGAAGCCGTATGTCTTGTAGACGAAATCGTCGAGGTTCCGCACCCAGAGGGCGATTTCGGTATTTCCCTCTCCGGGTGTCCGGTACATGAGCCGCAGGTTGTGAAGCCAGAAGGCGCGCTGGCCAATGGCGTTTTCTGGCAGGAACGTTTCACCGCTTGGATTCGGGTTGCCGCGCCCGCTGTTGGGATCGAATGCGATCGCGTCAGACCAGGTAAAGTCGTAGCGTGGCGAGATACTTCCAAAGCGCCCCAGGTCGAAGGTCCATTCGACGTTTCCACTGGCCTTGAACCGGGGGGCGTTGACAATCGACTCCCCGGAGTAGTCGGCCGTCATGATCACGCTGCTGAAAAACCCAACCGGCTGGTAGATCTCGTTCGTGAACTCGATGAATTCGCTCTCGAGCCAGCCGAAGTTCGCACCCAGTACCAGGCCATCCAGGGCGCTCGGGACCCAGCCGACCAGGGGCTCGATCCGGAGGTCGAGTTCCCCCCCGTAGACCTCGGCGTCGCTGGCATTGAGAACGGTCAGCGTGGGAGCTGCAGCCACCTCGGACAACACAATTAAGACCTGGTAGTCGATGTACTTGTAATAAAAGAGAGCCCCCCCCATGCTGAAGCGGCCGTCGAACCAACTCCCCCGGAGACCCATCTCCCAGGAGTCGATCGTCACCGGGTCTGCGGCGTTGGCTCCGCGATTTTTATTCGCAGAGGTATTCCAGGTCCCGGGCTTCCAGCCCCGCGTGTACTTCCAATAGACGTTGGATTCGTCCGTAAAACGGTAGCTAAGCGACAAGCCGCCCGTGGGTGCCATCCAGGTCTCCGACCCGAAAAACGGCGGTATATCAGGAGTAGTCCTTGTGCGCAAAGAGAAATCGAGGTCAGCACGGTTCCATTGGTAACGAACGCCGCCCTCGAGAGTGAAGTCGTCCAGGAAATCCCATGCGAAATCGGCGTAAAAGGCGAAACTGGTGGTGTCCTGCGAATACTCCCGAATGGCGAATGCGTGCTGGTTTTCAGACATGCTTCCGCTCCAAAATTCGACGCTCTCCATCAGGTAGTAGCCACCGACCCCCCAGACAAAGGGGGTGTCCTCGAACTCACCTCCGAGTTTCAACTCCTGGAAGAACTGCCAGGCCGAGTCTTCCCCGATGCGCTCGAACAAGATCTTTGGCGTGAAGTCCTGATCCTCATCGCGGTAGCGCGTATAGTAGTCGTAGCCGGAAACGTTGCGCAGGGTGGCCGGCCCCAGGTCCCAGTCCCCTCGCAGCGATGCACCCCAGACATCGAGCGTGGTAGGTCCGGTTCGGTTGTAGTCGCCCTCAAATGGTTCCAAGTCCATGTCGTCGGCCAGGTGCTGCGAAAACCCAGCCTCGTCGCCCGGCCTCTTTTGCTGCCACTCCTGCCAACCGGCGAGCTGGTCAGGCTCCCGGTAGCCCGGTTTGGTACTACCCCCAAACCAGCGGCCCTTCGTGCCGATCGCCTGTCCAACGGTCGAGAGCTGGTCGAGGCGGCTGCCACTCAGCTTGAGGATCCAGTCCATGTCGACGCCGCGTGGCTGGAAACGGAGCTGCCCGCGCGCACCCCAACTGCCAAGATCGTTCATCTCCTCCTCGAGACCGGCTGGAATCCCAGATACGCGTGCATCTGAAGCGTATGCCCTCGGCAAACCGGCCCTGTCGAGGACCAGATCGCCATCTTCACCCTGCCGATATTCCATCACGGTGGGCAAACTTCCCTCGTTGCAGAACCGCACGCCCTTGTACCTCATTGCATTTGAGTCCGGCGGGTAGTTCGTTTCGAAGAGTTTCACGCCGTGATAATAGGTGTCCCACTCATCCTTCGGCTGGCCGGGGTAAGAAGGTCCCAGGACGTCACCCCCGATGTCTCCACGGTAACCGGCCCTCGAGGGAAACTTTCTTATGGGAGAAATAAAGTCGTCTGGATGTACCCTTTCACCTGGAAAAGCCCGCGGATCAAGTGCAAGAATGGGCAAGCCGTCGGGATTCTGGTCAGGATCCTCACTGTATCGACTGTTTTTGTTCCCACAGCGATTCAGGGCCGTGCCGTCGCGTTCGAGCAGCCGAAAGGCCAGTCGAGCCGAGAGGACCTCATCGATCAACGGTGCCTCGATGTGACCCTGGAAGTCCCTGAGGTTGTAATTTCCAACGCTCGAGCGCAGCTGGGCCGCCAGCTCGCCGGTGGGCTTGCGCGAGTAGATCTTGATGCTCCCCCCCGCGTCGTTGCGGGTGCTCCCGTACCCCTTGGGACCACGGCCAATAGAGACTTGCTCGATGTCGTAGAGGAGGCCCAGCTGCATGGCGGGAGCGTTGATCGCCACATCGTCCTGGTAGATCGCGACGGACCCGGACGCGTTCGCGCTGAAGTCGGCGAGCCCGACCCCGCGGATGAAGAACGTCGGCGAAGTCGATCCGGCGGTCTTGATTTCGACGTTGGGCGTCACTTTCGACAGGTCCGAGATGTTCTGTGCACCGAGCGCCTCGATCTCTGCCGCGTCGAAACTCGCTACCGACTCGGGAACCTCCGTCTCGATCGCCTCGACACCCCGGCCCTTGATGCGAATCACCTCGACGTCTGAGGGCGGCGCAACGTAGTTCGTGTCGGGGGCCTCCGCCGCATCCTCCTCGGAGGACGGGTCAGCCTGGGCTAGGATGACCTTGGCGTCGGGGTCCGGCTCCGCCCGCACCGCCACAGCGGGCGCCCACAGGAGCATCCCGAGGACGCACGGCAACGCGCGACCTGGCGTCAGGCGGAAAATACGCAGCAGGGGAAAAGACACGGGATCCTGTACTTTCTGTGATGCACCCGGACACGTCAACCTACCCCGATCGGGTTATCCGCAGACTACACGATCGGGTAACCCGCGGAATACACCCCTTGCTTCCTGTGGTCGCACTGAGCCATCTTGAACTCATGTGGATGCGAGCCTTGCGAGCAGCGGCCCTGCTGGGGATTGGTCTCACCTCGATGCCGAACTGCGCTCTGGCGGCACCGGAACACTTCGTGCCCGCCTTCTCGTTCTGGAGTGGCGCTCCCAGCGGGGGCGAGGAGGCCAAGAGCGCCCCCAGTCCCGACGTTCCCCCCGCGCGCGCTCCGACCGCCGTCTTTCCGCGCGCCACCGCGACGCGCAGCGCGGGCGCTGTGCCGCCCCCCGCGGCCCGCCTGCTGCCCGCAAATCCGGGCGGCGCTCCCGCGGCCCGCCTGCTGCCCGCAAATCCGGGCGGCGCTCC
>PBYF01000058.1 GCA_002729515.1 Deltaproteobacteria bacterium
AACCGGTGCGACGGGCTCGAGCACCATGCCGCACGAGGGACAGGCGCCCGGTCCCACCTGCCGAACCTCGGGGTGCATCGGACAGGTGAAGATTGCGCCAGAATCGTCCGTCAAGGGGCACCAGCGTACCCCAGGTCCGCCTATTCTCCGAGTTGTGTAACGCTACGCGCACGGGAACGAATGCAACCATGGATTCCCGCGAGAACACGAGCCCGATTCGAATCGCCCTCGGCGTCGCCGCCCTCTCGGTGCTCGTTACGTGCCTCATCAACCGGCCTTGGGAAGGCGTGCACCTCCGCGACGGGGCGTACTACGCCTATCTCGCGGAACTCCAGGGGCGGGGGCTCACACCCTACCGGGACGTATTCCACCTGCAGGGTCCGGTCCTCGTGTGGCTGGGCGGGATAGCGAGTTGGTTGGGCGGGCGGATCGGGCTGACGTTCCTCGGCGCGTCGATTGCCGGGCTGATGACCTTCGCGGGGGTCCGGCTCGCCCTGGAGGCACACGGCCGGCGCGGCTCGGTTGCCGAACTCCTGCCCATCGCACTCGTTACCTGGGGAGTAGCGACCGGCTGGCCCTTCATCGGGGCGTTCATCGTCTCCGGCTCCCGGCCGAAGTTCCTCGCCGTGGGGCTGGCCGCGCTAGGCGTGCAGCTGCTCTGTACACAGCGACGGTTTGCGTCGGGAGTGGCCTTCGCCGTCGCGTGCTGGACGTGGCAGCCGACGGCGGTGATTGCCGCCGGGGCGGTGACGGGCTGGATCGTGACTCGCCTCCTGGAACGAGATCCGGACGCGAAGCGGAACGTCGCCACGACGCTGGCCGGAGTCTTCCTCGGCGTCTTCTCGGTCTCGGTGGCCACGCTCGCAGCGCTCGCAGCGCAGGGAAGCCTCGAAGCATTCGTCGAACAGGCGATCGGATCCGCCCCCTCCCAGATGGAGAGAACCTTCCAGGCCGGGGCCACGCTCCACCGCATCGCAATGCTCCTGCCTCTTCCCGTCCTGGTCGTGGGGGCAATCGGACTCATTGGGGGGGTGGGACAACTGGCGTCGCGAGCAAGCGCTGCCCTTCCGTCTCGCGCTCGCAGGGTTCGCGCAGCGATGCTCGGATGGCTCGTCGCCTACCTCGCGCTGCTGTCGGTAGATTTCGACTGGCGGGGCGACACCGTCCCGCTGCTCCTGCCACTCGGGGTCTTCGCGGGAGTCGTGATGGGCCAGCTGGGGGAACGCATGTCTCGCGCGGGCGGGCTCGCGACTGCGGGGCTGCTGTGCGTCTGGCTTGCCGGCGGCGACTTGCTCTCGCCGCTCCAGCACTCTCGGCTGCCCTACCAGCAGGGCGACCGGATCCGGAGGCAAGCCGGAGACGACACCCTCCGCACCGCCGGAGGACGCGGCGTCCTCATCTTCGCCGACCCGCTCCTCGCCCAGCAGGTGGGAGAGAACCCCAAGCACCCCTACGTGTTCTGGGAGCCCGGCAGCCTCATCACCATTCGCAGCTCTCACGCGGGCGGGATCGACGGCTTCCTGGACCCCCTCATCGAGCGGCAGTACGGAGTCGTGAGCGTCGGCCCGAGAGCCGCGGCTCTCCTGCCGCACCTGGTGCCCAAGCTGGAGCCACTCTACGTACGCGATCGGACGCTCCGGTCGCGCAACCACACGTGGGTGCTCCGCGAACCCTGAACAGAATACCGGGTGAACCCCGGCAGGCTGCTAAGCAGGCACCTCCTCGGCCGGCGCGGCCTCCGGCTGTGCCGGGACGGCGCGCTTCAGACCCTTCGCCTCGTAGACCGCCTGGGCCAAGGCCTCGCGCACGTCAGGGTTCTCAGTCATGAAGCGCCGCGCGTTCTCTCGACCCTGCCCGATGCGCTCGTCGGCGTAGGAGTACCAGGCACCGCTCTTTTCGACGATACCGGACTCGACGCCCAGGTCGATGAGATCTCCTTCGAAGCTGATGCCCTTGTTGTAGAGGATGTCGAACTCCGCCTGGCGGAAGGGCGGTGCCACCTTGTTCTTCACCACTTTCACACGCGTGCGGTTGCCGACTACCTCATCGCCATCCTTGATGGCGGCGATGCGGCGCACGTCGAGGCGCACAGAAGAGTAGAACTTGAGCGCATTGCCGCCGGTCGTCGTCTCGGGGTTTCCGAACATGACTCCGATCTTCATGCGGATCTGGTTGATGAAGATGACCGTCGCGTTCGACTTCGAGACCGAGCCCGTGAGCTTGCGCAGAGCCTGGCTCATGAGCCGCGCGTGGAGGCCCACGTGGTGGTCTCCCATCTCGCCCTCGATTTCGGCCCGCGGTGTGAGCGCTGCCACCGAGTCGATGACCACCATGTCGATCGCCCCGGAGCGCAGCAGCACGTCCACGATCTCGAGGCCCTGCTCCCCCGTATCGGGCTGGGACACGAGCAGGTCTTCGACCTTTACGCCGAGGCGGCGCGCATAGCCCACGTCGAGGGCATGCTCGGCATCGACGAAGGCCGCCACCCCGCCGCGACGCTGCACCTGGGCCACCGCGTGGAGCGCCAGCGTCGTCTTTCCGCTCGACTCGGGACCGTAGATCTCGACCACGCGGCCGCGCGGGTAGCCACCGATCCCGAGCGCTAGATCGAGACTCACCGAACCGGTCGGAGTCGACGCGATCTCCCGGTCGATCGCGTCCTCGGTCATCTTGAGAATCGCGCCCTTGCCGAACTGCTTCTCGATGGTCGAGACCGCCAGTTCGATGGCCTTGTGCTTGTGGCTCTCAGCGCTTCCGTTGCCCTTGCCTGCCATGTGTCCTTCTCCTTCTTTCCTTTGAATTAGGGGTGACCCAAACCCACTCGCTCGAGCGGGGTGTATCGGGCTCCGGAGCGAGACAACTCGCTCCGGAAGAGCACGACTTCTTCGACGGGGGAGGACCCCGCGGCCGCGACGCCGCTCGGGTCGGGTCCCCCGCCCTGCCGGATGCGGCCCAACGTGAGATGGGCCCGGAAGGACCGGCCCTCGGGCTCGAAGCCCTCGCGCGTCACGCCGCGCTCGACGGCAGCCGCAAGTTCGGCGACCCGCTCCGCGGGCTTCACGTCGAGTGCGACCACGCGCGGACGGCGCACCGATGGAAACAGGCGTGCCGCTCCCAGCGCGAGATCGAAGCGCGCAATCTCCCTCACCTCTTCACTCACAGCTCGCGCCAGCGGCGTCGCCTGCGCCCGCTCGATGTTGCCGAGGAAATGCAGTGTCACGTGCAAGCCCTCCGGCCGAACCCAGCGCACCGCGCCGCCCCCAGGCGCCTCGCGCAGCACACGCAGCACGCCCAGCGCCGACGCACGTGCCGCAGCGTCGAGATCGATCGCGAAGAAGGCCCGCACGGGTGCATCGCTCACCCCTTCTTCCCGGGCGCCGACGCCCCGCCCCGGGCGCGCATCAGCGTCGGGCCCAGTAGCTCCTCGCCGAGCACCGCCCGGCGCACCCAGTCGAGCCCCGCCTGGGAGACGAGCCGGCGGTGGCGGTGGCGGTCGAGGGGAAAAACGAAACGCTCCACGTGGGTTCCCTCGCGGCGCGCGAGCGCCAGGTAGACGAGGCCGACAGGTTTCTCTTCGCTGCCGCCGCCGGGTCCGGAAATACCCGTCGTTGCCAGCCCGAAGCTCGCGCCAAAGCGCCCCCGCACGCCCTCGGCCATGGCGCGCGCCACCGGCTCGGACACGGCACCGTGCTCGGCCAGCAATTCGTCGGGCACACCGAGCAGCGCCGTCTTCGACGCGTTCGCGTAGGCGACCACACCGCCCAGGAAATAGTCCGAGGCACCCGGAACTTCACTCAGGGACTCGGCCACGACCCCGCCGGTGCAGGACTCGGCCACAGCCAGCGTATGGCCGGCCTCCCGCAACAGATTCCCCACCACGACGGAAAGCGTCTCCTCTCCCTCGCCGTAGACGATGACCCCGAGACGCTCGCGGATCTGGACGCAGACGCGCTCGAGCCGCGCTTCGGCCTCCGCCGCCGTGGCGCCCCGGGCGACGGGTCGCAGGTAGTTGTCCGGGAAGGCCGTTCGGAAGCCCAGCGAGACGTCACCGGACGCGGCGATATCCTGGAGCTCATCGTCGAGCATCGACTCGCCGGTGCCGAAGGTACGCAGAAGCCGTGCGCGCACGACCGGACCACCGCCTTTCCTCTTTGCGATTCGCGGCAGCACCTGCTCGTCCAGCATGCGCATCATCTCGCGCGGAACACCCGGCATGCAGAAGAACACCCCGCGCCACGCCTGGGCTCCGCCAAGGGCGTCGACATCCAGCATGAAGCCAGGCGCAGTTCCAATCGGATTGGGGAGCACCTCGGCGCCTTCCGGGAAGTCCGCCTGGGTGGCGTTGTTGAGCGTCATCTCCCGGCCGACGGCCCGGAAGAAGCCGCGAATACCCTCGAGCGCCTCTTCATCGCGCACGAGCTTGCGTCCGAAGCTCTCGGCCAGGACCTGCGAGGTGAGATCGTCGCGCGTCGGCCCGAGGCCGCCGGAGACGAGCACCACGTCGGAGCGTTCAGCAGCGCGGCGGAATGCTTCGGTCATATCAGCCGGGTCGTCGCGTACCGATGTGTGCCAGCGGGTCTGAACGTCGAGTGAAAGCAACCGGTCCGACAGGAAGGACTTGTTCGAATCGACGATCTCACCCCGCAGCAGTTCGTCTCCGATGGTGAGAATCTCGGCGATCACCCCGGCTCCGCTCATCGGGCGAAGACTCCGACCAACACCAGCAGCACGCCCGCGCCCATCAGACCTGCGATCACGTCGTCCAACATCACCCCTGCTCCACCCGCGAGGCTGCGTTCGGCCCAGCGGGCCGGCCCCGGCTTCCAGATATCAAAGCCCCGGAATAGGACGAATCCGGTCACGATCCAGAGCAGTCCCACGGGAATTTCGAGAATCACGAGCGGGGCGTAGGTCAGGAGCTGGCCGACGATCTCGTCGATCACGATGCGCCCGTCGTCCTTGCGCTCGAAGATCCGCTCCGCCTCTTCCGCCGCCCAGACACCGGATGAGAGCAGGGCTAGGACCGCGAGCAGGTAGAGCCAGGAGCCAAACAGGCCAATCAGGGGGAAAAGCAGGACGCCCACCGCCGAGCCGAACGTGCCAGGCGCCACGGGCGCGTAGCCCGCCCCCGCACCCGTAGCGACAAAAAGCGCCAGAGGACTCGAAGCGACCCTGATTCCCCGAGTATTTTCAGGTGTTTGTGACATCTGCCCTGGCGGGACCGCGGACGGAGGAGAAACCGCAGCTGCGGAGCGACGCCTTGGTTGGGGCGGCCAGACGCCGCGCCTAGAGTACCGGCTGTGCCTTTCCAGCGTCAATGAAAAGAGGCGAAAAAAAGGGGAAAATCGACTCCCGGTGCCCGGCCGCCCCCGCCGCCGAACCCGCAATCCACAGCCAGGTGGCGCACCCCAGCCGAGCCGAGACGCGCCGACCGGACGAGCGGCCCCGCTTGCTAGGATTTCGCTCCCATGTCGGTCCGAGGACCCGTGCTCGCTCTGGACTTCGGCACCCAGCGCATCGGTCTGGCGGTTTCGGACGCGGCTGCAGAGTTCGCGTTTCCGCTGGCCGAACTCGAGTGCCGAGACGAGAAACGCGACCGCGAGGCAATTTGCGCCCTGGCCGCGGAGCGCGGCGTCGTCCAGCTCGTGGTCGGACTGCCGCTCCATATGGACGGGCACGCAGGCCCCGAGGCGGAGGCAGCACGCTCGTTCGCACAGGCCCTGGGTGCTGCGACGGGGCTCCCGGTGGAACTTCTCGACGAGCGGTGGACGACGCGGGAAGCACGCCGCGCTCTGCGTGACGTGCAGCCACGCCGTCGCAAGCGAGAACGCGCACGCGTCGACTCCGCGGCAGCCTCACTGCTGCTGCGAACCTTCCTCGACCGCGCTCGCCACGCCGGAGGGTGCGAATGACCGCGCGAGGCGCCGCACTCGTCGCGCTGCCGGTGGCAGTACTCTCGCTGGCAGTCGCGGGCTCGCTGGTGCGCGCAGCGCTCGAGCCGGTTGCGCCGGGCTCCGTCCAGACCTCGGTCTTCGCCGTCGCCCCCGGAGAGCCCGTGGGCCGCGTCGCCACGCGCCTCAAGCGCGCCGGACTGTTGAAAAGCGCCCTCGCCTTCCGCGTGCTGGCACGCTGGCACGGTCTCGAGAGCGCGCTTCAGATCGGCGAGTTCGAACTCTCACCCGCCCAGACACCCGAGGAGTTGCTCGAGCAAATCGTCACCGGGCGAGTCGTCAGCTACGAGGTGGTAATCCCCGAGGGATTCCGCCTGGCGCAGATTGCCGACCGCCTGGCCGACGCGGGAGTGGTCGACCGCGAAGACTTCCTCGCCGTCGCGCGCTCACCCGAGACGGCGGCGACGCTGGGAGTCGAGGGCGAAACCCTCGAGGGCTACCTCTTCCCGGAGACCTATCGCGTTCCACGGGGCCTGCCTGCGCGCGCCGTGGCCCGCGTGCTCGTGGAGGAATTCCACCGGGCCTGGGCCGAGATCGCACCGCTCGCCAGGGCCCGTGACTTCTCGATGCAAGAGACGGTGACGCTGGCCTCGATCGTCGAAAAGGAGACCGGCGCGCCCGCCGAGCGCCCGCTAATCGCTTCTGTCTTCTGGAACCGTCTCGACAGATCCATGCGCCTCGAGACCGACCCCACGGTGATCTACGGCATCGCCGACTTCGACGGAAACATCCGCCGCCGCCACCTCGAGGACCGCAACAACCCGTACAACACCTACGTCATCGCGGGCCTACCCCCGGGTCCCATCGCGAGCCCCGGCCTCGAGTCGCTGCGAGCCGTGGTGCAGCCCGCGGAGAGCGACTACCTCTTCTTTGTCTCGCGCAACGACGGAACGCACGCCTTTTCGCGCACGTACCGCGAACACACCAGGGCCGTCGACGAGTATCAACGGCGAGGCCGCCGAAACTGAGCCCTAGGCGAGTGCGACGTTCTTCAGAAGCGGAAGGTTGTCCAGCGCCGCACCGGCTCCGTGAACGACGGCGGTGTAGGAATCCTCGCTGCGCAGAATCGGGAGATTGGTCTCCTGACGGAGCACGCTGTCGAGATCTCGAAGCAGCGAGCCTCCACCGACGAGCATGATACCGCGATCGACGATGTCGGCGGCGAGCTCCGGCGGCGTCTTCTCGAGTGTGAGGAGGACGGCCTCCACGATGGCGTGGATCGGCTCGATGAGGGCATCGCGCACCTCATCGCTCGTCGCGACCACGACCTTGGGAATGCCGGCCACCAGGTCGCGGCCCTTGATCTCCATGGTCTCGGTCTTCCCCGTCGGCGAGGCGGTGGCGATCGTCATCTTGATCCGCTCGGCGCTTCGCTCGCCCACGAGTATGTTGTACTTGCGCTTCACGTAGTTGATGATCGCATCGTCCATCTTGTCACCGCCGCAGCGGATCGAGCGGGAGGTGACGATTCCCGAAAGCGAGATCACGGCGACGTCGGTGGTTCCCCCACCGATATCGACCACCATGTTTCCGGTCGGTGCGGTGACGTCGAGGCCGGCACCAATGGCTGCGGCCATCGGCTCCTCGATGAGATACACCTCGCGCGCACCCGCCGACAGAGCGGACTCCCGCACGGCACGCTTTTCGACACTCGTGATACACGGCGGAACGCAGATCACCATCCGAGGCCGAACCAGCTTGCGCCGGCTGTGGGCGCGATGGATGAAATAGCGGAGCATCGCCTCGGTGATCTCGAAGTCGGCAATGACGCCGTCCTTGATCGGACGGATCGCCCGAATTCCAGTGGGGGTGCGCCCGAGCATCTCCTTGGCCTCGTGGCCCACGGCCAGCACCTTCTCACCTCGGCCGGAGGCATCCTGCGCCACGGCCACCACCGACGGCTCGGAGCAGACGAGCCCCTTGCCGCGCACGTAGACCAATGTGTTGGCCGTTCCGAGATCAATGGCGAGATCGTGTGAGAACGCGCCCGCAATCGCGTCGAAGAACATCGTTGTCGGTCCCTTCCGCGCTGACGAGAGGCGCAAGCACCGTATCGGCAGTTCATGGGAAGGAATTGAGCAGCTAATCGCGTGGCGAAGAATCCGGGTCCTGGTTCACCAGATGGATCAGTTCGGCCGCGGAAACGCGGACGGCTTCGAGATGCTGCCGGTGAGCGGTGAGCGCCGCTTCGGCCGTCCCGAGGTCGGCCTCCAAGCCCGTGACTCGCGCCTCGAGTTGGTCCGCGCGGCGGGCTTCGACGCCCAGCCCGATCAGAGCCAGGAGCAACAGGCCGAGCAGCAACCAGGGCGTCCAGTGACGGAAAGCCTCTGGCCGGTCCGGGGCCTCCGACCCCTCCGGCACGTCGGACCCGGCGCCGCCCGGCACCACCTCGAGCTTCGGGCCGGCCTCGGCCACGCTAGCTCTGGATCACGAGCTTCGAGAGACTCGTCTTCCGCAGATTCGTCTTCTGGATGGTGCGCACCAACTCCGCAACCTTTTCGATGTCCGTCTCGAAGGGATTGTTGCAGATGACGCGCACGTTCAACAGGTTACCTAGGCGGATGTTCGACCAGTCGAGATCGTATTGGATCGAGTTCTGCCGGGCCAACTTGATGAACTCGCCCCGCATGCGCGCCCGCGTATCCGTCGGCGGCTCGGTCTTTGCCTTGAGGATCTCCTCATCCTCGAGCACGCGATCTACGGCGCCGGAGCGCTCGAGCAGGTAGTAGAGACCGCGGTTCATCCGAATGTCGTGGTACTGGAGGTCGAGCATGAATACACGCGAGTCGTTCCAGGTGGTTTCCCGCGAGTCGATGTAGCTTCGGATCATCGAGCGCTTGATCAACCAGTCAATCTGGCGGTCGAGCTTGCTCGGATCTGTGTCCAGGCAATCGAGCGTGTGCTGCCACATCTGCACGGCGAGCTTCAACTCGTCGGATACCGGGTACTGCTCGATGTACTTCTGGGCCATGTCGCAGTACTCGTACTGGATATTGATCGGAGAGTACTCACGGCCGCTGTCCAGGCGCAGCTTCCGCTTGCAGGTTGAATCGTAGGAAATGTCCTTGATCGCCTTGACCGGATTGCGGAGCGTGAAATCCTGGTTGATGTAATTGTCCTCGATCATCTGGAGGACGACCGCACACGCACCAACCTTCAGGAAGTTCGTGTACTCGGACATATTCGAATCACCGACGATCACGTGGAGCCGGCGATATTTCTCTCGGTCGGCGTGGGGCTCGTCGCGAGTGTTGATGATCGAGCGATCGTTGGTGGTGGTGCCCGATATCTTCTGATAGATGTGCTGGGCCCGCTGGCTGATGCAGTAACGCACCCCGTCCTGGGTCTGGGAGACCTTGCCCGCACCGGTGTAGATCTGACGGGTCACCAGGAAGGGGATCAACTGTTCGGCCAGGTAGTAGAAGTCGACGTCGCGGTCGACCAGGTAGTTCTCGTGGCAGCCGTAACTATTGCCCACGAAGTCCGTATTGTTCTTGAAGATCGAAAGCTTCCCGGCGATGCGCTCCTCGCGGATCTTTTCCTCGGCGTAGACCTGCAGATCCTCGAGGATCCTCTCGCCGGCTTTGTCGAAGAGAATCACCTGGCGCGGCGAGGCGCACTCCGGGGTGGCGTATTCGGGATGACAGCCGGTGTCCTGGTAGAACCGGGCTCCGTTCTCCAGGAAGACGTTCAGAAAGTGCTCGGTGGTGATCAGCTTTTCGAAAAGGAAGCGGATCGCCTTCTCCACGGGCAGTGTCTTGCGCCCGTCAGGCGTGAAAATGATCCCGTATTCCGTCTCGATTCCGTAGATCCGCTTCTGCACGTCGGGTCCGCCGGACTTCGAGTCTAGCCCGCCAAGTGGTCCCTTACCGTATCGGTGGAAAGGCGGTGGAACTTGCGCCCGATCCGGCCCCGCTCGAGCACGCAGACTTCGAGGTTTTCGGGTGCAACCTGCGGCTGGCCCTCCGCCGCGCGCTCCAGGGCCCGGCGGCCCAGGTGCAGCGCTTGCCGGAGGGAGAAAGACTTGCGGTACTCCGACCGAAGAAATGCATCGAGATCGTCGGCGGCGCCACCAATCACGCAGTAGCCCTCGTGGTCACTGATACTGCCGTCGAACGTCACCCGGTAGATTGAGTTGTGCTCCTGGCCCGCCAGTCCGGGATCCCCAACCTCGGCCACGATCAGTTCCACCTCGAGCGGCTTCAGCTGCTGGGTGAAGGCATCGCCGATGGCCTGGGAATATGCGTTCGCGAGCCCCTTCGCCCGGACGTCCTCTCGAGAGTAGGCATAGCCCTTGGTGTCGGCGTAGCGCACGCCGAGTTTCCGGAGTTGGTCGAACTCGCTGAACTTCCCCACGCCGGCGAAGGCAACACGGTCGTAGATCTCGCCGATCTTCATCAACGAGGAGACGTTCTCGGCCATCAGGACGACCCCCCCCTCGAATTCGAGGGTGACGCTGGACTTTCCGCGGCTAATGCCCTTGCGGGCGTATTCGGCCTTGTCCGCCATCACCTGCTCGGGTGACACGTAAAAGGGCATGCTCATGAGGCGCCTCGCATGATCGATCGGTAGGCATTCTCGACGTCGGCATCCGAGACACGTTCGATACCCGACTCCGTGCAGAGGCAGACGATCGGGTAGATGCCGCGCTGGAGATCAACCCCGCCCGTGGCCCGATCCTCGTCGGAAGCGTCGGTCAGGGCCTGTACTGCGGAATGAAGACCGGCGGCGGCGGACATATCGTTCGAGTGGCTTTTCTTCAGCGACTCGCCGGCGTACAGGCCACCCGAGCCCGTCGCCTCGTAGTCGGTCTCCTCGTAGCGGCCGCCGGTCATATCGAACTTCCACAGCCGACCCTGGGATCGGCGCGGGTCGTAGCCGGCGAAGAGCGGCACGACAACCATGCCCTGCATCGCGGCGGGCAGGTTCGCACGCACCATCTGGGAGAGCTTGTTGGCCTTGCCGTCGAGTTCGAGAGAATCGCCCTCGATCTTCTCGTAGTGTTCGAGTTCGATGCGCATGATGCGCGCCATCTCGATCGCGGGACCGGCCACACCGGCAATCGCCATCAGCGAGTGGTTGTCGGTAGGGTAGACCTTCTCGATGTCGCGGGAGGCGACGCGGTGGCCCTCCGTCGCCAGCCGGTCGCCCGCAACGAGCACGCCGTCGGCAAACTTGAAGGCCAGCACCGTGGTCCCATGGGGCAGTTTCGATGGATCGAAGGCGCTCGCGAGCCGGGAGAAATCCGGACGCAGCCCCGGATGATCGATGGAGAGCAACTCCGAAAAGCTCGAACCCTGGTACTTCCCGCCGACCTGCACACACCCCCCCTTTATTGCACCACTCGCACCCCAATGGCGGCGTGCGCGCCTTATTCTCCTCCCCGCTGGACGTAGTTCTTCACGAACTCCTCGGCGTTCTCCTCGAGGACCTCGTCGATCTCGTCCACCAGAGCGTCCATCTCTTCTTTCAGTTTCTCGCCCTTCTTGGAGAGCTTCTGCCCCCCCTCGGAGCCCCCTCCATCCTCAGCGTCTCCGCCCTTGCGCGGCTTCTGCTTCTGACTGGATTCCGCTGCCGACACGATGGGCGGCGCTCGGTGGCTTCCACTTCCGGGGATCGTGATCACTCGCATGGCTTTCTCCGCATCGGGCTCAAGCCCGCAGGTTCTTCACCAGATCCGCCACCGTGGGCGACCGATCCAACAACTCCTCGACGTGCACCCGTGATCCCTTCAGCGGTTCTGCCATCATGATGCGCTTGATCGGCTCGTCTTCGACGCTGAACGAAATCGAATCCCAGTTCACTCCGAATACGGCAGAGCCATAGCGGCGCAGACACTCTCCTCGGAAATATGCGCGAGTGTCGCCAGGAGGTGTAGTCACCGCCGCCAGGATCTCTTCGTCATTGACGATACGCTCCACGCGTCCCTGCTTCTCGAGCATGTAGTATAGGCCCTTGTCCGGTCTCAGGTCGTGGTACTGCAGATCGAGCATCTGTACCTGGGGTGCCTGCCAATCCAAGCCCTTGCGCTCCATGAAGCTCTCGATCAGGACCTTCTTCATCACCCAATCGATGCGGTTCGCAAGTTCCATCGGATCCCGCTCCAACGCATCGAGCACATCGGCCCACTTGTCGAGCACGTCGCGCTCCCAGGGCTCGCACGTGCGCCCCGACAGGTAGCGCTCGGCCATCTCGAGGTACTCGCGCTGGATCTGCACCGCCGTGAGCTGGCTGCCACTCTCCATGGCCAGCGTGGCACGGCAGGTCGGATCGTGGGAGACCTCTTTGATGGCTCGCACGGGGTCGCGCAGGCTGAGCGACTTGCGGATCGCACCGTCCTCGATCATCGAGAGAACGATCGCGGTCACCCCCGTGCGCAGATAGATCGTGTATTCGGAGAGGTTCGCATCCCCCACGATCACGTGGAGCCGGCGATACTTCTCGCGGTCTGCGTGGGGCTCGTCTCGGGTATTGACGATCGGGCGTTTCACCATCGTATCGAGCGCAACTTCTGTCTCGAAGAAGTCCGCACGCTGGGAGATCTGGTAGTTGCAGGGCTGGCTGCGGTTCTCGCTCCCCGCCTTGCCCGCACCGGTGTAGACCTGGCGCGTCACGAAGAAGGGCGTCACGTGCTCCACCACCTGCTTGAAAGAGGTTCGGCGGTCCATGAGAAAGTTCTCGTGAGCGCCGTAGCTATTTCCCTTGCGGTCGCTGTTGTTCTTGTAGAGGAGCAGTTGCGTTCCCGCCGGAAGCAGCGCGTTCGACTCGCGGCGGCTCATCTCCATGATTCGCTCACCCGCCTTCTCGTGTACCACGAGGTCGCGTGGACTGGTGACCTCGGGACACGAGTACTCCGGATGCGCATGGTCGACGTAGTAGCGCGCGCCGTTGATGAGAGTCTTGTTCCGGGCGATGTTCTCCTGCTGGTTCGGGGTGTACTTCTCCCCGTCCACCTGAAACCCCCGAGCGTCGGCGAGCGGGTTCTCCTGGTCGTAGTCCCAGAGAATCTCACCCGCGTGGTCCTCGCGATACGCGTTGACCAGCAGCACGCAGCTCGAGATCGGATCGAAATCGGGATCGCCTTTCACAGTGATCCCGTACTCGATTTCCGTACCCATCACCTTCGGAATGGCCATCAGATCACCGGCGCGTTCTGCGCCCCCCTAGAGATACTGGCCCGAGGTGACGTTCTCAATCGACTGCTCCTTGCGATTCATGCCCGTCATGAGCGTGCGCACGTTGATGATACGCTCACCTTTCCGACCGGAGATGCGGGCCCAGTCATCGGGATTCGTAGTGTTCGGAAGATCTTCGTTCTCCTTGAACTCATCGGTCACGGACTCGATCATGTCGTCGAGCCGGATTCCGCGCTCGCCGTGGTCGATGGTGCGCTTGACCGCCTTCTTCTTGGCACGCGCGACGATGTTCTCGACCATCGCACCGCTGGCGAAGTCCTTGAAGTAGAAGATCTCGCGCTCGCCCTTGGCGTAGGTGACTTCCAGGAATTTGTTGTCATCGTCTGTGCGGTACATGCGGTCGATCGTGTCTTCGATCATCCGAATGACGATCTGATCCGGTTCTCCACCGTACTGCTGCACCGCCTCCTCGTGGAACGGGAGATCCGCGGTGAGATACTTGGAAAAGATCTCACGCGCCGCATCTCGGTCGGGTCGGTTCACCTTGACCTTCAGATCGAGACGGCCGGGTCGCAGCACCGCGGGATCGATCAGGTCCTGCCGATTGCTGGCCCCGATGACGATCACGTTGTTGAGCGACTCGACACCATCGATCTCCGCCAGGAATTGGGCGACGACGGTGGCCTCCATATCCGACGAAATTCCCGAGCCCCGCATACGGAAGAGCGAGTCCATTTCGTCGAAGAAAATCACGACGGGCACGTCTTCGCTGGCCTTGTCCCGAGCCTTCTTGAAGACCTCGCGCAGCTTGTGCTCCGTCTCGCCGACGTACTTGTTGAGCAGTTCCGGTCCCTTCACGTTCAGGAAGTACGCGCTCGTCTCCTTGCCGGTGCGCTTCTCGATGCTCCGAGCCAGACTGTTCGCGACGGCCTTGGCGATGAGCGTCTTCCCGCAGCCCGGAGGCCCGTAGAGAAGGATGCCCTTCGGCGGCCGCAGCTTGTGCTCGGCGAAGATCTCGGGATGCACGTAGGGAAGTTCGACCGAGTCTCGCAATGTCTCGATCTGCTCCGCCAGACCCCCGATCTTCTCGTAGGTGACATCGGGAATCTCCTCGAGCACCACCTCTTCGACCGCCGACTTCGGAAGCTTCTCGAAGGCGAAGTGGGTGCGCGGGTCGAAGAGCAGGTGGTCCCCGACCTTGAGCTTCTCGCTGCGCAGCGGCTCCGCCAGGGTCACCACGCGTTCGTCGTCCGTATGACCGAGAACGATCGCGCGGTTGTCGGCGAGCAGATCGACTACCGAAGCAATCTCACCGCGGGGAACATAGCCCGACCCCTCGATTACGTTGAAGGCCTCGTTGAGGACGACCAGTTGACCTTCTTCGAATGTAAAGGCATCGAGATTTGGGTGAACGTTTACGCGCATCTGGCGACCGTCCACCAAGATCTCCGCTGTACCGTCTTTGTTCGCGCAGTTGAAGATGCCGTAGTTGTTCGGCGGCGCGCAGAGCTTGTCGACCTCCTCCTTGAGAAGTTCGATCTGTTGTTTGGCCTCCTGCAGCACCGACACGAGGCGCTCGTTCTGACGCTCGGCATCCGCACACTGCTCCCGGGTGAGCTGGTAGCGGCGCCGCAGCGCTTCGAATTCGGCGACCAGGCGATCGAGTCGGCGCCGGAACTCATCGGAGTCACTGCCGAACAGCCGCACCGCGTCCTGGAGGTCTTCGACCTCATCGCGGTACGAGCGCGCGTCCCCGCGCTGTTCCGGACTTCCCTCAGAACCATCTTCGTCCGACGGCGCAGACGACGAGATCCGCCGCATTACGTCGTGGACGAAACCCCTCCTGCCCGATCCCGAATCGAACTCGCTCATGCCGATGTCTCCTCGTTCGTCCTCCCCCCTTCGGGGGAGCAGGCTTCGGCTAAACGAGAAAGCAAGACCCGTGCCGCACGCACCGAGACGGACCCTCTAACAGGGCTCCCGAAACCACGCATCCCTCTCCGGAAAGGGAGCCAGCGCTTCGAGTCCCGTGGAAAAAGAACCACTCCCGCTGTAGTGAGAGTCCGTTGAGCGGCGAGGTCATGAAGCCATCGCTCATCATCTGGTCCCCTCCCCCTACACCCTACACCTGCATTCCGGTTCTGGGAGGAGTGCGCGGAAAAGCGTAGAACCTCGCGGAAACACAAACTTTTTAGGTATCCGAGTCTAGCCGAGGGCCTCGGGGTGTCAACCGGCATCCCGCGTGCACAGCCGATGGCAAGTCCTTGCACAGGCGACACTCCCACGACCTTTGACACCGATCCCGCGTTCGGGATCCATCTCGGTTCTCCCGAGGTAACCGAGCCGCCGCTGGCCGAACTTTCCGGCCCGGCTCCCGCTGCGCTCGGTGTGCCGCCTCGCAATGCAATGCTGCACTGGAGTTGCCGGAGAGTTGACAGTATTCCCCTCCCCAGCGCCGGCGATTTGACAGCCCCCGACCCCCGCGAAACTCGGTGCTGCTGCTTTTCCAAGGGTGATTCATTTCCTTTTTTCTGTAGATTCCACCCTCTTGAGCTTCAGTTCGGAGGGTCTTGAGCTTCAGTTCGGAGGGGCCAGTTCGATCACCTCGACGCCCTCCGGGGCATCGAAGCGAAACAATGCCGAATCCGGTGACGTGTTCACGCGCATGTCAGTGAAGGCCACTCGGGTCTCGTTGCCGAGCAGATCCACGACCTGAGTCTCGAGTATCTCCCCGGTCTGCGGATCCACGGCAACGCGCAATCGCTCGTACGCCGCCGGTTGGAGCGGTGTCAGTACGACGCGCACGCGGGTCGCCTCACACGCCTCCTCGCGCACGGAAAAGGTCCCGGCGATGTCCGCCTCGCCCAGCAGGAGCGGAATCGCTGCGCCGGAGAGCGCTCCCCCGGCGACCGAGAGCTTCTGGGCCTCACCGCTCCCGATCTCGTGGATCCACATCCACTCGCCGTCACTCACGACGAGGCTTCGCTCCGGCTCCGTGTAGGTCCAACGCATCCGGTCTGGCCTGGCGAATACGACCTTGCCCTGGCTCCGGGTCACGGCACCGGGACCCCCGAACGCCACGGAGCGCGATTCCTGGCTGAACCGGGCGCTGAGGTCCTCAACGCTCGCGTAGAGCTGTTTCACTGCCTCGACGGCACGCTCCGCACACTGGGATGCGTTCTCATCGGCGCCCGCGGGCAACGCCGCCAGGAGCACGAGGGCCAACAGGGTGTGCGGAGCACGAAACCTCACCTCTCGTTCGACGACCCGGAGCCGGCGGCATTCACGCGTCGATCGCGCTGACATAGACCTCGCGGGGCTTGGTGCCCTCCTGCGGTCCCACGACGCCCTCGTTCTCCATGTGCTCCACCATGCGCGCTGCCCGGTTGTATCCGACCTTGAGGCGCCGCTGGATGTAGGAGATCGAGGCATTGCGCGTCTCGGCCACGATGGCCACGGCGCGATCGTACATCTCGTCCACGTCCTCGTTCGATCCGGACTCCCTGGCCTCGCCTTCCTCCTGGGCACGGATCAGTGCGTCGTCGAAGTGCGGCGCCCCCTGCTGCCGGAGCTGGCTCACGAGCTCCGCGACCTCCTCCTCCGTCACGAATGCACCGTGAACACGCTGGAGTTTCGACGTGCCCGGCGGGAGGAAGAGCATGTCCCCCATCCCCAACAGCTGTTCGCCGCCGTTCTGATCGAGAATCGTCCGCGAGTCGGTCCGCGAGGAAACCTGGAAAGAGATGCGGGCTGGAAAGTTCGCTTTGATGACGCCGGTGAGGACGTCGACGCTGGGTCGCTGGGTCGCCAGCACGAGGTGAATACCCGCCGCCCGAGCCATCTGGGCCAGACGCTGGAGCGATTCCTCCACCTCGCGTGCAGAGACAACCATCAGGTCCGCAAGCTCGTCGATAACGACCACGATGTACGGGAAGTGGCGGAAGGGCACCTCTTCGCCCTCCTCCTCTCCGGGCTTCGGCCTCAGACGGAAGGTCTTCTTGCCGGCGTCGAGTTCCTTCGCCACCCGGCCGTTGTACTGATCGATGCTGCGCACGCCGAGCGCCGCCATCATCTGGTAGCGCTCCTCCATCTTGTGCACGATGCCGTTCAATGCCGCAGCGGCTTGCTTCGGGTTGGTGACGACGTCCGCGATGAGGTGCGGAATTCCCTCGTAGATCGAGAGCTCGAGGAGCTTCGGGTCGATGAGCAGCAGCTTGAGATCGTTGGGGGGCGTCCGGCAGAGGATCGAGCAGAGGAGCGAATTGAGAAAAACGCTCTTGCCGGTTCCCGTGGCCCCAGCGACGAGCAGATGGGGCATCCGAGTAAGGTCCGCAAAGGTCGGGTTTCCGAAAATATCCTTGCCGAGCGCAATGTTGAGCCGAGTACCGTCTTCGCGGAAGGCCTCCGAGTCCACCAGGTCGCGGATACAGACGGTTTCCCGCTCCTGGTTGGCCACCTCGATCCCGACCACCGATTTTCCGGGAAGCGGCGCAATGATGCGCACTGACAGCGCTCGCAGGGCCAGCGCGAGGTCGTCGGAGAGACTGACGATCCGGTTCACCTTGACGCCCGAGGCCGGCTCGAACTCGTACATCGTGATCACAGGTCCCGGGTGGACCGTGATGACGCGCCCCCCGACACTGAAGTCGGCGAGCTTCTTCTCGAGGATGCGCGAGTTCATGATCAAGCTGTCGCGGTCGTAACTGCGCTTCTGCGAAGTCGGCTTCTGGAAGAGCGTGACGTCGGGCAGCCGGTAGGGTCCGGAGGAAGCGGTATCCTCGAAGCTGAAGGCCTCCTGGTGCTCGGTGCGCTCGCGCGCCCTGTCCGCGGCGTGATCCACGATCATCGGGGAGCCGGTTGCGGCGGGACGCTTCGGGGACGCCGCCTCAACGGATGCGGACGCGGGATCGCTCTCCGGTCTCTCCGCCTCCGCAACCCGCGCCCGCCGACGGCGCTGCTCCCGCCAAACCCCGAGTCGCGCGAAACCACGCGCCAGGCCCATGCCGAGCTGGCGGGTCGCACGCTGCGCGCGGCCCGCCAGCGCGCTCACGCTCTCGAAAAGCCAGATGGCGACAGCGGCGAGTGCGCCGCCGACCCACCCGAGGGCAACGCCGATCGCACCGAGCCCGGCACCGGTGGACACCCCGGTCCAACTCAGCGCGCCGATGGAAACGATCACCGCGTTGAGGAGGAGCGCGCCCCAGGCCCCGACAAATCGACCCTCGGCACTCGCGAGGCTCCGCCCCAGCCAACCGGCCGGCACACCCGCCGCACGGCCGGGGAATGCCTCTGCGACGAGCGGCGGCAACGTGGCTGCCGCGAGTATCAGGAGAACCGCGCCCACCCAGAAACGCGATGTGGGCGGCGGGACTCCCCGAGCCAGGAGCAGTCGGAGCCCGACGTAGCCGAGCGCCACAACGAATACGACGGCCCCGAGCCCGAGCGTGCCGAAAAGGACGGCGGCGGTGGTGGCCCCGAACACGCCCGCACGGTTTTCCACGTTCCCCGCCTCGAAAAGGGCATCGTCGGGCGAAAACGTCCAGAGCCCGAGCGCGAGCAATAGCGCGAGCCCCACGAGGGCTACGCCGACGCACTCCCGCACCACCCGCGAAGTCACCTTTGCGGAGCGGGTCTCCTTGGACCTGCGCCGTCCGGCGGCGGCCCTAGCCATGCCGATGCCTTCCCACGCCCCTCACCCCCTGGGACGGGTCGTGACGTCAGTTTAACCCAGCCGGTGCGGGGTGGCCCCTGGGCTCTCCTCCGTGCGGAATTCCGGATCGAAGCCGGCCGCGATCGCCTCCCGGACGGGTCGGCCGGCGCGAGCACCCGGCCGAAGACGCAAATCCATGCCAGCGCGCGCTCGGCGACGAACTTTCACGGGACCCGGGCGTGTGGTTGTCGAAGACACCGTGGGGCTTGCGCCCGCTGCGGTCGAAGGGAAGAGCAAAACCCCGATGCTCGCCCAAACCATGGTGCAGATACCGATCACCGGATACCGCGCGCGGCCCAGAGCCGGCGGAAATCTGTAGAAGACGTGAACAACCGTTAACATGGAACGAGGTTCTATTCGCTTCTGGCTTGACGCCCGTTCGTCGGGAAGGGATGATCTCAAGACACCCCCGATCCCGACGGAGAGGCCTTCATGGCAAGCGTCAACAAAGTGATCTTGATCGGCAACCTCGGTCGCGACCCGGAGCTCCGCTATACGAAGGGCGGAATGGCAGTCGCCAATTTTACCCTGGCCACCAACGAACGCTGGCGAGACAAACAGGGCAGCAGCCAGGAGCGGACGGAGTGGCATCGCATCGTGGTGTGGGACAAGCAGGCCGAGAACTGCGCCCAGTACCTGCAGAAGGGGCGCAGCGCCTACATCGAAGGGCGCCTCCAAACCCGCGAGTGGGAGGACAAGGAAGGGAACAAGCACAGGACCACGGAAGTCGTGGCGCAGCAGGTGACCTTCCTCGGAGGACGCGGCGACGGCGTCGGCCGCAGTGGCGGCGATGCGCCTCCCCCGCCCGGTCCGGCCGATGGCCCGCCCGGTCCGGCCGATGGCCCGCCCGGTCCGGCCAGCGGCGACGACATTCCGTTCTGACGCACTGCGACGGCTGCGCGACGCCCGGCGGCCTAGCCGGGTGATGCGACGCGGAGCTTCCGCACCAACTCGTTGACGCGCTGACGGGTCTCGGGAGAAAGTTCACCGAACTCGATTCCCATGCCGGACGGCTCGCCCCGAGAGCCATCGGCCACGTGAACGACCACGCCGCTGGCTCGAACGGGCTCCTCATCGCAGGGCAGACGGAACCGAAGATCGATCTGCGTCCCCGGAACGGGCGGAATTTCGGTCTTCACGAAGATTCCGCCCTCGTTGACGTCGCGGGAGAACTCCGAGAACAGCTCGTCGACGGTCCGGTACTCGACCTGCACCACCAAATCGGCCCGGTCGGCCTTGCGTCGCTCGTACCCTCGGACTGCGCACTCGAGCGCGTGATCGCCGCTGAATCGGGTCATGGGAAACCTCCCCAGCGGGTATCGGCAACCCGTCGAGCCAGCTTGAGCCCTGGGGCAAACAGATGTCCGGGCCGCTCAAACGCCCGGCCACTCCGCCAACTCCTCCCTCAGACTCGCATAGCCGCGTTCGGCCACGACCACGTGGTCGAGCACGGGAATGCCAAGGAGATCGCCGGCGCGCACCAGCCGCTCGGTGATCTCCCGGTCTTCCCGGCTGGGCGTGGGGTCGCCACTGGGGTGGTTGTGCACCAGGACCACGGCGGCTGCGGGCTCGCGAAGCGCCGGCCGGAAGACCTCGCGCGGGTGAACCAGGCTGGCGGTGAGCGTACCCCGCGACACGAGCGCATGACGGATCACGCGGTGCCGTCCGTCGAGGAGCACGGTGATGAAGCATTCCTGGGCCGCGTGGCGCAGGTGCGGGTGAAAATGGGCGTGCACGTCGGCGGGACCGCGCACAGCGATCCCTGCGTCGAGCCGGCGTTCGGCGAGGCGGCGGCCCAACTCGAACGCGGCTCCCAACGTGGCACTCTTTGCCGGCCCGACACCCGGTACCGCCGCAAGGTCCGCGGCCGCGGCTCGAGCCGTACCCGCCAGACCGCCGCTCGCCGTCAGCAGCTGCACCGCCACGGCGACCGCGTCGAGACCCCCACCACCGGTGCGAAGCAGTAGCGCCACGAGTTCCACATCGCTCAGGGCCTCGGCACCAAGTGCCTCCAGGCGCTCGCGAGGACGGTCTCGCATTGAAACTCCGCGGGACCGCGGTCCAAAAAGAATAGCGCGTGCCGGGGGCGAGGCAGAGCCAGCTCGCGCGGGTGAGGCTGCGTCAGCTCGCGCGGGTGAGGCTGCGTCAGCTCGCGCGGGCGAGGCAGAGCCGCTCGGCCACCTCGCTCTCGTCGAGGATCGCGTCGAAGTCAGACGGACCGACCTCGGGCGCGATCAGCCCGCGCAGCGTCTCACGCCGGTAGGACTTGTCTTCGAGCTCGGTCACGAACCGCCGCAGCAGTGCCAGGTACCCGCGCACCTCGGCCGCCTGACTCGACGCCGCCGAGAGCTCGATCGGCAGGTCGGTCCGATAGGTGGTCCCGTCTGCCAACACCACGGCCGCGCCGGGCGAGACCGCACCGAGGCGCCGCATGGCGGCACGCAGATAGGGGTCCGTGAAGGAACCGCTCGGTGTGAGAGCGCGCGCCAGGCCCGCCGCGTCGAGCTTCTTGCGCAGGGTTTCTTCGTAACGCAGCGCGCACCCGCTGACGTCAGCAACTCGGACCCGCGCAAGTGCTGCGTGTGCACGCTGCACCGAACTCGCGCTCGGATTTTTCGGAGCAATATCGATGGAGAAGCGGTTGAGCCGCCGCACGGCGTCGTAGGATTGCCGCTGGCGCAGCTCCATCTCGCCCTCGCGTGCGACCTCGGTCAGCTGGAGGCGAACGACGAGGTCCTGGCCGAGCTGCTGAGGTACGAGGCCCGCCACGAGTGCGTCGTTTGCCGCTCCGAGCGACTCGGACGCCGCGGGCGTGACACCCGTCTCGAGCAAGATGAGGGAATATCCGTCCGGCGTTTTCTGCACGCGGAACGTGGCGTGCTCTTCGGTGAGAAAGCTGATGGAGGCGCGGTCGGCAAAGTAGAGGTGGGTGACCCCGACGAGCGAGTTGGCCACGGGTTCGAGCTCGATCAGGATCTCTTTCTCGTGACCCCGAACGTCGATGCTCACCTCCTTCTGCCGATATCCATCGTGGAACGCGCGCACCTTGAGCGTGTCATGGGGTCCGGCCTCGAAGGGGCTGGGCAGCACGACCTTGCTGGGAGCGTCTCCCTGCTCGAAGCCCCTCTGGAAGCTCCGCCTCACGTAGAAAAAATCGAGGGCAGCGCCCGGTGGTGTGGTCCGCACCACGATCTCGCGCTGTGAATACCAGTGGGCGGGTCCACCGCGGAAGAGACTCGTGATCGGAGAAAACAGAGAGGTCGGACTCCAACTCGCCCGCTTGTCCGGGATCAGCTCGACCACCTCGAGCTCCTCCTCCGAGCGCCCTTCCAGCGACGGGGCGAAGGCGAGCACGAAGGCGAGCAAGAGCGTTGTGATCCGGTGCACGAAACCTCGTCACTGCAGATCCAGCGCAGGGTACGGGGGCTCGCAGCGTCGGGCAAACGCCGCCGGCGCGCTCAGAAAACGCTCGCTGTGCACGGGGGCTTGCGCCGCCTGGCAGATCCGATCAGCGGCGCTCGGACCCCTGAGAGAAGCTGGCGAGGACGACGTCACCGGCCGGTTCCATCTGCGACGCCAACCAGGCGGAGTGCGGATGGCCGGCCCCCCGAAGCCTGCGCATCATCTGCAAGCGTTGCGATTTCAACATCCGCGGAGAAGAGCCTCCGAGCGGGCGGACACTCGGAGTCTGCGGGCCACCCATTTCGCCGGCGACCGTAACCGCGGAAACCGGCGAATCGACCCCGGCAATCGGTGTGCCCGGCGCGGACCCGACACCGGTCAGGACCGCCGGCGGCGTACCGATGAAAACGAGCAGGGCAACGGCCGAGACCGTGAGTGGAACTGCAAACGTCGGCTCGAACAGGCGGTGGAGCCAGTCCCGCCAACGGACCGGGTCTGCCTCCCCGGCCCGGATACGTGCTACGACGCGCTCGGCCAGGGCGGGCGGGGCTTCGGGCTGGGGCAGCCCACGCAAAAGGCTCACGGTCGCCTGCAATCCGCGGAGCTCCTCGCGAAGCTCGGAATTCGCCTCCAAGGCGGATTCGATCCGGATCGCTTCGCGGGCACTGACGTCCCCTTCGAGATAAGCGCTCAGCCGAGCGCGGACTCGGTCTGTTTTCACGACACCTTTCCTCCCCTGCCGGCGGCTACGAACGAGCGCAACTCTTCGCGCAGAGCGTTTCGAGCCCGGTGAATCCGCGATTTCACGGTGCCCTCCGGAATCCCGAGGGACCGGGCGATGTCGCCGTAGGACTGCCCCTCGAGGTCGTATAGGACGAGTGTCAACCGCAAGTCGTCGGGTAGCTCGAGCAGGGCCCGCTGCACCCGTGCCTGTGCCTCGACACCCACTGCGGCCGCCTCGGGATCGCGGGGGCTCTGGGGCCGGTCGAAGCCGGCCTCCTGCCGCCGGGCGAGCGCCTGCTCGCGGCTGCGCTTGCGTCCGAGGCTGCGGCGGCGGTTGAGCGCCGCATTTGCTGCGACGCGGTAGACGAAGGTCGAGAAGCGCGCCTCGCGGCGGAAGCGATGGCCGTGGCGGTGGAGGCTCAGAAAGGTCTCCTGGGACACATCCAAAGCGTCGTCGCGATTGCCCAACATCCGCATCAGCAATCCGAATACCCGGCGCTCATGGCGGCGGACGAGCGTCTCGAAGGCCGCCTCGTCCCCGGACTGCCAGCGCTCGACCAGGGCGGCATCCGGATCGTCGATCGTCCGGAGGGGCAACCCACGGGCGTGCCCCGAGACAACAGTTGCCGGGTGTGCTTCGACCATCGGTACCGTCACTTTCCGCCTCGAGTATGTGGGACACCGGTCCGAGAGCTCCGGTTCCGCCCTTTCGTCGCTTTCTCCACTCATGCACTACCGCGCTGGCCCGACCCCGCGGGAACAGCCGACTCGGGTTCGTCGGCTCGCCGCCACTCACCGCTCTTTCCACCGCTCTTCGAGACCAGGCGCACGCCCTCGACGCTCATGCCGCGGTCGATGGCCTTGCACATATCGTAGAGTGTGAGCGCGGCGGCCGAGACGGCAACCAGGGCCTCCATCTCGACCCCGGTCCGGGCATGGGCCTCGACCCTGGCCTCGATCCGAATGCCGGGACCCGTCGGATCCGGCTCGAGTTCCAGAACCACGGAATCGAGCGGCAACGAGTGGCAGAGCGGAATCCACTCGTCGGTTCGCTTGGCCGCCTGGATGCCCGCGATGCGCGCCGTAGCCAGCACGTCCCCCTTTGGAATGCGACCCTCGGCGATACGTGCCAGCGTCTCGCCGGCCATTCGCACCTGGCCCCGGGCCACGCAGACGCGGTGAGTCACCGACTTCTCACCGACGTCGACCATGCGCGCGCGGCCTTCGGAGTCGAGATGGGTCAGCCGCTCCGGCACTCAATCGGCCTCCCGCTCGCGCATCCATTCGACGCACTCGATCGCTACGCTCTCCCATTCGGGCTCGTTCAGGATCTCGTGTCGCAGTCCGGGGTAGATCCGCAGATCGCTGCCGGGAGAGCCGAGCGCTGCGTAGAATGCGCGACTCCCCGTCGGAAGGACAAGCGGATCTTCGCCCCCGTGGAGCAGTAGCACCGGGAGCGAAACATCGGGAGCCGCTTCCAGCGTGCGGCGCGCGCCGTCGTAGACAGCCCAGGCGAGCGAGAGCGTCATGAACTGGAAGACGAGTGGGTCCGCTCTGTAGCGGCGCCCGACCTCCGGATCGCGCGAGAGCGCATCCTCGGCAATCGGCCGGCTCAGCCGCAGGCGCGGCAGGAGCAGCCGCAGCAAGCGCAGCGCCCAGATCTGCAGCTTCGGGGGCAGTTCGGCCGGATGCAGGGCAGCACCGCTCGTCACGACCCCCGCCAGCTCCGGGGCACGCAGGGCCGTGAGGCCCAGGACGATCAGGCCTCCCATGCTGTGACCGAATACGAAGAGCGGTTTGCCAGGATGCTCTCTGCGCACCCAGCCGACAAAGGCCTCGGTGTCTTCGACCAGGGCGGTGAAGGAAGCGGCGTGCCCACGGGGTCCTTCCGAGCGGCCATGGCCCTGAAGGTCGCAGCCGTGGACAGCGCAGCCCCGCTCGGCGAGCCAGGTCCCCAGGCGCTCGTAGCGGCCCGTGTGCTCGGCGAAGCCGTGGACGAGCGTCACCGCGCGCTCGGGCACCTCGGGCAGCCAGCCCCGCGCAAACAGCGCCCGCCCGCCGCCCCCGGGGAAGTGGGACTCGACGCGGCGGATCACCACGCCCGCAGGCTAGCACGTGCGCCTAGGAGGCGTGGCGGAGGATCGCCGCGCGAACCGCGCGAACGTTCTCCAGGTAGGCCTCACCGCGAATGTCGTTTCCCCAGAAATAGGCCAGGATCCCGCGATCCTCGCCGAGACGCCGGATGTTGTCGGCCAGGATCAGGCAACCCGCCTCGATATTCGTCTCGATCGAGGTCAGGTTCCCGGCGACCGGCAGCCCGCCCACCACGTGGGGCATCACCTGCATCAGGCCCACCGCACCCTTCGAACTGCGCACCCAGGGTCGCGCGCTGCTCTCAGCGGTAATGACGGCGAGCACGAGCGAGGGCTCCAGCCGGTACTTCGCGCTGTACTTCACAACCGCCGCCGCGATCTGCTCCCGTTCCGGCGCTCGGAGATCCGGATTCAAACGGACCAGATAAGCGGAGACCTGCACAACGCCGAAGGTCTTGCTGCGCATTGCCTGCGCCGGGGCGGACTCGCGGGTGCCGACTCGACCGTCGCGTCCGTCGGACAGGAGCGACAGCGAGGCGAGCGCGAGTGCGACGACGTGGGTGCGAATCATTCCGAAACTTCGCCCGACTAAACGCACGTTTGTCTTCCCGGAAATGTGACCTCGAGCACACGGGGACCCCACGGGGCGCCGAAACCGGCTTAATGCGGTGTCTCCTTGGCTGCAATGGGAATTTGAGAGAGGTAATTAGGTTTCCGACGTTGACCGTTCTGAAAAATCAGTGTTAGGATTTGTGCGGCAGGTGGGGGCGGAGTTCGAGAGAGCCGGGAGGCTTCCAAAATCCGAGTGTTGCGTGCCCGCAGTAGGCCAGTCTGCGATAGGGCACGAGCGCAGAGGGAATGGAGTCTCCTGTAGCGGAGATAGCCCCAGCTAATGACTGCCCCCCCGCAGCCCCGCAAGACGCCATCGAGTACAGATCGAGTCCATGCGCTCATGAGAGAGCTGGGACGGCCGTCCCCGGGGGATGCGCTGGCCGACCTGACGCGCCGCAACGCCGAACTCGAGCACTGCATCAACACGCTGGCCCACGACCTGCGCTCACCCCTGGTGGCGCTGCTGGGCTTTTCGCGCCTGCTGCGCCAGGACTACGCCGATCGGCTCGACGACACCGGCACGCATTTCGTCGACCGCATCGAGCAGGCGGGCCAGACGATGGAGATGCTGATCCACGACCTCCTGGAGCTCTCGCGCATCGGCCAGACGGGCGAGTGCCCGGCGCTCGTCGATCCCCGCTGCGTGCTCGCCCAACTCGCGGCGGAGTTGAAGCCCCAGCTCGATGCGGAGCAGATCCAGCTGGTGGTCCCCGAGAACCCTCCCCTGGTCTATTGCGACCGCACCCGCCTCTATCAGGTCTTTTCCAACCTGATTGGAAACGCGGTGAAGCACATGGGCGAGTGCGAGCCCCGAAAGATCAGCGTGGCGATCCGCGACGAGGCTGGCCTGCACCAGATCACGGTGCGCGACTACGGCCGAGGCGTAGACCCGGAACACCACGAGCGGATTTTCGAGCCCTTCGAAAGCCTCACCCGGGACCGGAACGGCCGCAGCGGGACCGGCATGGGACTCGCAATCGTGCGCAAGATCGCCGAGACGCACGGCGGCCGTGCGTGGGTCGAGAACCCGCCCGGCACGGGCGCCTCCTTCCACGTCACGCTTCCTCAGACCTGACGGCGGTAGTAGAACCAGCCCCCAACCCCGAAGACGATCAGACCGATCCCGATCCACTGGGGTTCGGTCATGCCGAGCGCCAGCTTCGGATTCACGCGCCAGTTCTCGATGACGAGCCGCCCGAGCCCGTTGAGCGCCGCATATTCGCCGAAGAGAAACGGACTGCGCCACCGCCGGCTCCAGAGAAGGCCCGCCACCGGCAACAGCCAGGCCATCTCGTAGAGTTGGGTTGGGTGGACGAGATCATTCGTGGGCGGCATGCCTTGGGGAAAAGCAACGCCCCACGGCACGTCGGTAACCTTCCCGTAATCGTCACCGACCAGGAAGCAGCCGACACGCCCCATCGCCTGGCCAACCGCTGTCGAAACCGCGCAGCAATCCATGAAGATCTTCACCGGAACGCCATGGCGCCGGCAGCCCCAGGCGCCAACGAGGATGGCGCCGATCAAGCCGCCGTAGAAGGTGATGCCCCCCCTCGAGAACAGAAAGCCGGTGAACGGGCCTCCCGTGCGCAGCCACATATCGACGGCGAAATAGAGCTTCGACCCGCCCACGCCGCCGATCATGACGTAGAGCAGCAGCGTCCAGGCGAGTTCTGGATCGAGACCCTTCTCGCCCATCTGGCGGCCTGCGAGCCATGCTCCGGTCAGAAAAGCCAGTGCCAGCATCACGCCGAAGCTGCTGATGGCAAAACTGGTGCCCGGGACGGTGAAGATCTCGGGGTACATGGGGCCTAGACCTTCTCCCCGCCGAGCCGCGCCACGACGCTGGCGGCAGCCTCGACGAGTTCGGGATCTTCGGACAGCCGGTCCATCCGCGAAAGCGCAGCACAGGCCTGATGCACGAGCTGAGTTTCGCGCGCGACATCAGCGGCTGCCCAGCGTGCGACGGACTCCACACTCGACGCATACTCGCCGCGCATATAAGCGGCCATACCCGCGGCGTAATCCGAGAGCGGTGAGAGCTGCGCGCGGCAACCGCCACGCTCGAGCGCTTCGCGAAGCGCCTCGCCGGCCTCTTCGAAGTATCCGCTGCCGACGTACGACCGACCCGCCAGCTCCCAACCCGCCGCTTCGCTGCCGTACACGGTTTCGAGGATCTGGGCGAGGCCGCGGCCCAGTGCCGCCTCGACCTGCTCCGACTGCTCCACCAGGTAGCGCGCCACGTGGCCCTCGCCCCGGTACTGGGCAAGCAGGTCCACGAGCTGCTCGCGGCTGCGCTCGAGCAAAGCCTCCGTCTCCGCGGCACCCGCGTCCAATGCGTCGGCACCCGCCTCAAAGATCTTCTCGAACTCGCCAAAGAGCGCCTCCGCGCCCGCTTCCCGTTTCAGCTCGCGCACACGCGGTCCGTAGACGACACGCTGGTAGAAGTTCTCTCTGAACTTCATCGCTTCGTGAAAGAGCGACCCAACCGCCAGATCGAAAAGTACCTCCCGATGCCGGACGATCCGCCCGTCCTCCGTCTCGGAGCGGAAGAGCGCGTGGGATCGCTCCTTCAGACGGAAGAGCGGACTCCTCTCCTCATCGGCGACGAGTGCACGCACCTCATCCCATTGCAATTCGCCGCCCCGATAGCGGCTCACCAGGTCGCACAACGCCCGATCGGCGGCGATGAAGTCCCGCACGATGTCGACGAGTCCCGAAGTGTGTCCACCCATCGCGGCGATTATAGGCTTGCATGAGCTTCTGCGTGCTACCCTGCGCGCCCCGATGAGTGGACCCGAGCCGCCCGACGCGGTGCAACCGGCGTTCGAAGCGCCGGGAACGCCCGGTCCCACCCGTCCCCGGGCCGTCCTGTTCATCGTCTTCCTCACGATCCTCATCGACTTCATCGGCTTCACGGTCCTGATCCCGGTACTGCCGCTCTTCGCGGAGCGGCTCGGGGCCTCGGATTTCGAGGTCGCGCTCATCCTGTCGGTCTACGCGCTGGCGCAGCTCGTCTTCCTGCCGGTGTGGGGCTGGGTCTCCGACCGGATCGGGCGCCGGCCGGTGATTCTCGTCTCCCTCCTCGGAACCGTCGGCTCCTTCGTCATGCTGACGTTCGCGGACTCGATAGAAATGATCTACGCGGCCCGTGCCCTGGCGGGGTTTTTCGCCGCGAGCATCGGAACCGCCCAGGCGGTGGTCACCGACGTGACGTCGCCGTCCGAACGGGCGAGCGGAATGGGAATCATCGGTGCCGCCTTCGGCGCCGGGATGATCGTCGGCCCGATACTGGGGGGGATCACCGCCGAGATCGACGAAAAGGCGCCTTTCTACTCGGTGGCGGCGCTGGCGGCGGTGAACTTCGTGCTGGCCTGGGCGTGGCTCCCCGAATCTCGACCGGTAGAACTCGAACCGCCGAACTGGAAGGAGCTGCGCCAGACATTCATCCCCACGCCGGTGCGGGTGATGATGATGGTCCACGACCGCCGCATCGCCCTGTACCTCTACTTTTTCTTCCACCTCTTCAGCGCATTTGCAGTGCTCGAGGCCTTGATCACGCTCTACGCCGGCAAACAGTTCGGAAAGCAGGCGCTCGACATCAGCTACCTGTTCGCGTGGATTGGTGTCGTGCTCTTCGTGACCCAGGGCGTGCTGCTGCGGCGGCTCGTAGCCGCAGTGGGGGAGAGCCGTCTCGTGGCCCTGGGCATGTTCACCATGGCCATCGGCCTCGCAACGGTGGCCTGGGCACCTAGCTTCGTCTGGCTATACCCCGTGGGCACGCTCCTCGCGTTCGGCAACGGCGTCACATTCCCGACCTTCACGAGCCTCTACTCCAGGGCCTGCGAAGCGGACAACGCCGGCGAACTGCTGGGCCAGAGCCAGGCCATGGCCACGACCGGCCGCATCGTGGGGCCCGCGCTCGGGGGGCTGGTAATGGAGCGATGGTTCCTGGGAGGGCCCTTCGTGATCGCGGGCGGCATGATGCTCGTTGCGCTGGTCATGTTCTGGATCTTTCGCAGGGCGCTCCTTATCTCCGAAGCCCACTGAGCCGCGCTATCGTCCGCGGCGACTTCGCGCCCCGAAGCCCCCCTTCCCCACGCGCTGCGACCGGAGGTCGTCCAGATGAGCCAACCCATCGAACGCGAGAGCATGGAGGTCGACGTCCTCTACGTCGGCGCCGGCCCCGCGACCCTCGCCTCGGCAATCCACCTGATGAATCAGGTCGCGGCGTTCAACGAAGCAGCCGAAACCCGTGGGAGCAGACCGATCGAACCTCCGACCGTGCTCGTGCTCGAGAAGAGCGCGGGCGTGGGAGACCACATGCTTTCGGGGGCCTGCATGAACCCGAAGGCGATCGCCGAACTCGTGCCAGATTTCGAAAACCAGGGTTTCCCGACTGAAAATATCTGCAATAGCGACTGGCTCTATCTCTTCACGAACAAGCACGCGCTTCCCGTGCCAGCCATATTCGCGCCGCCTTTTCACAAGCGCGGCTACCACGTCATCTCATTGTCGAACGTCGCCAAGTGGCTCGGCGAGCGCGCCGAGGCGGCCGGCGTCGACATCTACCCGGGATTCGCCGGGGACGAGATCCTGACCGAGGGGGGCCGCGTAGTCGGCGTACGCACTGGCGACATGGGCGTCGACAAAGACGGCAAACCGAAGGGAACATTCGCGGCCGGTATGGACATCTTCGCCAAGGTCACCGTGATCGGCGAAGGCGTGCGCGGAACGCTGGCGAAGCAGCTCATCGAGCGCTTCGACCTCCAGGGTGCAAACCCGCAGACCTTCGAGACCGGCGTCAAGGAGATCTGGAGGATCGACCCGAAGAAACACAAGCCGGGACGCGTGATCCACGGAATGATGTTGCCCGAACTTCTGAAGCACAAGTTCGTCGGCATGTTCATGTACGACATGGGCGACAACCTGATTTCGTACGGCTACGTCACCGGACTCGACGGCGAGAGCCCGCACACCGACCCGCACCTCGAGGCGCAGAAGTTCAAGACCCATCCCTGGATGCGCAATCTCCTCGAGGGTGCCGAACTGGTGCGTTATGGCGCGAAATGCCTGCCCACCGGCGGGCTCTACGCCCAGCCGAAGCTCTACCACGACGGTGCGATGCTCGTCGGAGACTCTGCCTCGATGTGCAACGCCGCGCGCCTGGCAGGCGTCCACATGGCGATGAAATCGGGCATGCTGGCTGCGGAGACGATCGTCGAGGCGCTCGACGCACAGGATTTCTCCTCGAAGACGCTGGGCGGCTACGCCGAGCGCGTGCGCGGGAGTTGGATCTACGACGAGCATGCGGCCGATCGCAACTTCCACGGCTCCTGGGAGAAGGGCACCTTCTTCTTCCTCCAGAACATCCCGCTCACCTTCGTGACGGGCGGCCGCGGCCTCGTCGACGAGATCGGAGTACGTGCCGGGCACACCCACATGAAGAAGCTCTCCGAACTGCCGCCGAACGAGCGCGAGAAGGAAGCGTTCGAATTCGATGGAAAGCTCACGTTTTCGAAGGAACACCTCGTGGGCTTCAGCGGCACGGCCCACGAGGCCGACCAGCCTTCGCACCTGGTAGTCGCGGACACCGACCTGTGCAGCACCACCTGCGCCGAGGAGTACGGCAACCCCTGCGAGAGCTTCTGTCCGGCGGCCGTCTACGAGATGGTGAACGACACCGAAAGTCCGGGCCGAAAGAAGCTCTTCATCCACCACGAGAACTGTGTGCACTGCAAGACCTGCGACATCGCAGATCCGTATCAGATCATCACCTGGACGCCGCCCGAAGGCGGCGAGGGACCTGACTACACGCGGATGTAGGCGCGGCGAACAGATGCCGCCGAGCCGAGTCAGGCCTGCGCGGCGGCCGCTGCAACCTTCAGGACGGCGAGGTCTTCGTCGTCGGCCGCAACGAGGAGCGTGCTCGCCGGCTCGCGGATCTCCTCGGGAAAGGGCTGTCCGTCTGCGCCGCAGACCCGCGCGCCCGCCTCGCGGGAGATCAGCGCCCCGATGCGGCCCCGGACGCTCACCGAGCCGCCGCGCACCAGGCGGATCCCGGCCCGCACGCCGGGGATCAGCGGTGCCACCGAGATAGCGCCACCGCTCGCCGGTGCGACCTCGAAACCTGCGGCGAGCAGCACCCCGACCGCGGAGCGGGGTAGATCGTGGGAGACCAGCACCCGGTGACCTTCGCGAGAGCAGCGCAGGGAAGTCGGCTCCGAGTTGGAGCGGGCAATCCGGGCACCCTCGCCGCGGAGCGCATCCAGGAAGAGATCCTCCCGCGGCAGCGCCACCAGAGCCCCGCTGTAGACGCCCTCTGACGCCAGTCCGGCCATGATGGCATAGGGACCGAGACCCTCCAGGTAGAAGCGGAGCGTGCCGTCGATGGGGTCGATCACCACGAGGGTGGGGCCAGCCTTCGCGAAGTGGGCCGCGGTGGGCGTGTCCTCCTCCGCCTCCAGGGCCACACCCGGAAGATCGGCGCGAAGCGCGCCCAGCAACGTCTCCTGGACGACCATATCCGCCGCCGTGAGCGCGGCCTTCACCGGACTCTGCTCCCCGGTCTTCGGTCGGTTGGCCACTCGACCCTCGAGATCACGGGCGAGCGCCGCAGCAGTGCGCAGGGCGGGTGCAAGAGATGCGATGAAGTCAGCGGGATGCGGCTGGTTTTGCATGCGCAAGGTCTCGTGACGTTGGACCGGCATTGGCACCCGCGGGTGCACGAGCAAGTCCTGCGCCTTCAGTCCTCACCTGAAGACGCCGAACAGACCGGGAACGACCCGGATTTTGAGGGACGCATATGTACAGAATACTCGCACTTCTCCTCGCGATCGCAGCCCCGGCTTGGGCGGGCTCCCCCGCCGCGATCCCTGATTCCGGGCGCCACCAAGCCGAGGTCTCGTTTCAGGAGTTCGCCACCACCTGGATGGGCAAGGTCCGGAAACTCGAAATGAAAAACCGGACCAAACCGACCGTGATCCGCAGCGCCGCCGACCCGTTGCTGACCTACCGCGGCTATGGCGACGACTACAGCGTGGAACTACAGCCCACGGGGCACCCCCAGGCACCCTACCTCGGACTGCTCAGATACACCGAACACGTCTACAGTTGTAAGGGCATCGACGCGATAGAGTGCCGCATCGCCTCCACGATCCCGATCACCGAAATCTTCCGCTTCCAGTACGGCCGCTGGAACTACTAGCCCAACGGCGATCGGCAGCTCCAGCATCGAGCTCTGAAACGCAGAAGCGCGGAGTATTCTGAGCGCCATGCGCCAGAACCCTCCGCGCTCCCCGGCGCCCCTTACCCCCCGATCAGGTGCACCGTCGATCTGCGTGCGACTCAGCTACAGCCGCTTGTGCTCCCGCAGTTGGGACATTTGTAACAAGCACCGTTGCGGATCATGATCGAGCCGCAATCGCTACAGCTCGGTGCGTCGGCCTGGTTGATCATGGCGTAGGCTCCCACCGGATCGCCTGCGCCACCGGCCACAGCCGCCAGCTCCGGCCTTCGATCGGACTCGCCATCGAGTCCCGCCGCCTCCGCGTCGGTCTCCTGCTCGTCGTCCACCACCGGCTCACCCTGGAGAAAACGGTTTCCGAGGAACCGAAAAACATAGTCCATCACCGACTTGGCGATCGGGATCTCGCGGTTGTTCGTGAAACCTGCAGGTTCGAAGCGGGTGTGACTGAACTTGTCCACCAGCGTCTTGAGCGGAACGCGGTACTGGAGCGCGATTGACGTCATGGTCGCGATCGTGTCCATCAGGCCGGAGACCGTGCTGCCCTCCTTCGCCATGCGCAGGAAGATCTCACCGGGCTGCCCGTCTTCGTAGAGGCCCACCGTCAGATAGCCCTCGTGACCTGCAATCGAGAACTTGTGGGTGACGGCGCTGCGCTCGTCGGGGAGCTTCAGTCGCACCGGCCGGAGGGCGTCGGTTTCGGTCTTCTTCTCTTCATTCCTACCGGCGTTGAGCGGCTGGGTGCGCTTGCTGCCATCGCGGTACACAGCCAATGCCTTGAGGCCGAGCCTCCAGCCTTCGATATAAGCCTGGGTGATGTCGTCGACGCTGGCGTCTTCCGGCAGGTTCACGGTCTTGCTGATCGCTCCCGACAGGAAGGGCTGCACGGCGCCCATCATCCGCAGGTGACCCATCCACTTTATGCTGCGGCTCCCGTTGACGGGGCGGAACGCACAGTCGAAGACCGACAGGTGCTTTTCGTGCAGCCCCGGTGCTCCCTCGATCGTCTCGTGCTCGTCCAAGTAAGCGGTAATCGCGTCGACCTCGTCCGCGGCGTAGCCGAGGCGACCGAGCGCCATCGCAACCGTATTGTTCACGATCTTGAGCAACCCGCCGCCAACGAGCTTCTTGTACTTGATGAGAGCGATGTCCGGCTCCACACCGGTGGTATCGCAGTCCATCATGAACGCGATCGTTCCCGTAGGAGCGAGAACCGTGACCTGGGCATTCTTGAAGCCGTGCCGGCGCCCTGCGGCGAGGGCCGCCGCCCAACTCTCGCGGGCCGCGTCGAGCAGATCCACCTGCACGCCGGAGCTGGGAACCGCGTCCGCCGCGGCCTTGTGCATACCCACCACTTCCAGGAAGGATTTTCGGTTGACCCGGTAGCGCGAGAACGGACCCATCGCCTCTGCAATTTCGGCCGAGGCCAGGTAGGCCTGTCCACACATGAGTGACGTCAGCGCAGCCGCCACGTTCCGGCCGGCGTCACTGTCATAGGGCAGGCCCGACGCCATCAGCAGGGCCCCGAGATTGGCATAGCCGAGACCGAGCGTGCGGAACAGGTGACTGTTTCGCTCGATCGCGGGAGTGGGATACGCGGCGTGATCGACCATGATCTCCTGGCTGAGGATCGTGATGGCCACCGCCCGCCGGTACGATTCCACGTCGAATCGACCGTCCTCGTCGAGGAACTGCATCAGGTTCAAGCTCGCCAGGTTGCACGCCGTGTCGTCCAGGAACATGTACTCGGAACAGGGATTGCTCGCGTTGATGCGACCCGAAGCCTTGACCGTGTTCCAGCGATTGATGGTGGTGTCGTACTGGACACCGGGATCTCCGCAGACGTGGGTCGCCTCGGCCATCGCATGGAGGATTTCCCGCGCCTTGTAGTTGTCACAGGAATTGCCTGTCAGCACCTCGTGAGTCTGCCAGTCGCCGTCCGAGAGCACGCCGTGCATGAACGAGTCGGTGACCCGCACCGAGTGATTGGCGTTCTGGAAGAACACCGAGTCGTAGGCGCCGCCCGGAGCGTTGAAGCCACCGTCGTAGCCCTGGTCGATGAGCGCCCAGGCCTTCTTCTCCTCCGCGGCCTTGCAGTGGATGAACTCCATGATGTCCGGGTGATCGGTGTCCAGGATCACCATCTTCGCGGCACGGCGGGTCTTGCCGCCGCTCTTGATCACGCCGGCAAAGGCGTCGAAGCCCTTCATGAAAGAGACCGGACCCGACGCAACTCCGCCGCCCGCGAGATTCTCCTTCGAGGAGCGGATCTTCGAGAGGTTCGACCCTGCGCCCGAGCCGCCCTTGAATAACATCGCCTCGGTCTTGGCGAGATCCATGATCGAAGTCATGGTGTCGTCTACCGAGTTGATGAAGCAGGCACTCGCCTGCTGGGGTGTGTCTTCGATCCCGAGGTTGAACCACACGGGACTGTTGAAGGCCATCCGCTGCGTCACCAGGATGTGCTTGAGCTCATCGCGGTAGGCGTCGCGATCCTCATCCGTACGGAAGTAGCCCGAAGCCTCGCCCCACTCCACGATGCGGCCGACCACGCGCCCGATGAGCTGCTTGACGCTGTATTCGCGCTCAGGTGTACCGATGTGACCGCGGAAGTACTTGGAGACGACGACATTGGTCGCGAGTTGGGACCACGCCTTCGGAACCTCGACGTCGGTCTGCTCGAAGACGACCTCGCCCTGATCATCGGTGATCCTGGCATTGCGCAGTTGCCACTCGACCCCATCGAACGGGTCCTCACCCGACCGGGTGAAATGTCGGGGAATCGAAAGCCCCTTCGGCTTGCGTTTCTCGCGGCGACGACCGCTCCTCGCGGTGGCACTCATCCCCTGGTTCGCTCCTACCGTGCCCCGCGATTCCGTGGTCGGCGTCCCGTTCACCTTTCCCCCTGGCGTGGAAGTCCTTCTGACCGCCACTTTTGTCCGCCCTTGGATCGAATCTCGGTGCCCCACCTGGCCACCGATAGCTATGTGCCCTCCCGAATGCGCGAATCTGCGATGGGCGCCTCAGACACGCGCCGGCGTTGGAGACGAAACGCCCACCCCGGTGCGACTTCTGTTTGCCGCAAAGGGTCGGGCAAAAAATCCCGGAGACGAGAGAGGCCCCGGTACGTCCGGGGCCCCCGAGCGAGGTTCAGGTCCTCCATCCCGTTCCAAGCTCGCTTCCCTCCAACGACCGCCTGTTTCAAAGAAACCCCCCAGGCCGCCAGAGGGACATGTCTCATCCCCAACCGGGCTTCTTACAACCGGCAGTCGGGGGTGTCAACACGAAACCCACAAAATATGGCGGTTCAAGGACGTGAAGGGCACAACCCCTTGAGTCTCATACCGATTCCAGAATACCGGTTCTCGAAACCCGCTGCAGCCGGTGTGCCCCGGAATTGCCCAGCAGCAACATAAGATATGGAGAAATAAGGGGTTTTGCCTATCTGCTCGAGTCGCTGTCCGGCAGGCCCGTGATTCGAATTCCGAGGCCCTCGGAGACCTTGTAGCGAGCGTTGAGACCGATGAGCAGCGCGGTGATCGCCTCGACGATGCGCGCATTTGCCAACGGCCCCGCGTTTACGGCCCTCAGGCCCGGAACCAGTTCGCACAGTTCCATCACGCGCTCGCGGGGCACCCTGGCGCCGGAGACCAGCACGTCGCAGTCGACTTGCTCCGCCAGGTGCTGAAGACGCTGCGCCGGGACATTCTGGAAGGCCGAAACGACCTGAACCCCGGCGGGAACCAGGCTCTTCACGAGTTCTGCGCACGAGCCCTGCCAGATTCCAACGGTGCGAACGGCACCGTCGCCGATCGCGGTCGCCAGCGGCACGCCCATCGAGACGACGATCTGACCCTCGGCCAGGTTGTCGCGGATGCCCTTCACCGTGCTCGCGAAATGCTCGAAGGGGACCGAGAGGATCACGATGGGTGCGCGTCCAGCAGCGTCCTCGTTGACCAGGCCCTCGACTTCGCCGTCCGGGATCTCCTTGCGAACCGCAGCGGCGGCCTCCTCGGCACGCTCGAGTTTCCGGGAGCCGATCACGACCGGGCGGCCCGCCTTCGCAAAGCGCAGGGCCAGACCGAGCCCCTGGTCCCCCGTCCCGCCGAGGATGGCAATGGCGTCCTGACGCATGCCGTTCTCCGAGAAAGGGTGCAGACTAGCGCAGTGGACCAGCAGCTGGCGCACGACGATCCGCGGTATCGGCCCACGCAAATCCGGCAGACCGGGCCCCGCACCCTGGCGATCGTCTGGGGCGACGAACGCGAGAGCCGGTACGCGGTGCGCACCCTGCGCCTCGCGTGCGCCTGTGCGAACTGCGTCGACGAGTGGACCGGCGCGAACCGCCTCGATCCGGCGAGCATTCCCGAAGACGTGCACCCGGTCCGCATTGAGCCCATCGGGCGCTATGCGATCCAGATCCACTGGAGTGACGGCCACGACACGGGGATCTATGCCTATCGACGTTTGCGGGAGCTGGACACGAACTGACGCGAATCGAGCCGAACCGCGTGGATGGCCCGGAGCCACCCGCGGACACCGTGCACCAGCGAGTTCGGCGAGAGACACGTGGCCCTCACGGGAATGCGATTCTAAGCTCGGTGGCCATGGCGCTCGACTTCGAAGCGATCTGCGTCGCAGCCGAGGCCGCCGCCGACGCGGCGCGGGGTGAGACGCTGCCGCGCTTCCGACGCGTCGGCTTCGAGACCAAGGCCGACGGGTCGCCGGTCACCGAGGCGGACAAGGCGGCCGAACGTGCCATCCGGGCGACCCTCGGGGCTGCCTTCCCAGATTTTGGGATCCGGGGCGAGGAGTACGGCGGAGAGGCCGGGGGCGACCGTCCGCAGTGGCTGGTCGATCCCATCGACGGAACCATCGGCTTTTCCCGCGGCATCCCGCTCTTCACGACGCTGATCTCACTCATCGACGAGGGCGAACCGGTATTCGGGCTCATCGACTGCCCGGCGCTGGACGAACGCTACGTCGGCTGGAAGGGCGGCGGCTGTCGCCGCAACGGCGAGCCGACGCGCGTTTCCGACGAATCGGATCCGCGCCGAGCGATCGTCTCCCACGGCGACCCGTTCTGCTTCGAACTCTGGGGCGCGATGCCCGTCTTCGAGCGTATGGCCCGCGAGTGCGCTCTGCTGCGGGGCTACACCGACGCCTTCGGCCACGCCCAGGTGCTCGGCGGGGGCATCGCCGCCATGGTCGACCTCCACTGCAACGCCTGGGACCTCGCTCCCGTCCAGGTCCTCGCTCCGGAAGCCGGTGGCCGCTGCGTCACCCTCCCCGAACGCGACGGCAAGCTCGGCGTCGTCTTCGGAAATCCCGAACTGGTCGAAACCCTGGCCGGCTGGTTCGAGGCCGGATAGCACGGACTGCTCGCCGGATTCGCGGCCCGGGCACCCGTTGCGTGCTTCGCGGCCCGGGCACCCGTTGCGTGCTTCGCGGCCCGGGCACCCGTTGCGTGCTTCGCGGCCC